>JAUSCK010000175.1 GCA_030651035.1 Elusimicrobiota bacterium
AACGCTGTGCCAGGAAGCAAAGCAAAACCGGAAGAATCTGTGGAAGATTGCGCCGCGACAGGGGTGGGGAACCTTACATCGCCGCTGCTGTGGGGATTCTATAACTGCCGGAATCTGGGGAACTTCTCGACGCCCCCTTCATAGACGTTATGATCTGCGGAAACGTCCCTTGCGGCCGCAGCTCCGCCTTTGCCTGGCGGCAAAGCCGGCACTGCGCCGCGGGCCGCTCTTCACGAAGCGGAGGCCGGCCAGATCTGCGCAAACGGCGCAGGCCAGGCCGGCATCCTTAAACAACCAGGTAACGGCCATGCGCGGCCGCCAGGCCAGCCTTGCGCCGCGGATGCGCCGGCAGCACTGGCGGCCGTTCGCCCCACCAACGCGGCTAACGCCGCGTTGCCCGGCCGATGCTGCGGCCCGGTTCGTGGGGCCGCATGGCCGCGCCTTCTAACGACACACACAGCCCGGCGTCCCCTCGATGGCCTGGACGTTACCGTCCAGCTTGCGCGGTTACTCGATAAGGTAGACCGCAGCTTAACGCGAGTAAGCGCAAATTTGCCCCTACCGGCAAGCGGCAATACGCCGGGTAATTCCGCGAAGCGCGGAACCGGGCAACACGGGCGGTTCCCCTGCGGCCAGCGCACCGCGCGCCGCCTTGCCTGGCCGCCGCGGCCCAGCAAGGCGTCGTTCCCTCGCCGGCCGCATAGCGGCCGCACGCCCCGCCATAGGCGGGGCGGTACGCTCGGCGCGGTGCGCCGGCCGCAGGGGAACCGCCCTTTACGATAATCTGCATATTATCGTAAGTTGCCCTTTCCCCGCCATATTGCTTCGCCCTGCGCCCGCACCGTTCCTGATAAATTTTAAGGAGGCGGGCGGGCTTGGGTTAACATAACAAGTTATGTTAACTTCCGGCCTGCAGAGCGGGCGCGGTTACTCGCGGCGGAGTTCTTTATAAAGTGGAGTTCCTTACGCGGCCCGGCGGGGCGCATCCCTATTCCCCGCCCCTGCGCGGCCGCGCGCCCCCCTTGCCGCCGTTGGCGGCAAGGCCCGCGCCAACAACTGCGGCCTTGCGGGAAAAGAAAAAAAAGCAGAGCCAGTAATAGGAAATTCAACTGCGGGGAAAAGAGAATTCGGCGAGCTGGCCGCGAGTGTCGCGAAAGTTCAACCAGGCTTTCCCCCCTCTCGTCGTGAAATTCTAGCTGCGCCGCTTTGAGTGTCGCAAAAGTAGCACGAACACGCCTCTGGCGGCCGTGCTGAACTGCGCGGGTCGCGGGCCGTGAACCACGGCCGGAACGGCGCCGAAGTTGTTCCCTTGACGCTTTTTGGGTTGTATCCTATACTATAGGTAATCCGAGCATTCGGAGGTGGCTGGCCCGTATGGACCAGCGTGAGAAACCCGCGAAAGCGGGTTTTTCATTTTTGGTAAAGATATCCTGTTTAAAGTTCCGCCGAAAGTAAACAAACCTGCTCTTTTAAATCCTCATCGCTTTCCCATTCCACCAGGCAGACTCCCTGTCTGGCTAATATAGAGGTTAGATAGCGATTTCTGTCTTCACGATTATTAATGCTGAAGACCTCCCCTTTGACGGAGAATATGGAAGCGTGGTGAAGAAGTTGAATCGGAGGTAATTGTGATATATTCGGACACGCGCCCCACAACACGAACTCGGCGTGGGTGGTTTGCATTTCGGCGCGTGGCGGCCAATACACCACAACATCCGTAACAGCCTTATCGCGCAATAAACGGTAGAATTTATTGGGAAGATCCTCACCTGTAATGTCAGGTTCATCTTCCATCAGAATTACTTTATGCCCGGTCTCACGAAACAGCTCAGCGATCTGGCGTCGCATTTCCATGGGGCTGTAAGTCGGCTTTTTTTTACCTGCTTTCCACACGCTTGGTCCGAGAAGAAAGATTATAGCCATGGGCTATGGTTGTGTGAAAGGTTTTGAAGCTCACTAATTTCAGCCGCTCCCAACACAGAGATTCTTTGCCGCGTGGCGGATCTGAATGAGTCGAATGATTCCAGAAATGCCGCGCCGCGCTTTCCTAATCTGTATTCAACCAGAATCCGGCCCTCTTTAATTGGCAGTATGTGCGTGATAATCCAGAGTCCATTGCGCAAGAATTTCAGCGCACGGTTCACCTGGGTGGGGTTAAGATTCATCATCTTCTTGATCTGGTCAAAGCGTAAGCCTTTCCCCTCCTGGCGCAAGGCCAGTAGAATACGAAGGTAATCTTCATGCCCCAAGAGTTTCATTATCATGTTAATAGTATAGTTACAAATTGTAACTTTGTCAAGAGGGGGAGCCGAATTGGATGTTTCAGCCTGTTCGCCTTCCCTGCTTTTAGTGCCGTAGCCTATTACTTTCGCGACACCGGGACATCTTGACAAATGTATCATTTGTGATACAATATAGCAGGAGGACACTATGAAAACCATTTCCGCCAGTCACGATCTTCTGGGTATTGTCGCTATCGGGAGCATTATCGGCAATCTGGCCCAGGCCAATGAGATGACCGCAGTCAAGAAGCAGAGCAACATCTTGACCGCTATGTACCACAAACTGGTAGAACATTATAAAATGCTCTATCGCGAGTACGAGGCCTTCCGGCAGGTCAATGAACAGCTCCGCGTAGAAGTTGTCACCCTGCGTACCGAAAACAGCAACCTGCTCGGCAAGATCGCCGCAAAGGTGCCGGCTAAATGATCACGTATACCACCCCGCAAAGACGCTTGTTTGATGATTCCAAACGAATTATCGGAATACTCGACCGCGCGTTCAACCCGCAGATTCTTCAAGGCCTGGCGCAGGTCATCGCCCTCTCTGCCGGCGGCATGGTTAAACGCCGGGGCAGAATTCATATTCAGACCAAAGTCAGCAAAGGCGGCGTTCTGGCTTGGTCTATAGGGAAAAAGATTCAGGCCGCCCGCGAGAGAAAGGATTTAACCCAGGAAGACCTGGCAAAGCTGACCGGTATTGCACGGGCAAATATCGCCCGACTTGAAACCGGCCGCCACGCGCCCCAAACAACAACTGTCCAGCGCGTAGCCCTGGCGCTGGATCTAAAAACAGCAGATCTCTTAAAAATGCCGGAACACGAAAACACAAGGGAAGATTCAGACTGGCTCAACTCCGGCGTTGACGTGTGGGCTGAATCGCTTAAACGGGAGGACCGCAAACCATGAGCAAGGTTCTTACCGGTGAAGTTTACAACGCGAATCTTGAGCCCGTCCGCGGCTCCGAGCAGAAGGGGAATAGGGGACAAGAATAGGGGACGGTTCTTAATATCCTAATATCCCTGGTGCAATGCCCTGCTTTTTGGCTTAAATGCGATATCTAACCCACCTGGGCTACCTGCGGAATTCCCGAAGTTTAAGCCAGTCCCTCAATCGTCATTATATTAACACGCCTGCGACCCGCCGGACGACTGTCAGCTGGACCCGCGGGTTGATTACGAAGCTATAGAACCCGCCCTGGCTGACGACTGAACCAAACAACGCCCCGCCGCGATACTTCCGCCTTAGGCGGACGCGGGGGATTTTTTAAAATTCCAGAAAACCGCCCTGAGTTTGAGTTTAAGCCCCACTCCACCCCTTGCATAAGTTAGGTATAACTGTTATACTATATTTATAATGACGCACTTTGAATATGATGCCAAAAAGAGCCGGTCAAACGAGGAGTTCCATGGCATCGACTTCGAAGTAGCACAGGGATTATGGGAAACAACTCATGTCGTCATTCCGGCCAAGAATGTCAAAGGGGAAAACCGCTTCCTCATTCTCGGCCAGTTGCGCCGGAAGATCTATGCGGCTATCTTCACTCAAAGAGGAGAGGCCATTAGGATCATCAGCTGTCACAGGGTCGACAGGAGGTTTGAAAAAATATATGAAAGATTTATCCAAAAAGACGCGTAAGGCAATCTCCGCCGGAGAATTCGACAAGTTATTCGCCCAAGGGAAAGATATTTCCATGCACCTGGATTTTGACAAAGCCACGGTGGTTAAAAGGGTGAATGTGGATTTTCCCGCCTGGATGGTGAAAGGGCTTGATCGCGAAGCCGTGAAACTCAATATTTCCCGGCAGGCAGTGATTAAGATGTGGGTCCACGAACACTTACGGTGAGTGCGGACGACCTGATAAAAAAGTGCGCGAGGTCCTCCATCGTCGAGCCCACAAAGGCGTCTCGCCCGCGCCTTACCTTGCGCACGTCCACGCTGACACTGGTCTTCACCCCGTAAGCGGCGGCCTGCCTGGCGCCGTGCGCCGCATCAGCGGCCGCTATCAGCAGCTTGGAGGGCATGCAGCCCACGCGCGCGCAGGTGGCCCCAGCGGGCCGGGGTCCAGGATTATGGTTTTGGCTCCCGCCTTCGCCGCGTAATACCGCGCAAAAAGCCCCGCCGTCCCCGCCCCGATAACCGCCACATCCACCTTCATATTTTTAGCCATACAGAATTGCCCCCGAAAACTTGCGCGCATTTTTAGATGCCTTAAAACATCATAGCGACTGTGCGCGTTTTTCAAACTTCCTTTTCTTGATACTACTTAAGCTTATCCAATGAAGCTTTGATAAATGCCGGGATATCAGCGGGGTAGCGGCTCGAAATGAAATTCCCGTCCTTCACTACCTCCAGGTCAAGATACTTAGCGCCGGCATTTTTAATATCCTGAATGATGGATTTCCAGCCTGTAACCCTGCGTCCTTTTAACAGGTTTGCAGTGATCAATAATTGTGCCCCATGGCAAATGAACAAAATTGGCTTGCCTGTCGCGGCAAATCGTTTCACGAAAGCGACCACCTCATCATGGCTCCTCAACAGATCCGGAGAATAGCCGCCGGGGATAAAGAGCGCGTCAAAATCACCGGCAACCACCTCGCTGACCGCTTTTTCCACTTTAACCTTGAGGCCGGCTGTTTCTCCCTTAACGGTTCCTTTTTTGACCCCTAAATGCACAAGCTTATGTTTTGCTTTTTTAAAAGCCGCCGCGGGTTTTTTGTACTCCGAATCCTCAAACATGTTCTCTATCAAAACCCCTATTATAGCCATATCAGCCTCCTTTATCACTTTCTAAGATCTTATATATGCCACAAACCGCCTCCAGGATCACAATTCCTTTATTCCGGTATCAATGCCCCGGTTTAAGGACGACCTTGGTCCAGCCTCATGCCCGAAGATCCTGCCGGGCTTCATATTCGTCCGGCCTTCATACATATGCAGATCTGAGCCGCAAATGTTCGTGGTCATAATTTTCACAAGCACATCGGTTGCTTTTTTAATCCTGGCATCCGGTACTTTCTGGACGACTATGTTGCGGTTCCCTTTATAAACAACTGCTTTCATATACAGGCCCCCTTTTAACCAGCTAAGCGGCGCACCGCTTGCGGCCAGGCCGCCGCAAGGGTTTGTCGAACGGTTTCCGAATTAAATATTTATTTATTTTTTTTGATCATTTCTTCCACTTCTTTCGCACCCTCGGCGTACAGCTTTTTCTCTCCGGGAGCCAGCTCGTAGAGCAACCGCAGGAACTCGCCGGCATGTACAACTTCCTCGTCCGCTATGTCTTTGAGCACCACCGCGGCCAGCTTGTTGTCGGTTGACTCGGCTAGCTGCATATACAGCTGGGTAGCTTCGTACTCCGCGGCCACCATGAAACGAATTGCTCTGACGAGTTCCTCATCATTAAGCTTCCTGCTATTTGCTAACCCTGAAAAGGGCGATCCGAAAGCTGGCATATGTTTTCTCCTTTCTTCGCTCGCGCGGGCGGCCGTCAGCCAAGGTTCTCTGCCGCAAACTCCCAGTTGATCAGTGTATCGAGAACGGCGCCCACATAGTCCGCGCGGCGGTTCTGATAGTCCAGGTAATAGGCGTGTTCCCAGACGTCAATAGTCAGCAGCGGCTTCAGGCCCATGGTCAGCGGCGAATCCGCGTTGCCGGTCTTGACCACTTTGAGCTTGCCGCCGTCCAGCGCGAGCCACGCCCAGCCGCTGCCGAACTGGGTAGTTGCCGCGGCCGCCAGTTCCTTTTTGCAGGCCTCCAGGGTGCCAAAGGCGGCCGCTATCTTCTTCTGCAAAGCGGCGGGCGGTTTGCCGCCGCCTTTCGGGGCCAGGCTGCGCCAGTAGAACGCATGGTTCCAAGCCTGCGAGGCATTATTAAAGATCGCGGCCTTGTCCGCTTTACCGGCTGTCGCGGCGATTATTTCTTCCAGCGTCAGTTCCGCGAACTCCGTCCCCGCCGCCAGCTTGTTGAGGTTATCCACGTATCCTTTGTGATGCTTTCCGTAGTGGAAACCGATAGTATTCGCCGAGATCACCGGGGCCAGCGCGCTATCCGCGTAGGGCAGGGCCGGCAGTACCTGCGGAGCCGCGCTTACAGTTTTGTTTTTGTTCATTATTTTTCCTCCTGATATATTTACGTAAAACCTACCACCACAAATGCAGCAGCTTCAGGACTTCAGGAACGCCAGCAGGTCGGCGTTGAGTTTGTCCTTGTGCGTATACGCAAGGCCGTGGGGCGCGCCCGCGTAGACCTTAAAAACCGCGTTCTTAACCAGCTTTGCAGAGCGGGCGCCCGCGGCGCCGATCGGCACTATCTGGTCGTCGTCGCCATGAATTATCAGCGTCGGAACGTCGAACTTCCCCAGGTCTTCGGTGAAATCAGTCTCGGAGAACGCCTTAATGCAGTCGTAGGTGTTCTTATGGCCGGCCTGCATTCCCTGCAGCCAGAACGTGTCGATCATCCCCTGTGAGACCTTTGAGCCGGGCCTATTGGCGCCGAAGAACGGTCCGCTGGCGATGTCCTTGTAGAACTGAGAGCGGTCGGCGGTGGAGCCGGCACGGATATCGTCAAACGCCTTAATAGGCAGGCCGCCGGGATTTGCCGCAGTTTTCAGCATCAGCGGCGGGACGGCTGCGATCAGCGCGGCCTTGGCCACCCGCTTCGTGCCGTGGCGGCCGATATAGCGCGCAACTTCCCCGCCTCCGGCGGAGAACCCTATCAGGACGGCGTCTTTAAGATCTAGCTTTTCAATAAGCTCCGAGAGGTCGTCGGCATAGGTGTCCATATCGTTGCCGCTCCAGGGCTGGTTGGACCGGCCATGGCCGCGGCGGTCGTGGGCGATGCACCGGTAGCCTTTGTCGGCCAGAAACATCATCTGCGCCTCCCAGCTGTCCGCATTGAGCGGCCAGCCGTGGCTGAATACCACAGGTTGTCCCATGCTCCAGTCCTTGTAATAGATCTGCGTACCGTCCTTCGTAGTAATCGTGCCCATTTTTCTCCTCCCTGTTTAATGTCCGTCCTATAAAGTATAGACCTTAACCCATTGAGCATCTATTCGTATTTCTTCCTGGCCTGTTCAGTAGTATTACCGAAGACGGATTTTGGAGTCTCCGGAGTACCGCTTACCCGTTTTATATTTCTTAATCCTAAAACCGACAAACCGATTATTACTATCTTTAAAATGTAATGATCATGAGGATCAATAAAATCTTTTGTTAACGGCGTGATCTTGCCGATAATAAGATGCGCGGCGACTCCGAGCGGTAAAGTTAAATACAGCCAATTGAGTTTGGGTATTTCCAAGCCGGTCTTCCTGGATAATTTAGATAAAACGGGGCTGAGCAGGAAAATTCCCAGGAAAGCCGCGGCAAAATCAAAAACGGCGTAGCCTGTGATCCGGAATTGTCTGAAATAAGTAATTGTGTGCATTATACCCTCCCGGGAGTCCCCTACGGACCGGTGCCCCCCCTAACAACTTCTCTGTGTTCCCACAGCACAACTATCGCCCGGTAAGGACTATTGAATTCAGGGCGTTAAGGTACTGCTGGGTCTATGGATCATGTGCCCGAATCCGGAATCAGGCTCATCTGCCAGGTATTCCAGGCCTCTCATGCTCTCCTTAACGCCGGGCGCCGGCATATCCCAGATGCCCATCGAGAGGACATCTCTCACAAATTCCCTGCGGCCCTCTTTGCCGGCCTTTTCCCATTGGGGTGAAACCCACTGAAGCGAGGCGCGCAGGAGCAGGTCCCGCAATATTTCGTCTGAATTCCTGATAAAGTCATCTATCAGGGGCGACAACCCCGGACGCGGACGCCGGCGGGAAACGGTCGGCTTGCGGTTAACCAGACCGGCGCCGGCGCCGGCCTGTCCCGTGATCCCGGCCGCGGAATAGTTTTTGTTATACCGCTCATTCGACAGGATCATCTTCCACGGATTGCCCTTCATTCCGTAAAAGTCAATCCTTGTGTTCTTAGTTACGTCCCAGGAAGAAACGGCTTTAAAGCCGGAAGACATCGCTTTAAAGCCGGGCCGGAAAGACAGAATGTCTTTAAAGTCCCACCTGACCGAATAATCCAGCACTACGCGCGAGTCGTCCGCGTTCGTTGAGAGATTAAGCGTTAAATTAATTTCCTCGGGCGCGGCGGCCCCGGCCGCCGGAACCGTAGAGACGGCCGTTCCCCCCTGCTGCGGCGGGCTTTGCGCCCCTGCTGGGAAGCGTTCGCAAGCAATAAAAATAAAAATAAAGAGGCCCCGCAAAAACCACGGGCTCAAAGTCCGCCAGGGGACACGGGGATGCTTAAGTATTTTATGCGGCATGCACCCTCCCTACTTGCTGCCCTGGGTTGAGACCTTCATCGCGGCTTCTTTCATTCCTCTAAGAGTGAAGCTGATAAGGGTCTCTTTCGGCTTTCTTTCCAGCTCCACCGTTCCCGTGCGGTCGAAATTTCCTTTATCCGCGTTTTGTTTCCGTATTGTGACGGAAGCCAGGAAAGTCTGGAAGAACGCGGCGAGCGCGCCTCGCTCCTCGCTCTTTTTGATCCTCACTTCAAGTCCCCGGTAGCGCACGTAAGAGGAAGCTTTCAGGCTCGCGCCGCGGATCTCCGCCGAGCTGCGGCCCTCAAGGAGTTTGCCATGCAGCTTGACGCCATCATTCGGCTCGAAGAACGGGTTCAAAGCTGCGAGTTCCTGCCCCGCGATCTGTAATTTCACATCTACGTCCGGAACTTTCGCAAAAATTTTAGCCCTGATCTCCAGGTGGAATTGCCCGGAATGCTCCAGCAGGCCGTCCGCGCTCGCCGCGACATCTTTATCCCGAAGGCGTTCAGATGTGCCGACAGGCCCTATGGCCGCATTTATAGCCGATACTTCCAAGCTTCCCTTCCGGCCCGGATGTTCACGCACGTAAGTGAATGAGCCTTTTTTTACCTCAATACCTTCTATCTCAAGGTCAAGAGGCCGCTCCTGGTCGCTTTGTTCCGAAGAGGGCGCGTAGAGGTCGCCTTCCGTTACTGTGACCGCCGGCTGTTCTATTTCTATTCTACCGACACGGAAACGGTTCTTGAAAAGAGAAAAAAGCGAGAATGGGATGTAAACGCGTTTCGCTGCGACACTAATGACGGTCGCATTTGGCGTCCCTCCGGTAAAGCGAACATTGCCGCTGCTCAGCGCCAATGGCAGCAGCGAAATGTGAACCCGGCCGAGAGAAAGTTCGCAGGTTTCGCAGCTGTCATGAACCGCCGCAATGAGCCTCCGGCGAACCAGTCCGGGAGCAGCGACCTCCTTCAGGATGATCCCGGCTGCCAGCACCGCTAAGAAGATAAGGGAAAACCGTACCCACCGGTGTTTTCTGATGTCCATATCTGGCCCTAGGTGGCTTTAGTTACCGGTGGAAGCTGAACGTCATGAGTGTGAGTATCGAGCTTGCCCTCTTTCAGGTCTTCTTTGGTTTTCTGCGCCAGCAAGCCGTACTTTTTCTGGATTTTCTCCAGGTCTTCGTCCGTTAGCTTTTCAATGTCCATCATTTCATTATGGGCGCCTTTTGTGGCGCGTATGATCTCGTCGAGCTTGAGCTGTATCGCGATGGTGTGGCGGTTCTGGCTGTTTTGAATGATAAAAAGCATGACGATAGAAATTACCAGCCGTGAAGAGTAAGTGATTTTTCGCACCTAATCCCCTCTGTAGCCAGCTTTCCTGTAAAAATATTCTTCGCACCTTTGCTTTCCGGCCTCTTGACACCCCATACTGACATTATGTATAATGCCAGTATATGGATAATATCTTCCAAACCACCAAGAACAGCCAGTCTCCCGAGGAGCGTCAGGCTCTTTCCCGGCTTCGCAAGTTATTGAGCGAACCCGGCCTTCTGCAGGCAAGCCTTTTCAGACGGCGCCGCGCATGCGGAAAATGCTATTGCCGCTGCGCCTTATCCAGGAGGCACTGGCATGCATCCTGGTATGTCGGCTTTAGCACCAAGGGCGGGCCCCGGATGAAATGCATCCCGGAAGAATGGGTTGCGCCGGTACGAATCTGGATTGAACGGTATCGGGAAGCGGAAACCCTTATGCAGAATATTTCCAGGATGTACTGGAAGCGGCTCAAAAGTGCCAGGCGCTGAACTCGCAGTCATCCTTGGGCCGCAGGATGTCGCCGCCGGCTACGAGCTGGAGGGCGGGGAGGGGCTTACCCCTCCGGAAGCCATGTTTAAGACCATCCGGCATTTTATCCCCGAGTTCTTTCCCGCCCTGGCACGGATTCCGGACCCGCGCGATCAAGCACGGATCACTTACCCTCTGCCGGAATGCTATCTAGTGGGGGTTTTGGCTTATTTATTCAAGACCGGGTCCCGGCGTAACATCAAGTACAGAATGGGAACGCCGAAGTTTGTCAGGAACCTGCAGCGGATTGGCAGAATACTCTATCCGGACACCCCTTTTCCGGCCACGCCGCTTCACGGCGACACACTTAACGACCTGCTGAAAGTACTTCCGGTGGAATGCAGTCTGGACCTGAGGAAGCTGGTGCTGCGCTCGCTGATACGCAGCCGCTGTCTGGAACAGTGGCGGATACTGGGCGGCTATGGTGTAGTGATAGATGGCACCGGGGTAGTCACTTATTATCATCGGCATTGCAAGCATTGCCTGACGCGAAAGCTTTCGGACGGCAGGACGCTCTACTACCACCCGGTGCTTGAGGCTAAACTGGTAAGCCCCGGCCTGGGGTTGGCTTTGTCGATCGGGACGGAGTTTATTGAAAATCCTGAAGAATACGTCAACAAGCAGGATTGCGAACTCAAGGCGTTTTACCGGCTGCTTCCAAAACTGCGCAAGGATTTTCCTCAGACGCCGTTCTGCCTGCTTCTTGACTCGCTTTACGCATGCGAGGGAGTATTCAGCCTTTGCGAGGAAAAGCGGTGCTCCTACCTCATCACTTTCAAGGAAGGAAGCATGCCGGCGACATGGAAAGAATTCCAGGCGCTGAAAGAATTTGCAGGTGAACGGCGGCTTGATGTGTTCCCGGATGGGAAGAAGTGGACGATAAACTGGGTGAATGATATCGTCTATAACAAGCGCACGCTGAACGCCCTTGAATTGAGGGAAACCAGGGCGGATGGAAAAGAATATTACAGCGCATGGCTATCCAGCTGCTATATCACCAAGGACAATGTTACGGCCCTTGCGCGGGGTGGCCGCGCGCGCTGGATTATCGAGAACGAGGGATTTAACACGCAGAAGAACGGCGGCTATGAGTTGGAACACGCCTTTTCCAGCGGATATACGGCGATGAAGCATTTCTACATTATGCTTCAGCTCGCGCATATCTTTGACCAGTTGCTGGACAAGGGAAATCTGCTCCGGGTAAAGATTCGCTGGGCTATGGGCAGCCTGCGGACCTTTTCGGCGCGGTTATGGGCGTTGATGACCGAAACGCTGATTGACGCAGAACGGCTGCGGGCAATCCTGGCTCGACGCATCCAGATAAGGTTCGACAGCGGCTGATGAAACACATGCTGCGAAGGAAGTGCCGGTGTGTTGTGTCTCAAGTCCCCGTTCAGAAGGATAAATGCCCAAGAAGCTCGGAGCCCCCAGGCTCCGTATGCGCCCCGTTTTGCTGTTTGATACGTGATATTTTGTAATTTTACAAAAGACGTGACTGGCCAG
>JAUSCK010000183.1 GCA_030651035.1 Elusimicrobiota bacterium
CGGATGCGGACCCGCATGTCCGGTGGTGGGGGAGGGGTACGGCGGTCTTATTGACCGCCGCCCCTATCCCGATTTTTACTGCGCTTGCCGGATTTAGTTAATGTCCGGCAGGGGGGCGTTCATGTCGAAGCCCATTATCCATTTCGGGTCGCTTTTGGAGACGTTGACCAGGATGCCGGTCACGGGGTCCACCATGTAGTCGGGGACGCGGCCCTCCACCTGGGCGCCGCGGTCGAGTTCTCCGGTCTTGGTGTTGACCCCGGCGATGACGGCGTTCTTGGACTTGCCGGTCATGGAGTAGTTGTAGCGGCCTTTGGCGTCGGCCAGAGAGACCTGCTTCATCATATTAGCGAAGCCGGCGTCAGTGCTTTCCCATCTCGAGATAGTCTGGTTCTGGTTAATGACGCCGCCCTGCTTGCCGGCCTCCACGCCTGAGGCGAAAGCCGCCACGGAAGCGAAAGACTGGGCCATTCTCATCGCGAGGTCCATGGTGACGGTCGGAACGACTTTGGACCAGAGGAGCTTGCCGTCCGCCGCGTTGAAGGCGGCGGTCGCCTGGGTGTTAAGCAGAACGACTTTGCCGTCGGCAACCTGTACCAGTTTCGCCTCGTCGCCGTCGGCCGTCTTGCCTATGGAGGTCATCCATTTGTAAGTAAGCGTGGAAAGGTCGAACGCCCTGGCGCCGTTGGAAACGCCGTGGTAGGCGATATTGTTGTCGATCACGAGAGAGGAGGTCATCGCTTTGCCGTTCTTCTTGTCGACCTCCCCGCTCTTCGCGAGCACTTTGCCGGTCCCTTTATCCAGGACCGCGAGGCCATACGGGAAGAATTCCCTGCATTCCGGCTTGGCCGCCCAGGTGCAGAATACGCCGCCTATCTTGGCCACCAACTTGTCGCCGCTGGCCTGGAACTCGGGGATGGCGCTGTCGAGGTCCGCGCTGGCCCATTTCTTCTGCCCGGTCTTGAGGTCGTAAGCTTCGATGTGCTCCTTTACCACGATGTAGACGTCGTCGCCGTCTATGACAGGCCCGGCGCTGGTCTTCAGGTAGCGGTAGCGGCTCAGCATGCCGGCCTTAAGCGCCCGCGCGAACTTCACGGAGCCCAGCGGCTTGCCGTCCACTACGCTGAAGCTGTGCATGCCGAACCAGTCGATAACCCCGGTGTCTCCCGAGACGACCGGAGGAAAGTCGCACACGGTGCTGTTGTCTATATCTTCACCGGGGAAATAGGCGAAGTTGATCTTCCCGGTCTTCACGTCGTAGCCTGCGATCGCGGTGCCCCTCCTGGCCACCTTTGAGTAGCCGGCTTTGCCGGCCCAGAGCACGGGCAGCCGGTAGGTGACGATCACCTGGTCGTGGGCGGGATCGAAGATGGGCTGTATCATGGCCGCGCCCCTGAATTCAGGGGTTTCCTTGAACTTCTTGCCCTCCATGATGAGGTCCAGCTGTGCGGCCGGGATCGTAGTCCCGCCCTCCCAGACTACCTTACCGTCGGCGGCGTTCACGAGTTTCAGTATCTCCGGCTTGATCATGCCCGCTTTCGTAACGATGAGGATGTAAGGCGTCCCCTCCAGCACGAACGGGGAGCCGGGCGGATCGTCCGGGGCGGTGATGTTCTTGGCGAGGTCCTCTATCTTATAGAGCTCATTCCCGGTCCTTGGATCCAGCCCGTAGAGCAGTTCGCTGTCAGTGACAGCAAGCACTACGCCGGCGCTATGGAACTGCTTCCACAGTATTTTGCCTGATAATTTTTTCTCCCACAGCTTCGCGCCGGCCTGCGCGTTCCCCACCAGCAGGACCGGGGCGCAGACAGCCAGCAGCAACAGCGGCCATATTATTTTTTTCATTATATCCCCTAATTTAATTCTGAATAGAAAGTCTGACCGGAGAATTTTATCAAAACCTCCGCACTAATATCAATAGAAGGCATGCATAAGGTCAATTAAATAATAACGGGCGGAGCTTTTAGCTCCACCCGTTCCTGTTTGTGCGCTTGCAGCTATTAAGCCGGCGTTCCCGATATTTCCTGCACGGCCTGCTTTATCGCGGCCTTGCCGGCACCGCTCCTGGCCATGAAAACGGCCAGAGCGACGGCCTGCGCGCCTTTAACGCCTTCCGGGTGATTGTGCGTGTACTCGGCGGACATAGCGGCCTGGGCAAGGACCTCTTCCTCGGTATTAAACGCGTAAGCAACCGGGCTCACCCGCATCGCCGAACCATTGCCCAGGCTTTTGTAGGGGCGCGCCCCGGGGAGCAGCATCCATTTCAGGAACCCCGGCCCGTAACCGCGGAACAGATAGCTGCGGGCATAAGAGCGTATACTTTCTCCGTACCCGCGGCTTTTTAGGATGGTGTCAGCCACGGCCACGGTGAGTACTGTATTGTCGGTGAACATAGACAGCGGAGTAAAAAGCCTGAAATCTTTCCGCTTCGTGTGTAAATTCTCGTAGACGGAACCGATCATATCGCCTGCTATCGCGCCGAGCATAGACCTCCTACCACCAGCTTGTGCGCCAGGGCGCAGGGGCGCCCTGTGCGCTCCAGACGATCCCAGATAAAGGAAGCAGCTCGGTCGTTGAACCGTCTGTCTCCTTTGCCTTAACCATCAACCCCTGTTCGCTATCAGCCTTCAGCCGGCGCCAGGCCAGGAAATATTTACCAAAGAAGAACGTGCCGGCCAGTCCGGCGCAGACCCAGCCGTACCAGCTCAGATCTCCCCCCATTTTCCTGTTTATAAGATCTTCAATAAGCCTGAATGCCAGAGCGGAGAACCAGGTGGCTGTGAGCAAAGACACAAAAGCTTTCCGGACCATCCGAGAAGAAAGCCGGCTCAGCTCCGCTATTTCCTCTTCGGTTAAATGTCTTTGCAAATAGCCCGCTTCCCCGCCTAAATCCTCAGTCTTGTGCTGCCAGGGGACATCTATGCTGCCGGCCGGGGCCGCCGCCACCAGAACAAGCCGGCAGATCTCCCAATCCTCCCGCAGTCTGCCGTTGACCCGGTAGGCGAACCGCGACAAGGGTAGGACCTCCAGGCGCCGCGGGGAAACCCGCTCATCGGAGAATTCGAGTATTTCCGCCGATTCCGCGTCGGCGGCCGCCTGCTCCAGCACAGGCCCCAGTTTCCTGGCGTTATTCCAGCGGATGAAGAGCATGCTCCAGCCGCCGAAGATCATGGACAAGAAACCTATTGCCTGCAGTGCGTCGCTCAAACCGCTGTTGCCGCAGCGCGAAGAAAGGAGAACTCCCAGGGCCAGCACGACAAGAACGGCGGCGAAGAGCCGCCGGCTGAGCCTGCTGAACCCAACAAATATTTCCTGCAGCGTCCCCAATAAGCCGGGACCGAATAAAGCCGCGGCAAAGGTCAGCCCCGAAGCGTCAGGATGCTGTTCCCTTGCGGCAGATGCATTTAAAAGTATAAAAAAAGAGAGGCCCAAACCCGCCATGGAAAACCCTAGCCTGCCTATCCACCTGGCCAGCATTAACCTGCGGCCTGTGACGCCGACCCGGCGCCGGAGGTCGGCCGCTTCTTTATCGGAAAGCCGCTTTCTCCCGGAAAGAGGCAGCCCTTCGCACCAAAGATCGGACTTTAAATCCATAAATTACCATAACCACTTGATCCGGCGTCCAGCGTCTACCCGGCCTGGGGAGGAAGACATGGGCAGGTCATAAATACGCGAATTACAGCTATTCCAATAATGAGTCCCGCAAATGTAATACCAAAGGGAAGCCACATCGAGGCAACTCCCTTGAGGTAGCGGTCCACCTGCCGGCCGTATAAGTCTTCCACCGCGGAGAGCGCCGCGCCCAGGACGGATCTTTCCTCCCCTTTCTCCAGGATCGCTACAGCTATTTCAGGAAATACGCCAGTGTCCTTGAGCGAGGCACTTAGGGGCCGGCCCCGGCCCAGGGCTTCCCCGGAAGACAGCAGCGCCCCGGCGATAATAATATTTCCCGCCGTGTCAGCCGCCGATCCCAAAGCCTCCGCCGCGGACACGCCGGAGTCGAGCAGCGTACGCAACGAACGCGCGCATCTCAAAACGGCCGCCTGCCTTAACAATTCGCCGAAGACAGGGAGGCGCAGAAATACAGCGTCCGCCAGCCTGTGCCCCGCTGAAGTGGCATAGGCCAGCCGGAAGAGGAGCTCCGCTCCCATGACCGCGGTGGTAAACACCGCCGTTTGATATGCGGCCTTGCTGGCGAGATGGGTAAGGAAGGCTTTTAGCCCGGCAGTGGTATTAGCGTCCAGGAAAGCTTTCAGCCCGGGGATAAATAATGTAAACGCGAGCATAGCGACTAAAGCTGCCAGGCCGGCCAGCAGGCCGGTGCGCCGCAGTGTCTGCCCGAGCCTCTCTTGCAGCCCGGCATCCTGCTCCAGCGCGGCAGAGAGCCGGTCCAGGCCCGCGCCCAGATTCCCGCCCTTCTCCCCGGCGCGCACGATTGAAACATAGAATTTGCCGAATACCCGGGGATTCTTCGTCAACAGCTCGGAGAGGGAAGCGTCCCACACCGAGTCTTCACCGCTTTTCAGAAAAGCCGGGGCATAAGGCTGCCTCTGCAGCATAGTGAAAGCCTCGGGCCCGGGTATGCCGGCTTTCACCAGGCCGGAGAGCTGGCGCGTAAAATGAGCCAGGGACTTGGAGGAAATATTATTCATGGTCAGTCCTTAGTCCGCATCCCGAAAAGTCTCCTACCTTTTACCTCGTTTTACACCGCAATTCACCGAAAAAAAAGAAGCAAAAAGTGAGTTGACACTGTCGATAATGGGCCTAGCGGTTGGATCAGCCGCCGCCACCACGGAGAGACGACCCCGAATGCAGTCGGCTTAATCCGATCGTTAGGCGTCAAAAATGTGATGCCCACACTTGTCGCACAATCCAGTCTTTGTTACTTGCCGACATTTCCCACTGCCTTCACAGTTTGTGCACAGGCCAGGGACGTGCGGCCTAAGGTATTCGCCTGTATGGTTATTCAAGATGTGCCCGCATGCTGGGCATTGCATGCCCGATTCCTTGAGCCAGCGGCGCGAGAAGAAGTACTCCAGAGAATAGATCGTCGCTAACGTGAGCGTACAGAGGCCGACGATGCGGAGCGCTAGGAACTGAAACGGTTTCCGCTCCGCTGGCATAAGAAGGAATGGTGAGATGCAAAGGAAGACTGTGGCGAAGATGAGAACCAGGATCATTCCGAAGTTTACCGAAAAGTAGAAACTCCAGAGGATGTTTTCGCTTCGGTGCTCGGCGGCCGACCATTTTGTCGCGAATTCCTCTTTTGTCATTGTACGCCTAACAGATGAATATATAGTTCAGTATAACACGACTTGCCCAGCCCAGTGGCTACCATTAGGGATTGATACGTAAATGCTCAGGTAATTTAACCATTTCTTGACCGCAGCGGTCTAATTTTTCGCTTTGCTGCCATCAGATGAAACAATCCCTCGTAATCATAGACGCGCCGGCCCTGTCCCTTTTGATTTTTCAGTGTTCCCTTTGTTCAGAGCTGTATAGATGCGCCTGCTGATCAGCGGATAAGTGAGGCCAAAGAGTAAAACGCAAACCACCACGGTAACCTTGCTGCGAAGCAAAGGAACGTGGTTATACAGCAGCCAGCCAACCATATTTCCCAAAGATGCCATCACAGCGGCCACAAGCATTTCAATAAGAGTCATCTTTATCCCTCTATGTGAACCAGGGGTCAGTTAGCGGCATGCGTTTTCAGAGATTGTTTAAAAGCCGTTATTTTTATACGACATTGCTAAATTGATTGCAGCGGATTATTGTCCCGTTCCCCCAGCCGGCTTTGAAGCGCCCTGGCTTCGTGCATAGACCTGTGCGCGATAAGGATATGCAGTCCCGAACGATGGCGCAACCAAACTGCTCCCTTAGACGGAGAATATGTTTGACCTGTCAAAACAGATTCAATGTCTGAAGCCAGAATCCGGGTGTCTGTGCGCCGCCAGCTCGTGCGCTTAAAAAGCCCCGTGTGCGGCGCGATCTTAAAATGCCAATAATCCTTCCCGATCCGGATAGTCTCAGGTTCGAGCCAACGAACAAATCCGAGAGCTCCTGAAAACGCCCACAATAAGAACCAGGCAAATCCGATAATGATGCAAACTCCCTCCACTAACCCCACGCCACCTGATTTGACAGCCGCATAGGCAGTCACCCCCGCAGCTGACAGGCCAAAAAGGCCCAGTGGCAGAGTAAGGGCCCAGAGCTTGACCCCTGAGCGGGAGACAGGGATTAATACTAACCTTGGCTCATTCCCCGGCTTACAGGCCACGCAGCCCGGGGCCTGTTCGAACCAGATAAACCTGCAGGATGGGCAGCACCTTCGATCCAGTTCTAGTTTGCAGAGCGGGCAATCCATACGTTTATAAAGGAAAACCGACTAAGCCTGTTTTAAGCCTTTACCAGTCCTCCTATAAACAGATACGGCAGCATCCAGACCCATAGCGCTAGTAAAACCCAGGCGAAGGAAAACAAGTATCCCGCATGCGCGAGGATATGGCATGCGAGACCATTTTCTTTCTTCCGATAAAAATGAAAGCCAAAACCCGCGAAGGCGAGCGGGATAACGGGGCCGAAAGGCGCGATGGCTGAAAACGCTGCGGTCAGAGCAGGGAGAATTGCCCTCGGATGAGAATAGCCAACGTTATTCAGGTTTACCCAATTGTATGCGAACACAAATACCGTGGAAGCCGCCAGCGCGATAGCGCCCGAAACAATTTCGACTAGACCTTCCTTATTCATTCATCTCTCCTTTTCTTACCCTCCACTGCCAGGCGGAGCCTTCCTCCTGGAACGCACTTCTTAAAGCGCATAGCAACGAGGACTTTAAGCACCGCGTCGACAAGGCGCATACCGCCCGCTGCGCCCCCGGCTTTGCCATCAGGCTCTATAACACATCTAACAGCCAGATAAGAAACACCACTATGAGTGCAATTGCTATGGCGTACCGCTTGAACACCCATCCAACATGGACCTTCCAGCAAGCGTCGCACCAGACCTGCGTGGCCGGGACCGAAAAGCCATGCCGCAGGTGACCGGGCTTACCGCACTCGTCGCACAACCCGCAATACCCTTTGGGAACACCGTTCTGTTCAAGAACTCTGGGATCAAGCACGCCGCAATAACACCCGCGCGTGTTTCGCACAACGATGCGCACCTCACCGGTGAAATCCGAAGCAGAGGCTTCCTCGGTCATTATCTGCAATACATGCTCTGGCTTCCCACCCCCCGTCCCCGCGCCTATTAGCGGTAAAGCGATGGAGCGGAAACCGTGCTGTTCCGCCAAAGCCAGCGCATTGCGTGTTGACGCTCTAATAGATTCCTCGGACGAGCGCCAAAGCATATTTATCCCGGCAACGTGGATGATCGCCTTGAACGGCAGCTTCCCCGGCTTGGTTAGCACAGCGCCGCCCAAAGGAATAGGCCCAATCCGCCCCAACTCGCGGAATGGTTGATACCCGCCCTGCTTCTTAATAGCGCCGGAAACCCCCTGCGGCAGTAATAGCCACCAGGGAATAATATTCCTGTTCCAAGCGTTGACGATACAGTCAACCTTCTGCCCCAGCAGGTTCCCCTCAATGATTTCAACCTTCATATAAATCCAGAAAAGTCTCCTGGTACCTTTTACCCCGTTAACCTACTTGGGTCTGCCTGCGGAATTCCCTGAGTTTAGGCCGGCCCCTCAAGCGTCGCTGTATGACCACGCCTGCGGTCCGCCGGATGAAGACTGCCAGCCGGATCCGAAAGGCGACTTATACGAAGCAATAGAACCTGCCCCGGCTGACGAATAAAACCACTCCGGAACTCCCGGTACGACCGCCAACTGCCGGGCGCGGCGGAGTTTTTTTTAATTCCAGGAAACAGCCCCGCTTTTTTTATTATAGATAAAACAAACAGCAAGGAGCGATTTTCGCGGATTTTTGCGGCAGGGAAAAGATAGAGGCAGGGGGGGAACTAGCGATAAGAGGCCTTATGTTTCCTACAGGTGCAATTAGCTGCGCTAGCTATTTCCTGCGCCCTCAGAAGAGGTGCCGTAGAACGATGACGGGATACCCGGCATAAGCTCCTCTGTCCGATTCAGACCGAACAGTCTTACCAGGATATTCCCAGGGAAGCTTTCGGCGGTATCGTTGTAAGAGTCTGCCGACCGGTTATAAAGTTCTATTACCCACGGGAGGTTATTATTCAGGCGCATATAATTCCCGTTGTCCATAGATCCAAGCAGGGATTCAAGCTTACTTAGCTGGGAGTCAAGTCTTGGCGCGATGGACATCTTCCCCCTTCTGCTCCTTGCTTCGCCCCATTCGCCCCTCAATAGGATTATTCCAGGAGCCAGGTCCTTGATTTCGGTCTCAAAGGCTGCTTCGGCCTCTGCTAAACTTTTCCTGCCGGGCTTGCTTGCCGCTGCGCGCACTCCCTCTTCAAGCAGCCTCTTCGTAAGAGAACCGTACTTCCTGTTTTTCAGTTGGGCAAGCAGGTCCGGAATTCGGTCAAATCGCGCCTGCAGGTCGGTTTCAACCAGCGCCCAGGCAACAGTTACGGCGTTAGAGGACTTTGCCAGTTTATAATAAGTCAAGCCAGCCCAAAGCATCATCGCCGCTGCGGCCGTGAGGGCTGGTATAAGTATTTTTTTCATAAGCATACGCCGCCTTTCACTGGGACAAGACTACTGCTCCTTTTCCTTTCTAGTTAAAAGTGTCTGGTATCTATTCCCGAATTCCTTATTTTACAATAGAACCTGCCCCGGCTGACGAATAAAACCACTCCGGAACTCCCAATACGACCGCCAACTGCCGGGCGCGGAGGAGTTTTCATAAATTCAAGAAAATGGCTGGATTTTTTGTATCATAGAAAAATAGACGGAAGGGAAGCACTTTCTATAATATTTTTAGGCAGCGGAAAGATAAAGGCAGGGCGGAAACTGGCGATAAACGGCCCGCGCTAAGGCCCGTTATCTTGCCAGCATCCCCAGCTGCTTCAGGACTCCCGAGTAGTCGGCGTTGTTCGGCGAGGTTGTGAAAATGAAAAATGCCGCGGGATGGATGAAAATGCGCGGGCCCGGCCAGGCACGGCGCGGGTTTTTGAGGTGTTCCCGTTTATCTGCCCAAAAGGATAGGGGACGCACATGACTTTATGCCTATTTGTCCACAACACAGTTCGGCTTGTTAGTAATAAGTAATATAGTCATGTACGTCCCTAATGTCTAATGTCGCGTTTTCTCGTTCGACAATGGCCAGGGCCTCAGCGAGCACACGGCGCCGTTCGACGCCATGGTGGAGATACCGGACGGCGCGGCCGTGATAACCATCTCAGGCAAGCCTAATAAGGTGAAGGCGGGGGAATTCATAATAATGCCCGCCAACAAGCCCCACGCGCTGAAAGCCGTAGAAAAGTTCAAGATGGCCCTGGTAATGATAAGGTCTTAAGCGGGGCGCCTTGCACTAGATCATTCTTATTCGATGGCGGCCTGGCTGTAGGGGAAAGAGGCGCTGTCAGTAACGGTTCCCCGTCCAGTTCCCGCGGGGGATCCAATAGCCGAGAAAATTCTCATCTCTTAACGAAGCGAGCCACACCGCGTCATTCTTTGAGTAAATCTCGCTTAAGGCGCATTTTGAGACAGCCAGTCCGCCCTTGATCACGCGGTTGCGGATGGCAGCGAGGCTGAGCATACCGCCGCGTATAGATAGCAGCACAGGGGCTGTCCAGAGAGCCCGCAGGGCCGGGGCATCCGGGGGAAGGGCCGTGTTTTTTTTAAAAGCTCTGCGGCAGGCGTCCTGAAGCCAGATGGTGCGCGAGGCTATGCCGTAATATCTGTGTCCTTCGGCGGGAACTTCCGACTCGGTGCGACGCTGCTGCGGCCGGTTCAGACAATTGACAAGAGCCGAGAGAGCGGCCATAAACGTGGAAGAGGAAACAGCGGTCTGCCAGTCTTCCATGTACCCCAGGCACCCGCGCCAGAGGCCGACATACTTCTTATTTCTCATCTGCCCGCCCACTTCCGCCAGGTCGCGCTTATGCACCGCTATTTCCCGTAAAAGCAGGGCTTCAGCCTGCTTCTCCAGAAAGGCGAGCATTTCGGAGAACTTTTCGTCCCGTACGCACTTCCCGAAAGAGGCATCCAGTGTAAGGCTGTCGTCGTTGATGTCGGCGGACACCGGGACCAAAGGCATCTGCGCGATATAGGTTTCCACATAAACGCCCAGGACATAGATGTCGACCTCGGAATTTGCGGCGGGGGGCGGTTCCGTTACCGGCATGGGGAACGCGGGTGTCAGCGGAGAAATGAAACCGTACCGGCCGCTTTCTTTAAAAACAAGCGAGAGGGAGGTGTCCGCTAATCTGCTGAAGGTCTTGCTGGCGGCACATGCCGACCTCACAGGGATGGGGCAGCATACCATAGCCTCATCAGCCTCGGCTGGGTAGCTGAGTATTCTGTCGACCGGCAGTTCCTTTGGCTCCGCCGTCCAGAACGCACGCAAAATGGTACGGGTCCCTTGCGTAGCGGGGCCCGGCGTATGCTCCAGCATGCCGGTGAGATTAACCGACTCCCCGCCGGAAGAGATAGTTATCAGGACGGGATTTGTTCTGAATAAAGCCAGGAGGCCGGCGGCAAAGTGCCTGCCGCGGCTGAAGCCGCCGGCAAAAAGAGGAGCGTAGAGGTCCGAGAGCTCCTCTCTCGTGAACGGCTTGCCGTCAAAACTCAGCTCAAAACCCGGGCCAGGGCCGCCTGAAGCGCGATCCAGCGTCACCTCGGCGGCACCGGAGGCTACCGCGCAGCGTATCCAGGCGCGAAGGAACATATCAGGGGACTGGAACTGGTAGCGTGAAAGGACCGCCAGCATCCGCTCACTGTCGATCCTGAACGTGCCGGTCTCTACAAGTTCACCTTCCTCAGGGGAGCCCATCGGCGGCCTCCGGTGCGGCGGAAAGAATGCGCAAAATCTTTATATTTTGTGGGGATACCTTGATCATAACAAAACCCGGCCTTTGGTATTATAGCGGTACTTGTCCGCTTCGTCCATGGGATACCTGGTCGTGGCAGCGGTAAAAGGGGGAAGGGGTCAGGTCTTTGTTTTTAGCAGTTACTACAGACAGAGCCTGTTTTTTATCCCTGTGTCACCGCTCCGGTTAAAAATAAACAGTTTTGAGCGGGGGGAAATATAGGTATAATTTCAAATCACATGAAAGACATGCAGGTCCGCCGCGGGAAAAAATATAAAAAAATAATTGAAGCGGCGATCCTATTGTCGCCGCTCCTGGCTCTGTTTACCGCCGGGGCCTCGGCTGATACGCTGGCCGATGTAAAAGCGCGCGGGGTGTTCCGCTGGGGGGCCGATGCGGAAGGCGGGGCGCCCTACGTGTACCAGGACCCGAAAGACCCGGACAAGCTTATCGGTTTTGAGGTGGACCTGGCGCAGGCGCTGGCCGCCAGGTGGGGAGTCCGGGCCGAGATGGTGCAGAACAACTGGGACGGGCTTATCCCGGCGCTGGGCCGCGGCAGCTTCGACTTCATCCTGAACGGGCTGGAGATAACCCCGGAGCACCTGAAACAGGTGGCGATGAGCAAGCCCTACTATATCTACAGCCAGCAGATAGTTACCGCGAAGGATCGCGGCGACATAAAGACGCAGGAGGACCTTAAGGGAAAAAAAGTCGGCGTCCTTTCAGCCAGCATGTCCCAGCGCATCCTTGAAAAAATGGGCGGCGTCACGATAGTTTCCTATGCCGGCAACTCCGAGCCCTGCCGCGACCTGAGGAACGGGCGGCTGGACGCGTCCCTGATGGATTACCCGATAGCGCTGTATTACGCCAAGCCCTACGCCGAGCTTAAATTCTCGGGCAAGCCTTTCGCCTACGGCTATTACGGCATGGGCGTCCTCAAAAAAGACGCGGCGCTGCTGAATGACATAAACCTCGCGCTGGACGCGCTGCTGGCCGAGGGGAAGCTGAAAGCCATTTATAAAAAATGGGGCATGTGGGAAGAAGACATGGGCTCCAAAATGAAGCGCTATGGCAAAGAGGACGCCGTGGTGGAGGAAAGCCCGGCAGCGGGCCTGCCCTGGGGGAAATACCTGTGGCTGCTCCTTAAGAGCGCGGTTGTCACGGTGGAGCTTTCCGTTATTTCCATGGTGCTGGCGGTAGGCCTGGGCCTGGCGCTGGCGCTGGCGAGACTGTACGGCGCCGCCCCTCTGCGCTGGCTGAGCACGGCTTACGTGGAAGTGGTGCGCGGAACCCCGCTGCTTATACAGCTTTACATACTTTACTACGGCCTGCCGAATATCGGGATAAAGCTGACCGCCTTTATTGCGGCGATACTCGGGCTCGGCATGAATTACGCCGCTTACGAGGCAGAGAACTACAGGGCCGGCATACAGGCCATACCGCGCGGCCAGATGGAGGCCGCGATGTCCCTCGGCATGACCCGGATGCAGGCCGTGAGGCACGTAATTCTGCCGCAGGCTATGCGGATCGTCATCCCGCCGATCAGCAACGATTTTATCGCCCTGTTCAAGGATTCCTCGCTGGTCTCGGTCATCACCATGGTCGAGCTGACAAAGATGTACGGCATGCTCGCCAACGCCACCTACAATTACATGGGGCTCGGCCTGCTGACGGCCGCCATCTATTTCGGCCTCAGCTACCCGGCTTCGCTGGCCGCCCGGCACCTGGAGAAAAAACTGGCATATGATCATCGTTAAAAATCTCGTAAAAGCCTACAAGGGGCACAAGGTGCTGGACGGCATCAGCCTGGGCCAGGCCAAGGGTGAAAAAGTCGTCATCATAGGGCCCAGCGGCTGCGGCAAGACCACTCTTTTGCGCTGCCTTAACCAGATGGAAGTTTTCGATTCCGGCACGATCAGCGTGGCCGGAGTGACAATTGACGCGGCCCTGGACCACTCTTCTAAAGCCTGGAAGCAGAGCCGGCACGAACTGCGGATGCGCGTCGGCATGGTCTTCCAGAGCTTCAACCTTTTTCCGCACATGACGGCGCTGGAGAATATCACGCTCGCGCCCGTCAGGGTCAAGGGGATGCATGCGGCGCCGGCCCGCAGGCTGGGCGCGGATTTTCTTGAAAAAGTGGGCCTCGGCGAGAAGGCCGGGTTTTATCCTTCGCAGCTCTCCGGCGGCCAGCAGCAGCGCGTGGCCATAGCGCGTGCGCTCGCCATGAAGCCCGACGTCATGCTTTTCGACGAGCCGACCAGCGCGCTGGACCCGGAGGTAAAGGAAGATGTCCTGGGCGTGATGAGAAAACTGGCTTACGAAGGGATGACCATGCTGGTCATAACCCATGAAATTTCCTTTGCCAGGGATATAGCGGACAGGGTAATTTTCATGGAAGCGGGGAGAGTCGTGGAAACCGGCCCCGCTAAAGAGATATTCCTGCGGCCTAAAGAGGCCAGGACCATTGAATTTCTGAGCAAGCTCCTGCCAAGGAGCCCGAAGCTGAAAACGGCCGTCCTGGTCCCCGACAACCAGCTGTCGCTTGAAGACTTGTGGGACTAGTCCAGCGCGGCCGCGAACTGGCCGTCGATCGCTTCCGGTATGGAAGTCCCGGGCCCCGCGGTTTCATTTACCGCCCAGCAGTACTTTGAAAAGCTCGTATTCTCTATTTCATGCCGCTTAAGGAACGATTCCACCCACTGAGGGATGCGGCCGGTATGGTTGAGTCTCACGACGCAGTGCCTGCCGCTCTCATATTCAGAGGCCACCCGCTCCGCCTCGTCCCAAACTTTCCCGGCTATGGCCCGGGTCCCGGCTACTCTGGCGACATCTATGTCCAGCGCGTCTATCTTCAGGTCGGTATCCATGGTCAGGCGGAAACGGTCGGCTGCCTCGAACGCGAGCCGTCTGTACTGCAGTTTCAGCGCCGGCTTCAGCCTGTGTTCCACTATAAAGCCGTTTATTGTTATCAGCCAGATCAGGAGATTCTCCCTGTCGGCCTCCGGGTTCAGGGCCAGCAGTTCATCCGTCATCTTCAGGGTTTTCCCGGTCGTCACGCGCTCATAATTATCCTGTGTCAGGGCAAAGCGCCTTTTTCTGGAAACGCCATTCTCGTCGGATTTGAGTTCGATAACGGGGGCTTCTTCGTTCCAGGCGCCGTCGGGGGCGTAGCGGTTTATGCGCAATTTGTAGCGCTTCGGCGCCTGCAGGGAATGCTGACGGAAAAATGCCAGTTCAGGGCTGTCGAAGTAGTGGGACGCTATCAGCGTAAAGAGGGCCCCTTTCTGCAAAGGCGAGGGCTTCATGCAGCGGTTAACTTCCTCCAGCAGGAGGCCGGCCTGCTTCCGGGAAAGCAGCACCTCATCCTTTATACTTTGGAATTCTTCCTGCACGGCCGGATTTTCCCTGGCCTGCGGTTTAGCGTTGACGGGAAGATCGACGTTCATTCCAAGAATTTCCTCAAGGGTCGCTTCGCTGGTCATTGTCTGCATGTTTTCTCCCCCTGGCTTTCGCTGCGGCCGTATGCCGCGCCGGCCGTAGCCGATAGTTATAGTTTTGCATAAAAACCGCGGCCTGTCATAAGGCTATGGACCTACTGACGGAAGAAAAAGAGGCCTATACGGCTATAGGCCTGCTTGACATCTATTTGGCGATATGGCAAAATAGATGGATATGAAACAGGTCCTTAAAAAGAGTTACGCCGCCCAGGCCTCCGTAATCAAGGCCATGGCCCATCCTACCCGCCTTTTGATACTTAATTCCCTTAAAAAAAAGGAAACCTGCGTCTGCGAACTGCGGGACCTGGTGGGGGACGATATTTCCACGGTCTCAAAGCATCTGCTGGTCCTGAAAAAGGCCGGGCTGGTTGCGGCGCGGCGCGAGGGGAACTGGCTGCATTACCGCCTCACCTGCCCCTGCGTGCTGGAGTTTACTGAGTGTATCAGAGGCCTTATAAAATGAACCGGGAGGGAGAAACTATTATTATGAAAAGCAAGCACGATTCCGTACGTTCCATGGTTAAGTCCGCTTACGGCAAAGTAGCCAAAAAGTCCTCCACCTGCTGTTCCTCGTCCTCATGCTGCAGCGCAAGGACTACCTCGCAGCTATAAAAGAAGCCGGCTTCACCGGCATGAAACTGCTCGCCGATAACACTTACAGTTCCGACGGTTCCGGTTTCGACCCGATAACGTCCAAAGCGGCCAAAGCGCTGGACGGCGCGGCCTCCAGCATAACGGTTTTCGCCTTAAGGGCGAAAGGAAGGAAGAAATGAAAGTCCTGATCTACGACCCGGCGCTCTGCTGTTCGACCGGCCTTTGCGGCCCCGAGCCGGACCCCGTGCAGCTGAATGTAAATGAAACTATCCTGATGCTCTTGAAGCAGGGAGTCTCAGTCGAGCGCTTCAACCTGGCAAAGCAAATGGGGGAGTTCCTTTCCAACATAGAGGTGTCCGTTCTCCTGCGCTCCAACGGGAAAGATGTCCTGCCCATAACCATAGTGAACGGAAAAGTTATTAAGACCCGCTCTTACGCTTCATATCAGGAGCTTTGCGCGGCGCTCGGCCTGAAGCCGCTCAAAGGCACGGTTAAGTTCTTAAAGCAGGACTGACGCCGGCCGGCAGCGGCAAATTCAAAAAGGAGACGAACAATGCTTGATATTAAAGACGCCGCGGTCGTGAAACTGAAAAAGGTGCTGAACGAAGCGGAGAAAGGCTGCTGCCTGCGTATTTTCATGGCCGTGGGGTGCTGCGGTCCCTCCGTAGCCATGGATATAGCCGCCAAGCCGGACAAAGAGGATGTGGAAATTGAAAAGAGCGGCTTGAAGCTATATCTCAACAAAGAGGCCGAGGCACACCTGGTTAACGCCACTATCGACTGCGACACCTCCGGCGAAATAGTCATCAAAGGCCTGCCCAAAGCCAAAGGCGGCTGCGGCTGCTGAACTTGCGGCTTCGGGGGGGTCTCAAAGGCGTGCTCCTATGACGAAGTATATATTCTTTTCCGGCAAAGGCGGGGTGGGCAAGACTACAATGTCCTGCGCTACGGCGGTCCACCACGCCGGGGCCGGAAGAAAGACCCTTATAGTTACAACGGACCCGGCCTCTAACCTGGCTGATGTTTTCGAGCAGGAAATA
Source organism: Elusimicrobiota bacterium (assembly GCA_030651035.1). Taxonomy (GTDB): domain Bacteria; phylum Elusimicrobiota; class Elusimicrobia; order Elusimicrobiales; family UBA9959; genus UBA9959. The sequence continues at coordinate 16,079 of JAUSCK010000183.1, forward strand.
GGGCCTAAGGTCACCCCTGTCGCTAAAGTCCCCGGGCTTTTCGCCATGGAGATAGACCCGGACGAGGCCGCGGCCGAATTCCGGGAGCGGACGCTTGCCCCGTTCAGGGCGGTCATGCCGGCGGACGTCATGGCCAGCGCCGAGGAGCAGTTGAGCGGCAGCTGCACGCTTGAAGTCGCCGCATTCGATAAGTTCGTCGACTTCATGCTGAACGAGGAATACGAGGTAATGATCTTTGACACCGCGCCCACGGGGCATACTATCCGCCTGCTGGAGCTGCCGGTGGACTGGTCCAAAGCGATAGCCCGCTCCGAGGCCGGCAGTGGGCAGACCTGCCTCGGCCCGGTTTCCGCTATCGCGGAATCCAAAGAGAAATACGATAAAGCCACTGTAATGCTCAGGGATAAGTCAAAAACGCGCTTTGTGTTCGTTATGAAACCCGAGGAATTATCGCTGTATGAAACCCGCCGCGCCGCGGGCGAACTGGGGGCTTTGGGGATAAAGCCCGCGGAAATAATAGTCAACGGCGTATTCCCCGTACAGGCCCGCGAGCTCGGTTTCTTCAGGACTAAATTCGAGGCCCAGGAAAAGATAGTCGCCGCGGCGGCTGAAGAGTTCAAGGTGCCCCTGAAGCAGATGCTTTTAAGGGATGCCGAGGTGAAAGGCGTCGAGGCCCTTGCGGGAGTCGCGGCGGAACTCTTTGACGGGTTGAAAGCGTCCGTGTCCGGTACAAATACGAATGAAGTCGCGGAGCCGGCGATCTCCCGCCTGGCGCTGCGGGACCTGGTCGGAGCCGCGTCAGGCTTGAAATATGTTTTCTTTACGGGAAAGGGCGGGGTGGGGAAAACCACCGTGGCCTGCGCGGCGGCCGTCGGCGCTGCCTCGGCCGGGCGCAAGACGCTGCTGGTCACCACCGACCCGGCCGGGCATATCGGCAAAGTACTGGGAGTAAAAGTGGAAAACATCCCGGTCAAGGTCAGGGAAAACCTTAGCGCCGTAATGGTGGACCAGGGATCCGCCTTCATTGAATATAAGGCGAGGATGCTGAAAGAGGCGGCCGGGAAGTATTCAAAAGACGCCCTTATAATGATGGAGGAGGAACTGGATTCCCCCTGCACGGAGGAAATGGCTGCTTTCGATAAATTTATGCAGTTCCTGGAAAGCCCGGACTACGACTTTATAGTTTTTGATACGGCGCCGACGGGCCATACCCTGCGCCTGCTGACGCTGCCTTTTGATTATTCAAAACAGGTCGGGCTGCTGGCGGTTCCTTCCGGAGAAAAGCCCGCTCACGCCGCCGGCAAAAACAGATATGATAAAGTGATTTCCGGCCTGCGCGATAAAACACGGACGGCTTTCGGCTTTGTAATGTATCCGGAGTACACGCCCATAGTGGAGGCCCACCGCGCCATGCAGGACCTGGAGCGCGCGGGTATCCCCACCGCTTTCGTGGTGGTCAATATGGTCCTGCCGCCGGAGGCGTGCAGCAACGACTTCTTCCGGTCCAGGCGGAACATGCAGATGAAGTACCTGGGCGTCCTGGCCGAAAAATTCCGCCGGCCGGTAATGACGCTGCCGCTTATGGCGACGGACATCAAAGGCCTGGCTATGCTTGACGAAGTAGCCGCGCTGCTCGACGGAGCCGCGCCCGCCGGGAGGAGAATATGAAAGTCCTTTTTTTGTGCACCGGCAATTCCTGCCGCAGCCAGATGGCCGAGGGCTGGGCGAAAAAGCTGCACCCCGATGATATAGAGGCTTACTCCGCCGGGACAAATCCCGGCAGTGTGGACCCGCGCGCCATAAAAGTAATGGCCGAGGCCGGGGTGGATATTTCAGGGCATCGTTCCAAGCATGCTTCGGAATTCAAGGAAATAGCGTTTGACCTGATTGTAACGGTCTGTGATAAGGCGAGGGAATCCTGCCCCGTGTGGTTCGGCAAGGCTGAGAAACTGCATAAAAGTTTTGAAGACCCGCCTTTCCTGGCCAAAGAAACCAGAACCGAAGAGGAGGCGCTGGCCCACTACCGCCGCGTTCGCGATAAAGTAAAGGAATTCGTGCTGGGATTGCCGGGAAGTTTTAAGTAAAATCAGGATCGGGGGACAACATGCAAGGAATTGCTAAAAGGCTTTCGTTCCTGGACCGTTATCTGACCTTCTGGATCTTCGCCGCCATGGCCGTGGGCGTGGGTGTCGGCTGGCTGTGGCCTTCCGCTGTAACGCAGTTTAACGCCGCTTCAAGCGTGGGCACTACTTCCATCCCTATAGCCATCGGCCTTATAATCATGATGTACCCGCCGTTAGCTAAAGTCAAATTCGAGGAACTGCACCTGGTCTTCTCCAATAAGAAGATCCTGGCGCTTTCGCTGGTGCAGAACTGGTTGGTCGGACCGATACTAATGACAGGGCTTGCCATATTGTTCCTGCGCGACAAGCCTGAATACATGGCGGGGCTTATCCTTATAGGCCTGGCGCGCTGTATAGCCATGGTTATAGTCTGGAACGACCTGGCCGGGGGAGACACCGAATACTGCGCGGGACTCGTGGCTTTTAATTCTTTGTTCCAGGTGCTTTTCTTTTCCGCCTATGCTTATTTCTTCATCACGCTCGTGCCGGCCTGGCTTGGGCTTGAAGGCGCGGTGGTCAATATCACGATGGGGGAAATAGCCAGGAGCGTTTTCATCTACTTGGGCATTCCCTTCATCGCCGGAGTACTTACGCGGTTTACCCTTATCAGGGCCAAGGGTAAGGAATGGTACAACACTAAGTTCATCCCCGCCATAAGTCCGCTTACGCTGATAGCACTGCTGTTCACCATTATAGTGATGTTCTCCATCAAGGGCGAGAACATAGTGCAGGTGCCTATGGACGTAGTCAGGATAGCCATCCCGCTGCTGGTCTACTTCGTGGTTATGTTCTTCGTCTCTTTCTGGATGAGCAGGAAGGCCGGCGCGGACTATCCGCGTTCCGCCACGCTTTCTTTTACGGCCTCTTCGAACAATTTTGAACTGGCCATAGCGGTGGCGGTGGCCACTTTCGGCATCGGGCACGGGGCCGCTTTCGCGGCTGTAATAGGCCCGCTTGTGGAGGTTCCGGTGCTTATAGGCCTTGTGAATGTTTCTCTCTGGATAGGCCGGCGCTGGTACGGCTCACCAGCCGCCGCCGAGCAGCTGGCCGGGAATACATAGGAAGGTCCGAGGCTATGAAATAATTGCAGGCTAAAGCTGACACACAAGGGCAGGCTGTTGAAAAACACGTTCTGTTTATGCTAAAAAGTGGGTATGTCAGCCTGGTTAGCTGGCAGGCCGTCCCAAAACCGCCGCCAGGCCGGCCGCGCAGTAGTTCCGGGGACAGCCGTTTTCAGAGCGTGAGAAAAGGGGGGGATATGTTCGAAAATAAAAGGGCCGTCAGGCGTAGGGCTGTCTATAAAAGCGCGGTTGTCGGCATGCTGGTGGCGCTCGTTTGGGGCGGCTGCTCGCGCAGGGATGAGGCGACGGTCGGAACGCCGGCAAATCCGCTGGTTGTAGTGTTTTCCCCGGCCCACGCGCCGTCGGCGTCGTCCGGCGCGCTGGCTTTTATAAAAAAACATCTTGAAACCGCCTCCGGCATGTCCGTGGACCTGAGGGCGGCGGAGTCGCCTGCCGCCGCCATAAAACAGTTCAGCGCGGGACGGGCGGACGCGGGTATTGTCACACTCGAGGAATACCTGGTGGCCAGGGAGGAGTACGGCGTGCGCGCGGAACTGCAGGTCCTGCGCGGAGACAAGCTTGCGGAATACGAAGGGGCGATACTGATCCGCTCAGCCGACGGCCCGGGCAGCGCGGCGGAGCTTGCCGGCAGGAAAGTAGGTTTTGTCGGGCCCTATTCGGTAAGCGGTTTTACGCTGCCCGCTATTTACCTTAAAAAAGCCGGCGTGCCGGTGGCCTCTGATTTCTCGCCAAGCCACGAAGCCAATCTCAAGAAACTCGTTAACGGCGAAGTTTATGCGGCGGCCACCTACGCCCGCCAGGTCTCGCGGTATCCCGGCCTTAGAATACTGGCGTTCACCGGGAAGGTCCCCAACGAGCCGGTGATCGTAAGGCGCAGCCTGAGCCCGGAAAAACGCAAAGCGCTGGCGTCAGCGCTCTTAACTCTAGGCGGCACTCCGGAGGGGCTGCGGGCCCTGGGCGCGGTCGCGGATATCACCGGCTTCCGGCCCGCCGACCAGACAGCGTACAAGCCGCTGCACGACCTCATTCTCTCCGAGGGAAAATCCGTTTACGACCTTATTCCCGGCGGCTGGGAGATCTACAGGCTGAACCAGCCGTATTACCCTGACTAAGCTCCCCGGAGGGGGAAAAAAGCGGGAGGCCGCGCTGAGCCGCCCGGTACAAAGCAAAACCCCGCGCCCATATGGACGCGGGGTTTTTTATCCGCTTGTCCGGCTCAGCACCGCCGCGGCCGGCCCGGCAGCCGGCCTTTACAGGGCCCAGAGCTTTACTGTTTTGTCGTTCGAGGCCGAGGCTATGTATTTCCCGTCCGGCGACACGTCCACGGCGTATATCTCGTCGGTATGGCCCTCGAGGGTTTTCAGGCAGGCGCCGGAAACGGGGTCCCAGATCTTCACGGCCGTCCCGCCGGTCACTACCTGTTTACCGTCGGGGGTGAAGGTGACGCAGTTTACCCAGTCCGAATCTTTAATCGAGCCGGCCTCCTCAAGGGTTTCGGCGTTCCAGATCTCAAGGCGTTTTTCCATGCCCGTAGCGGCCGCCAGCATTTTTCCGTCCGGTGAGAAAGCCAGGTGTTTAACCCCGTAAAGGTAATCGTCGTTGGCCTTGAGCAGTTTGCCCGAGGCGTCAAGGAACTGCAGCGCCATCCCGCCGGCCGCCAGCATGCCTTTAGGGGAGACCGCGAGGGCCTTAATGTCGCCCATCTCCGGTTTTATAGTGTCTTTGAGCGAGCCTTGAGGTGAGGAAAAGATCTTTATGGTGGCGTCGTCCGAGCCGGAATAAAGCAGCTTCCCGTCCGCCGAGAAGGCCAGGCAGTTTACGGCGCCTTCGTGGTTCGAGGCCTCGGCCAGCGTGGCGCAGTCCGAGGTCTGCCAGATCCTTATCGTCTTGTCCCAGGAGGCCGAGGCGAACACGTCGCCGTCCGGGTCGAAAGCCACGCAGCGGATGTCGCCTTTGTGGCCCTGGATGGTCTGTATCTCTATGCCGTCGGGGCTGTCCCAGAGCCTTATGGTATTGTCTTCCCCGGCCGTGGCCAGGAATTTCCCGCACGGTGAGAAAGCCAGGGTCAGCACCCCGTCGGTATGGCCCGTTAAAGTTTTGATCAAAGCAGTCTCGTTCATTGCGGCCCCCTTAAATTCCCGAGCAGGTTATAATTTATATAATTTACAGACAACATGCAAAAGCAGCGCGTAAAAAACAGCGTAAAAGCCTCGATAAAAGACGGCATTGCCTGGGCGGCGATGAGCGGCTTCGCCGAGCCTTACGCCGTGCCTTTCGCCATGGCGCTCGGCGCCTCGACCATGGGCGTAGGCGTGCTGCGCTCCATCCCTTCGCTGGCGTCTTCTGACCTCCACCTACCTGGCGGCCCCCTATTTCAGCGTATATTCGTAACTACTCAAGTCTACTCTGTCATCCCCGCAAGCCGTAGGCGGGGATCCATTAAAGAAACGGGGATTCATGGATTCCTGCCAACGACACGCAGGAATGACATAGGGAGCTGAGTAGTTACGTATATTCGCTGAAGGAGCTTAAGTGCGATTACCTGCACTACATGGTGCTGATGACCATCGGCCCGCTGATGACCTACCTTTTCATGCAGCGCTGGGGGCAGGCGGCCGACGCCTGCGGCAGCGTGAAGATCCTTAAAGCCGCCTTCCTGCTTATCCCGACGGTGCCGCTGCTCTGGGCCCTCGGCCGGAATTTTTATTACCTGGCCGCGGTGGAGATGTATTCGGGAATTATCTGGGGGGCCTATCTTATAGGCATGAACAATTTTATTTACGAGACTATCCCGGCCCATTCGCGCACGGGGTATAACGCCTTCTACGGCTTTTTGTGCGGCATAGCCCAGTTCGGCGGGGCGCTTGCGGGCGGCTGGCTTTATGAGCGGCTCCCCCACGTGTGGGGGAGCGCCTTTATCTTCCTGCTGCTGATCTCGGCTTTTCTCCGGGCGCTGGCCGTTATCCCGCTGTTCCTGCTGGTGCGCGAAGTGCGCACCGTAAAAGCCACCGGCCCGGTGGAACTCCTGCTCTTTATCTCCGGCTTTAAGCCGCTTATCCGCTGAGTTTCTACAAAGCCGCAGCTCCGCGGTGCCATTGTGCCCAGCCGGGCTTGGGCCCCTTGCCTTGACTGCGCAAGTACTATAGGTCTTGCGCGAAGGCTTTCACTGTGGTATAAATATAGTGACGGTTCAAACAGTTACAGGAGAGCATCAAAATGAAGAATATCACCAAGGTTGTGGCTGCGGGGCTTTTATCCTTTAATTTTATTTCCTTCGCTTCCGCGGCGGGAGGCGAGGTTCTGAAATCCGCGGGCCTGGGCGCGGCGGATGTCGCGATGCCGAAAGCGCCGGCCCCTTCAGCCTCGGCGCAGGCTGAAATGCCGGACGTGGATTTTTTCAGCTACTTCGGCTACGGCGAAAAGCCCAAGGCCGCCCGGTTGCACATGGAAAAGGGCCTGAAGGGCATTGAAAAGGAAAGTCTTTTATCTGTTAAACTGGAGTCGATCAGGAACGCCTACCTCAAGCCCGCCATCACTTTCACCACCGGGGCCGGCACAAAAGTGCATATCAGCGGCACCAAGGCCTCCAACTGCCCGGACGGCGGCAACACCTGCGCCGATAAGGAAAAGTTCTTCCTGGTCCTGACCACCGACAAGAACGAGAGCTACTTCGTGCGGGCCATGGAGATAATCAACTGGGGCATCTTCATGAGCGGCTCCAAGACCGTGACCATAGACGGCGAAAAATATGTGGTTAAAGTCTACGCCAACGCCTCTACCCCCGAGAACAGCAAACTCGAGGTTAAAGGCCCCCGCGGCGTGGTGCTGACCTCTTCCCTTAAAGCGGTGGGCGACGGCGTGGCGGCCAAGGGCTTGGACGTTAAGCTGGGCAAGGCTTATAAGCTGGCCTACGGCAACGAGATAGTGCAGGGCAAGCAGGGCGCCAAGTTCACCGACAAGATGCTGCTGCTGATGATACCTTTCCCGGTGGTGGACGCGTCTTCCTACTTCATCTTTAACGCCTCCGACATAAAGGCCACCGGCGTAACCTTCCCGTCGTTCGAGCAGGGCTACGGCTTCAGGCTGGAGAACGGGCTGCTGGATATTTACAGGATATAAGGCCGGGAGCAATAAAAAAGGCCGGGAGAATTCCCGGCCTTTTTTATTGGCGCAGCTTCGCGCCGGTCGATCTTGTCAGCCTCCGAGGGTCGCGACCATTACGGCTTTGATCGTGTGCATGCGGTTCTCCGCCTGGTCGAAAGCGATGCAGGCTTTCGATTCAAAGACCTCTTCGGTGACTTCGATGCCGTTCTTCAGCCCGAACTGCTCGGACACCTGTTTGCCCACTTTGGTGTCGGCGTTGTGGAAGGCCGGCAGGCAGTGCATGAACTTGACGTTCGGGTTGCCGGCTCTCTTCATGACCGCCGGGTTGACCTGGTAGGGCTTCAGCAGCTTGATCCTCTCCGCCCATACTTCCTTCGGTTCGCCCATGGACACCCAGACGTCGGTGTGTATGAAGTCCGCGCCCCTGACGGCCTGGTCGACCTTGTCGGTGATGGTTATGCGGGCGCCTGACGCTTTGGCTATTTCTTTGCAGGCCGCCACCAGCTCAGCGTCGGGCTGCAGGCCCTTCGGGGCGCCGATCCGCACGTCCATGCCCAGAATAGAGCCGACCACCAGGAGGGAGCGGCCCATGTTGAACCTGGCGTCGCCGAGATACGCGTAGGAGATCTTCTCCAAGGGCTTGGAGCAGTGCTCCGTCATGGTCAGCACGTCGGCCAGCATCTGGGTCGGGTGCCATTCGTTCGTCAGGCCGTTCCAGACGGGCACGCCGGCGAACCTGGCCAGCTCTTCGACGATCGTGTGGGCGAAACCGCGGTATTCGATCCCGTCGTACATCCTGCCCAGAACGCGGGCGGTATCCCTGACCGTTTCCTTGTGTCCCATCTGGCTGCCCGACGGCTCAAGGTAGGTCACATGCGCGCCCTGGTCGTGCGCGGCCACTTCGAAAGCGCAGCGCGTGCGGGTGGAGGATTTTTCGAAGATCAGGGCTATGTTCTTGCCGGCCAGCCTGGGCTGCTCGGTGCCCGCGTATTTCGCGGCTTTGAGGTCTTTGGACAGTTTCAGGAGGAAAACCAGCTCCTGTTTCGTAAAGTCGAGCTCTTTGAGGAAGTGCCTGTTCTTGAGATTGAATCCCATTATAATTCTCCTTAAGCGGGTCGTCTAATATAAAAATTATATAATACTTTTGCGCGGGGCGAGAGAAATAAGGGGACATGAAAAGGAAAAAATGAATTTCGCCGAAGATATTAAAACGGTTTTCGAAAAGGACCCGGCAGCGAGGAGCCTTGCCGAGGTGCTGTCCTGTTATCCCGGCCTGCATGCTGTCTGGTTATACCGCCCCGCCCATTGGCTCTGGGGGCTTGGGCTGTATTTCCCCGCCCGCCTGCTTTCGCATCTCGCCCGGTTTTTCACGGGGGTCGAGATACACCCCGGGGCGACAATAGGCCGGCGTTTCTTTATAGACCACGGCATGGGCGTGGTGATAGGCGAGACCGCCGAGATAGGCGACGACGTGCTGATGTACCAGGGCGTGGTCCTGGGCGGAACCTCGCTTGAGCACAAGAAGCGCCACCCCACGCTCGGCAACGGCGTGGTGGTGGGGTCCGGCGCCACCGTGCTCGGCGCCATTAAGATCGGCGACCGCTCGCGCATCGGCGCGGGGTCCGTGGTCCTGAAGGAAGTGCCGCCGGACACCACCGTCTTCGGCATACCGGCGCACAGCGCCAGCGGCGGCGCGGAGGGCCGCGCCCAGCTGGACCATAACAAGCTGCCGGACTATTGCAGCGAGGAGATGCGCCGCGTGCAGGCCCAGCTGGACGAACTGAGAAAAGAACTGATAAAAAAATGAAAAAAGCTGATATCCTGGGCCTGATGAGCGGCACCTCGGCCGACGGGCTTTCGATAGCCCTTTGCGAAGCCGCGGGCCGCGCTCTCAGCGTTAAGGCTTTTGGCAATTATCCTTACACGGCCGCCCTGCAGGCGCGCATAATAGCCGCCAAGGACCTAAAAGCGCCGGAGCTCTCCGCGCTGAATTTCGAGCTGGGCCGCCTCTGGGCCGGCATGGTTAAGCGCTTCTGCCGCGCTCATAAAATAGCCTATAAGAATATAGCGGTCATCGGCTCGCACGGCCAGACGGTGTGGCATGCCCCGCACTTTGGCCGGGCTTTGCCCGGAAAAAGTGCGGGGCACTCCCCGGGAAAACAGGGCCATACCATGCAGATAGGCGAGGCTTCTTTCATCGCCGAAGAAACCGGCCGCCCGGTGGTGTGCGACTTCCGCCCGGCCGACATGGCCGCCGGCGGCGAGGGCGCCCCGCTCATCCCGTTCCTGGACGAGTACCTTTACGGCGGGGGGGAGCCTGCGGCGCTGCAGAACATAGGTGGCGTAGGCAACATAGCTTTTGCCGGAAAAGGCGTTAAGACTTCCGGCTTCGACACCGGCCCCGGCAACTCCCTGATGGACACCGCCGTTCACAGGCTCTCGGGCGGCAGACTTTCTTACGACAAAGGCGGGGCCTGGGCCGCCGCCGGCAGCGCGGATACGGAAAAAGTTCACCGCCTGCTGGAAGCGCCTTTTTTCAGCCGCCGGCCCCCCAAGTCGCTTGACCGCAATGAATATTCACTGGGCTACCTGCAAAAACATTTCTCCGGGCGGCTTAATAAAAAATACGGCCCGGACCTGCTGGCTACCCTTAACCTTTTCACCGCGGCGTCCATAGCGCTGGCTTTCAGGAAATTCGCCCCGCGCGGGACAAAGGAGCTTATAGTAAGCGGCGGCGGGGCGCTTAATCCCGTGCTGATGGATAACATCGCGGCCCTGCTGCTGCCCTCCGGAGTGCGGGTGCGCTCAACCGCCGAGCTTGGCCTGCACCCGCTGGCCAAGGAGCCGGCCTGCTTCGCCCTGCTGGCCTGGCTGGCGCTCCGGGGACGTGTAAACCACTGCCCTTCCGCCACCGGCGCGCGCGGTCCCCGCGTGCTGGGCAAGATCATCGCCCGCTGACCATGGAGCATCCGGCCGCGCACCGCTCAAAGCTAAGCCTGATGCTGCGGGCTTTCAAATACCGCAACTACCGGCTTTTTTTTTGCGGGCAGTGTATTTCGCTGATCGGCACCTGGATGCAGAGCGTGGCTCTGAGCTGGCTGGTATACCGCCTTACCGGCTCAACTCTCCTGTTGGGGGTAACCGGCTTCGCCTCGCAGGCGCCCAGCCTGCTGCTGGCGCCTTTAACAGGGCCGGCCGCTGACCGCTTCGACCGCCGCAAAATATTAATATTTACCCAGATCTTGTCCATGCTGCAGGCCATGGCGCTGGCGCTGCTGGTGCTGTCCGGCTCGCCGCAGGTGTGGCAGATAATCGCTCTTGCCTCCGCCATCGGCGTTATAAACGCCTTCGATATCCCGGCCAGGCAAGCCTTCATAGTGGAGCTGGTCGAGAAGCGCGAGGACCTGGCCAACGCCATCGCGCTTAACTCCTCCATGTTCAACTCCGCCAGGCTTATAGGGCCCGCTATAGCCGGGGTTTGCATAGCCGCGTTCGGGGAAGGGGTCTGCTTCCTGGCCAACGCTCTTTCCTACACCGCGGTCATCGCCGCCCTGCTGGCTATGCGCCTGCCTCCGGGCCGCACCAGCGGGGGCGGAGGTGAAAAGAGCGGCGGCTTCAAAGAGGGGCTTAAATACGCTTTCGGTTTCCCGCCGATAAAATATGTGGTGCTGATGCTGGCCGCGGGAAGCCTGTTCGGCATGCCTTACGCCGTGCTTATGCCGGCCTACATCAGGGAGATCCTGCACGGCGGTCCTAGGACGCTGGGCTTCATAATGGGCTGCTCCGGCGCCGGGGCGCTTTTGGGCGCGCTGCGGCTGGCCGGGCGGAAGCATCCCGCCGGGCTGGAGCGCGGCATCCCTTTCTTTACAGGGCTTTTCGGACTTGGCCTGCTGGCATTTTCTTTTTCGACAAGCGTCGCGCTTTCGGCTGTTCTTATCGCTTGCGCCAGCTTCGGCATGATAAGCTTCATGGCCTCCGGCAACACGGTTGTACAGACGCTCGTGGACGACGATAAGCGCGGCAGGGTGATGGCCCTTTACTCGGTGGCCTTCATGGGCATGGCGCCGTTCGGCAGCCTGCTGGCCGGCTGGGCTGCCAGCCGCATCGGCGTGGCGCACACCATGGCGCTCAGCGGTTTATTTGTGCTGGCCGCTACTCTGGCGTTCGTCTCAAAGCTTAAGGAGATCTCCGCCCACGCCGCCCCCGTGTACGGCCGCCTGGGGCTGGAGGGAATAGCGGCTGAGGGCCTGGCGGAAGCCGAAAGGGCGGAAAGGCCCGTTTAAGATATCAGCCGTCCGAAGCGCATAGCGCCTGATACGGCACAAACAAAGTTTGGTAAAATTTATAGGTAATGGAAAATCAAGAGAAGGCGCATCTTTCCGGCGAGATCAAGACCATACTTAAAAAGGTCTCGCGCACTCTTTATTTGAGCCTGAACATCCTGCCCGAGCCGGTCAGAAGTTCCATGGGGCTGGGCTACCTGCTGTGCAGGGCGCTGGACACCGTGGTGGACACTCCCGGTGTTCAGGCCGCGGATAAACTTGAGATAATTTTCCTGGCGCGCGGGCTGGACAAGCCGGATAACTCCGCGGCGCTCCTGAAAAAGATCCGCTCTCTTTCCGCGCTGCCGGCTCCCCAGGGCGAGAGAGAGCTGCTGCTTAAGTTCGGCAAGATACTTTCCATTTACTCGTCTTTCCCGCCGGAGGACAGGGCGGTCTTCTCCGGGCTGATCCACGGGGTTTCCTCCGGCCTGGAGATGGACGTGCGCACCTTCCCGGGCGGCGGGCCGTCCTCCTTCGCTCCGGTGCTTTCGCCAGGAGCTTCGGAGGGACGTGGCCCTGCGAAGCTATTGTTAAGCGAAGCAGGCCCGGCGGCCTTTAAGACCGCGCGGGAGCTTGAGCTCTACTGCGCGCGCACAGGCGGCGCCCCCGGCGTATTCTGGACCCGTCTTTACCGCAAGGCCCTGAGGCGCTCCGGCAGGAGCGGCTCAACTTTCCCGTCCGAGAATGGCGCCGAGATGATAGGCTCGGCGCTGCAGATGATAAATATACTTAAAGACATGGCCGGCGACCTCAGGCTGGGGCGCTGTTACCTGCCGCAGGAAGACCTGGATTCCAGGAACATGAAGCCGGCTGAGCTGCTGCTGCCTTCTAATATGGGCAGGCTGCGGGACATAACCGCCAAGTGGATGTACTGGGCGCTGGACAGGCTGGACCTGTGCGAGGCTTTTGTCTCCGCGATCCCCAAGTCCGAGATGGCCATGCGGGCGGCGGTGATCTGGCCCGTTTACTGGGCTATGGACACGCTTGAGGAAGCCGCGCATTCGAACCTGCTCGACCCGGCCGACAGGCCCCGCGTCAAGCGCAGCCGCATTTATACCACCATAGCCGCCACGCCGCCCCTGCTGCTCAGCAACACGGCTTTCGCGCGCGGCTACAGGTTCCGCCGGGAGACCCTTATCGGCTCCATTACCGGCGGCAATTACGAGGGGAGGGCTATATGAAGATACTTCTTATCCTGCTGGCGGGGGTGTTCGTTTTTTACGGCTGCGCGAAGCAGCTTAACCCCGCCGAGAAGGAGGAGGCCCGCCGGGCCTCCCTGGAGCTGAACTCCGTGATGGATATGGCCTCCGCCAGGCAGATCTCCCCGGTGGAGTTCGAATCCGGCTCGGCACGCCTGCTGGAATCCTCGAGGCCGCTGCTGGACCGCGTGGCCGAGGTGCTGCTCAAGCATAACAGGCTGAAGCTGATAGTCTCCGGGCATACCGACGACGTGGGTTCGGACGAGTATAACGAGGATCTTTCCCAGAAGCGGGCGAGCGCGGTGAAAATGTACCTGGCTACGCAGGGGGTTCACCCGGATTCCGTACGCGTTTACGGCTACGGTGAGAAGATGCCGGTGGTTAAGGATACCACCGAGGCGGCCCGCGCCCTCAACCGCAGGGTCGAATTCCGCATCACCACCCGCGACTGGGGCGCGGTGTATTAATAGTTGTCGCCGTATTCCTGGTCGAATTTCTTGTACTTATAGGCGAACTTGCCCGGCCTGCCCGGCGCCGGGACGGCGTCGCTCCACTGGAACTCCTTGCCTCCCACGCGCACCATGTCGCCATCGGCGCAGCCGACCTTCCTGAGGGCCTTGTCCATGCCGATGGTCTTGAAGATCCTGTGCAGCCTATCCCAGGAGTCCGGCTGGTTGAAGTTGGTCATCGCTATGAGTTTTTCAACCTTGGCGCCCTTGACCGAAAAAACACCTTCCGCTTCCAGCGCCACCGAGAAGCCTCCCTTCGGCTGCAGGGAGGCGGGCTGGGACTGCGCGGCCGCCTGGTAAAGGTCTTCCTGCTTTATCGAGGGCAGCAGTTTCAGTATGTGGTCCAGCAGGCGGCTTACGCCTTTGCCGGTGGCGGCGGAAATAAGGAAGACCTCGCGCTTTTTGAATTTCTTCGCCAGGGCTTCCTGCACGCCGGCGGCTTCCGGCAGGTCGGACTTGTTCACGGCCAGTATGATGGTTTTCTTTGCCAGCAGCGGGTGGTAGGTTTTTAGTTCCTTCTCTATCACGCGCACGGACTTTTCCGGCTTCATTGCGCCGAAGCCCAGGGGGTCTACCAGGTGCACCAGCAGCTTCGTGCGCAGTATGTGCTTGAGGAAGAGGACGCCGAGGCCTTTGCCCTCGTGCGCGCCTTCTATCAGGCCCGGGATGTCCGCCGCGGCGAAGCTTTTGCCCTTGTGCTGCACCATCCCGATATTCGGGTTAAGGGTGGTGAACGGGTAATCAGCTATCTTCGGCCTGGCCGCGGAGATGGCCGAGAGCAGCGTGGACTTCCCGGCGTTGGGCAGGCCCACGAAGCCCACGTCCGCGAGCACGCTGAGCTCCAGGCGCGCCTCGTATACCTCGCCCGGCTCGCCGAGCTCGGAGATCTTGGGGGCGGTGTTGAACCTGGTCTTGAAAGCCGTGTTCCCGCGCCCGCCGCGTCCGCCCCTGGCCGCCATGAAGCGCTGGCCGTGCTCCTTGAGGTCCGCGAGCACGGTTCCGGCCCTTTTTACCACCGTGCCGCAAGGGACGTAAAGGGTCAGGTCCTCGCCGTAGGCGCCGTCCTTGCGGTTGCCTTTGCCGGGCGAGGCGTCGGGGCCGGTTATATGGGGGTGGCAGGCTATCTCAGCCAGCGTGGTTATATTGGCCGAGGCCTCGAACCAGATGCTGCCGCCCCTGCCGCCGTGCCCGCCGTCAGGGCCGCCGTAGGGGATGTACTTTTCCCTGCGGAAAGAGGAGCAGCCGTCGCCGCCCTTTCCCGCTTTAAGATAAACGCGGGCGGTGTCTATGAAGCCCGAAGCTATGCGGTGATCCTGTATTTTTGTCATGGTGCCTGCCTGGTCAATATAATAAAAAACCTCCTGAACGCGGTCAGCACCCAGGAGGCTTCACCTTTGTGGCCGTCTGATGCGCATAGCGCTTGTTACGGCACTGCCAGAGGCTTTGAAAGGTTATTTCGCGACGGGATAAACGCTGATCTGCTTCTTGTTGCGTTTGGCCCACTCGAACTTAACGACGCCGGTGACTATGCTGAAAAGGGTGTCGTCCGACGCCCGCCTGACGTTCTCTCCGGGGAGGAACTTGGTGCCGCGCTGGCGGACCAGGACCTCGCCGGCGTTCACGAGCTGGCAGCCGTAGCGCTTGACGCCGAGGCGCTGGCCGTGGCTGTCCCGCCCGTTAGTGCTTGAACCTTGTGATTTGGTACTCGCCATATTAAACCTCTATATGTGGATCGTTGGTGACAAAACTATGTTTGTGCCGTATCAGGCGCTATGCGCATCAGACGGCCAAGCCTTGAGGTGCGCCTTCCAACAGGGGCCAAAAACTATGACAACTGGATATCTTTAACTTCTATCTCAGTAAGTTCCTGGCGGTGCCCCGAACCTTTTTCATAAGCTTTCTTGGATTTTTTCCTGAAAACTATTAATTTGGGGCCTTTGAGATGCCGGACTATCCGGACCGTTACTTTAGCGGAGGGAGACTGGGAGACCGGGGCGCTTTTCTCGTCCTGCGAGGCTGACCACAGGGCCTTGAAGGTCACTTCCGCGCCTTTGAGGTCCGTGAGTTTTTCAACCTGCAGGATTTCGCCGGGGACTACCCAGTACTGCTTGCCGCCTGTTTCGATTATTGCGTACATAGTATATATATGATACAAAAAAATATGAAAACAGGCAAATGAAAAATAGCGGATGCCGGCAGGGGCGGCGGCGTCAGGATGATCTTATTATACAAGTTACCTTATCCCTGCCGCCAGCTTGCGCGTGGACCATGCGACCTATAACGTTATAGGCCTTCAGCCACTTACGCGCGGCGCTGTTTTATACGATAATATAGACATGCAATTTGAGTTCGAACCGGAGGCTTCAATGTTCAAGACATACTGTTTTTTCCTGGCGGCTTCGGCCGTTATTCTTTTTTCAGGCGCCGCGCGCGCCGAAGGAAAGAAGCCGCCGGCGCCCGGTAAGCCGGCAAAGCAGGCCATAAATGCCATTTCCGCTGAGCTTAAAGTTTCAACCACGGCGCAATTTAAGGCCGACATTCCGGGCTATACGGATTTTGACGCCTTCAGTTCGGTGAACGACCCCCTTTACCGCGAGGGTTCAAAAGAGCTGCTTAAGCAGGTCATGGAAAATGACGCGGGAAAAAAGGGCGCGGCCAGGGATACTCTGCGCGACGCCCCGATCTCAAAAGAGCTGCAGCATGGCGCCGTCCGAGCGGTAAAAGCCAGGCCCTTCATGAAAAAGGCCAGGGCCGGCAAGCCGCTGCATACCGACCCCGTAAAAGCCAAGAATACTTTTTAAGTCCCGGGCGCATGGCCGGTCGAAGCCGGAGGCCTGTCCCAAAGAACCCGCTTCGCGGGTTCTTTGCTTTCCAGGGTTCATAAGTAATAGAATAACCTAACGGAGGCGGCCAATGATAAATGTGAACGAAATAATAGAACCTTTTTTTCAGCCCGTCCTTGAATTGTGGGCTAAGTTCTCCGCCTATGTGCCCAAGCTGGTCGCCGCATTCACCTTTGTCCTTTTCGGTCTTTTCATCGCCCGCGTCGCCAGCTCCCTGCTTGAGCAGCTCCTCCGGAAGATAAAGCTGGATTCCTATACCAGCCGGGTCGGCATCAACGAGATCCTTATCCGCTTCGGGCTTGGCAAGTCCCCGACCCAGGCCGTTTCATTCGTGGTTTACTGGGCGCTGATAATGGTCTTCCTTGTGACGGCGGCCAATATCCTCAACCTGACGGTCATCTCCGACATCCTGCACCGCTTTGTGGTAGTTTTCCTGCCTAAAATGGTAGGCGCCATCTTCATAGGGTTCGGCGGCCTGCTGTTCGCCCGCTTCATGGCCGACATCGTCCTCAACTCCGCCATCTCGAATAACCTGCGCGGCGGCCGCTCGCTGTCTAAGATCGTTCACTTCGTGATAGTGGTCTTCACGCTGATAGCGGCTATCGAGCAGCTGGGGATAGAGATGAAGATGATCCGCAACGGCGTGAATATCCTGTTCGCCTCCATGGGCCTGGCCTTCGCCATAGCGGTGGGCCTGGGCGCCAAGGACCTCGCCCACGACGTGCTGAAGAACCTCTTCACCGAGAACAAAGAAGAAAAATAAATCCTTCCTTTTCCCGTAAAAAGAAAAGCCCCGGGTTCCCCGGGGCTTTTTCTTGTTCCCTGATTTTCGATTTTCGATCCTCGATCCTCGATTTCCCTTAATCTAAGTAGTCGCGGAGCATCTTGCTGCGGGAGGGGTGGCGGAGCTTCCTGATGGCCTTCGCCTCTATCTGCCGCACGCGCTCGCGCGTCACGCGGAAGATCTTGCCCACTTCCTCCAGCGTCCGGGGATAGCCGGTCTCTATGCCGAAGCGCAGCTTTATTATCTTGGCCTCGCGGTCCGTAAGCGTGTCGAGGATCTTGGTCACCTCTCGGCGGCGCAGCAGGTCCAGGGCCGAGTGAGAGGGCGGCAGCCCGGTCTTGTCCTCGATGAAGTCCTCGAGGTGGGAGTCCTCGTCCTCGCCGATGGGCGTGGACAGCGAGATCGGGTCCTGCATGATCTTCATGGCGTTCTTCACCTTGTCCATGGAGATATGCATATGCTTCGAGTATTCTTCGATATGCGGGTCCCGGCCGAATTCCTGGCGGTACTTGCGCGTCACCTTCATCAGCTTCGAGACCAGCTCCTTCATGTGCACCGGGATGCGGATGGTGCGGGCCTGGTCGGCGATGGCGCGGTTGATGGACTGGCGTATCCACCAGGTGGCGTAGGTGGAGAATTTGAAGCCGCGCTTGTATTCGAATTTCTCCACGGCCTTCATCAGGCCCAGGCCGCCTTCCTGTATCAGGTCGGACAGCTCGAGGTTCGAGTTGACGTGCTTCTTGGCGATGGAGACGACGAGGCGGAGGTTCGCCCTTATCAGCTTCAGCTTGTCCTGCAGGATCTGGTCCTCCAGGAAGGTGATCTTGTCGTTCAGGGACATGAAGTCGTCGGGGTTTATCGGCAGCGTGCGTATCAGGTGATGCTCGCGCTCTTTTACCGCCTTGATATTCTCAAGGGCGGCTTCCACTTCCTGCGGGTTGTAGCCCCACTTGGACCTGAAGGCGCCGGGCCTGAGCGTGCCGCGGCCCACCAGCTCGTGGTCGTGCTGCAGCTTCACCAGGTCGCCGTAGACTTTCTGGTACTTCTCCAGCTCCAGGCGGTATTCCCGGATCTTGTGGGCCAGGTTCTTGATCTTGTTGGTCAGGCGCTTTATCTTTTCCTGGTTCAGGTCCAGGTTGATGATGTTCTTTACTATGTCCTTGCGCTTCTTGTCTATGATGCCTTCCAGCTTCTTGCGCATCTCGTTGGAAAGGGAGGGCTTCTTGGCGCGCTCCGCCAGCTTGAAGATCTCCTTCTCGGTGCGGGTGATCAGCTGCGCGATGTTCTTCATCTTGCGCTTCATCGCCGAGAGCTCCTGGTTGGACTTGCGGCCGCGGGGCATCAGCTCCTTCGTGGTCATCTCGTCCTGCTCGATGAGGTTCTCCCAGTTGCGGATCTCGCGCATCGTGATGGGGGATTCCAGCACCAGCATGCGCAGCTCGCGCTCGCGCTCGCGGATGCTGCGGGCCAGCGTCACTTCCTCGTCGCGGCTGAGCAGCGGCACCTTGCCCATCTCGGACAGGTACATGCGTATCGAGTTGGAGACGTCGGGGGTGGCGCTCCACTCCTCGGTGTAGGCCTCGCGCTCCGAGGCGGCCACCATCTTGAATTTCTTGCGGTCTACGACCTCTATGCCGAGGTCCTCCAGCGTGCCCATCAGCGTGTCTATCTCCTCGCTGGACACGGAGGCGTTGGTGAGCGAGCGGTTCATTTCCTCCAGGGTGATGTAGCCGTGCTCCTTGCCCAGTTCCACCAGGTCGCGTAAAGCTTTCTTTGGCTGTACCATAAGTAATCTCCTAATTCCGCTGTCTAAATTTCTTTCACCGTTGATTTCAGCTCGGACATAAGCCTGCTGTACTCTTTCAGCTGCTGCGGGTCCATGGGCTCCGCTGCTTTCAGCTCTTTCAGCCGCCTTTCAAGGGAAAAACGCTTCAGCATCTTTATCGCGCCGGCCGCGTTCTGCGCCCCGAAGGTTTCGCCGCCCAGGTCCGCCACGGCCAGCTCCATTACCAGGGCGGCGTCCTCAGGGAACTGCGCGGCCAGCGCGGTGGGGGCCTTGGCCCTCTCCGCCGGGGCCAGCGCGCGCATCGCGTTAAAAAGCTGCCGCGCGAGCGGGCTTGAGAAGTCCTCCGGCTCAAGGACCGCCGCCGCTTCTATGAGCGAGGGGTCCCTCAGGAGCAGCTGCACGAAGCCGCGCTCTATGGAGGGCATGGCTTTTACGGCCTGAACCGCGCCGCGCCTTACTTCCTTCGGGCCTGCGCCGGGGGCCTTCCTCAGCTGCCTGATCACCGAGGCTTCCTCCACGCTGAAGCGCGTGGACAGGGACTTCACCCATTCGCTCTTCAGGATCTCGTCGGGCTGCTTCGCCACGGTTTCAAGAAGCACCGCTATCGCCTGGGCCTTCTCCTGGGAAGTGGGCGGGGTTTTCCTGCCCTTGAAAAAAAGGTTCATCCGGAAATCCAGCGGGTCGGCGGCTTCGGCCATTTTACCCTCGAACGCCTCGCGGCCGTACTCGTTGAGGAACTCGTCCGGGTCCAGCGTGCAGCCCAGGTCCGCCAGGCGCACATAGATCCCGGCCTCCATGAAGATCTCCGCGGCCCTTACGGAGGCGGCTATCCCGGCGCGGTCGCCGTCGAACATCACCACGGTGTCCTTCGCGTAGCGGCCTATCAGCCCGGCGTGCTCGTTGGTAAGGGCGGTCCCGAGGGGGGCCACGGCCCAGTCCACGCCGTGCTGGTGCGCGCCGATCACGTCCATGTAGCCCTCCAGCAGCAGCAGCCTGGCCGACTTGCGTATCTGCGGCAGGGCCTCGTGCAGGCCGTAAAGGGTGCGGCGCTTGGAGAATAAAATTGTTTCCGGGGAGTTCAGGTACTTCGGCTGCGCCTCGGGGTCCAGCACGCGCCCGCCGAAGGCCACGGTGTCGCCAGCCTGGTTGCGTATCGGGAACATGATGCGGCCGCGGAAGGTGTCGGCCACCAGCCCGCCCTCGCGCTCGGTTATAAGCCCGGCTTTAAGCGCCAGGTCGCGGCTCCAGCCGGCTCTCTTCATCTCGTCCATCAGCGCCGAGCCGCCGGCCGGGGCCCAGCCCAGTTCGAAGCGCTCGACGGTGGCCTTGCTCAGCCTTCGCTCTCCCAGGTAAAGGCGGGCCTTCTCGCCGGCGGGGGAGAAAAGAGTCTTGTGATAGAAGGCCGCCGCCGCGGTCAGGAGCTTTTTTATCTCCAGGCGCTCCCTGTCGGTCTCGGTCATCGCGTGGGAGCGCTCGTCGCCGTATTCCACGCCGGCCTTGAGGGCCAGCTTGCGCGCCGCCTCGGGGAAGGTGAGGCCCTCTATCTTCATAACGAAAGTGAAGATGTCCCCGCCCTCGTTGCAGCCGAAGCAGTAGAAGATCTGCTTCTCCGGGCTGACGGTGAAGGAGGGGGATTTCTCGTTGTGGAACGGGCAGTTGGCCTTGTGGTTGCGGCCGGCCTTCTTCAGGCCGGGCACGTACTCCCTGACGACATCGACGATGTCCAGTTTTTCCCTGATAAGTTCTATGACGGGAGATGAGCTCATTATGTGAACTTGTAAAACAGGCAAAAAGCCGTCCGCCTTAGGCGGACGGCCTTTTGTGCGGCATCGTTTAGAACGACCTTCTGCCTTTGCGTACCTTGCGGCGGGCTTCCTGGGACTTCAGCTTGCGCTTCATCACGGGGGTCATATAATGCTCCCGCCGCTTTATTTCCTTGAGGATGCCATTGCGCTCGCAGTCGTGCTTAAAACGCCTGAGAGCCTCTTCTATGGATTCTTCGTCTCTTACTTTGATATATACCACGCTAATCACCACCTTTTGGTATGCACATCTTAAAACATGTAAATCTGTTCCGCGGGTTTCAGCCGGGGGGCCAGACAAACTTCCTTCCGCCGAGTAAATGGTAATGCAGGTGGTCCACCGATTGTCCCGCGCCTTTGCCGTTGTTCGTGACCAGCCTGAAGGCGCCTTCCACCTTGAGAAATTTAGCCGTTCTGGCCGCTGCCAGCTGCAGCTTGCCCAGCAGCTCCGCGTCGCTGTCTTCCGCGGCGGTCAGGCGGGGTATGTGCCTGCGGGGTATTATCAGCGCGTGCATGGGGGCCTGCGGGTTAAGGTCAAGGAAGGCAAGGGTGTCCGCGTCTTCGTAAACAACCCTGGCGTTTATCTCGCCCGAGGCTATCTTGCAGAAAATACAATCCGCCATTAATTATATTTTATCTTTTATAGAGGGGGAGGGCAATGGGCGGGCGAAGAAACTCCTGCGCAGCGAGGAGAAAAGCCCGGAGGAGAGCGCCCGCTGGACGCCGGCGGCGCACAGAAGGAAGAAGAACGGGGCGGCATGGAAGAGAAGGCGCGGCTCCCTGTACTGGTCCTGCAGGGCCGGCAGGGCGCTTAAAAAAAGGAGCGGGAGCCAGAGGAAGGCCCGCCTGCCGGCGTCCGAAAAGAAGACCCACAGGCCTAGCCAGAGGAAAGGGAACAGCAGCAGGTTCCAGGCCTTGGCGTAGTGCGAATTCAAAAAGATCCTGTTAAAAGGATTGAAGGGGTTGAGCAGGATCTGGAAATAGCCGTTAAGCGTTTTTATGGCCAGGCGCGGGAGGGCGTCCCGCGAAAAGAAATATCTGCCGAGGGTCATGTCCGCGGCGCCTTTTCCGCTCTCGGGGTCGCCGTTCACTTCGGCGGCCGTGTAGTAGCGGGCGGCGTGGTCCAGGTTCCCGGTATAGCTGCCCGTGTTGGCTTTGGCCGCCGCGAGCAGGATAGCCAGCGCCAGGGACGGCAGGATGAAATAATGCATGGCTTTCCCGGTTGTTCCGCGAAGCCGCCAGGCGGCGATCACCCCCAGCGGAAATACCGCCGCCGCCGACTGCAGCCGCGTCAGTATCAGCGCCGCGCCCACGGCGCCGGCCGCGCCGCTGCGGCCGCACAGCCAGAGCGCTGAAAAGCCGAGGATGAGGAAAGTGAAAAGTTCCAGCTGAAGCCCCTGCGGAGACATGAAAACCGAGAAAGGATTGAATGCCGCCAGTCCCGCCGCCAGGAGGCAGGCCGAGGCTCCCAGCTGCAGGCGTTTTCCCAGCAGCCAGGTCATAGGGATCACGGAGCAGGAAAAAATGAGGGAAAGGAACCTGGCGCTCCTGTCCGAATCGCCGAACAGCGCTTTTGCCAGCCACAGCAGCCAGATGAAGACGGGCTCCCTGGTACCGTTCGCGAAAGGGTTAGCCAGTTTCAGGGTATGGGCGAGGCCCCAGTACCCCGTAGCGTCGCCCTCCAGCGGCACGTTCCAGTAGTTGGAGAGCGCCGTCCACCGGAGGATAAGGCCGGCGGCCGTGATGACGGCCAGGGCCGCGGTGTGGGTCTCCCTCAGCGCAAGCCCTCTCGCCAGTATGAGCGCCAGGCAGAACAAAGCGAGAAAAAGGCCTTTGCGCGAGATCCCCTGATCCACAGGCTGGTGGAACCTGACGCTCGAAAGAACGGCCCCGGTCCCTTCGAACCTTACTGAAAAAGCTTTCAGTCCCCGTACCTTGTCCTGGAAATTAATGGCACGGTGGTGCAGGGGAAGGTCTTCTATCAGCGGCACGCGCCCGTCCCTTCCGGTCACCAGGTATACGCCGGAGCCGGAGCCCGGGGGGGGGAGAAAGAAGGGTTCTATGGTCGACGGAAGCGGGCCCGGGGCCGCAAAGTTCCACTGCCCCCACCCGCGCCCGCCTACGCCGATGACCGTGCCCGCCGCGGAAAGCCCGACGGCGTCGGCCGAAACGCTGCCGTGAGTCGGACTTTTCATTCCCTGGAGGTCTTCGAAGAGGACCCAGTCGTTCTCGACGGGCCGGAAAAGAGGCCCGGCGGCCAGGTGCTGCAGCGCCAGAAAAAGCGCCGTCAGCAGGGCGATCGAACTCCATGAAAGGAGAAGCCTTGCCGGAGATCGGGGCATGCTAAAAATCCGAGAGGGGGAGCGTCATTTCTTTAAATTTCCCCGGGTTGCTTTCCAGCGGGTTCGCCGATTTTTTACTTTTTTTTATGCGCAGCGGCGTCACGCCGGCCTTCCTGGCCTGTATTATGCCCGAGTCGGAGGGGGCGGCGTAAAGGATGAAACGCCTTTTTTCAAGGATCTTGTATTTTTCGTCTTCGGTCCTGGTGAAGTAAAAATAATCGGCCAGTTTGCTCCAGGAGGCCTCCAGGCTGTCCCCGCCCTCGCTGCCGCGGTCGCAGAAAAAGGCTATTTTCACGCCCAGCGCTTTCAGCGTCCAGGCTGTCAGCCAGGGAAAAGGTTTCAGGCGCTCGTAGCTGAAGGAGCGGTTGACCGAGTTCCAGTAATCCGGGCTGCCCTGCGGGGCCTTGTCTTTTTCAGCCGCCTGGAAAGCCGGCGTAGAGTAGACCAGCCCGTCGTCGTATTCGAAGCCGGCCTGGAAGCCTATCAGGGAATTCACGCTGAAGAGGAAACCCCAGGCCCCGGCCAGCATTGAAAAAGCCTTGAGCCTGCCGAGCCAGGTGGATAAAAAAGCCGCTATAGCCTGGAACATTATTTGTCACCGGCCTGCACTATCCTGCCTCCGGCGGGCCTGGAAAAAGATTTCTGCCTTGAGAAACACCAGCCCATGACTTCGCGCAGGTAGCGCCTCGAGTTGGCGAACTCCATCGCGCTTGAGAGCAGCGGGTTCTCGCGGCCGCTGGCGAGGGAGTCCGGCACGGCCAGCCTGTAGATATGTCCAGGGACCAGCGGCCCGCTGTCGGTTTCCGTGCGCTCGAGCGCCCCGGACCGGAGGAAAAGGCGCAGCCCGGAAACGCTTATCTCTCCGGGCTGAAGTCCCGACAGCGCCCGCTCCAGGTCGTCTCCCCGTATCTTCACGAAAACCACGCTGGAGTCCAGCGGGAAAGAGGCGTAAAGGTCCCCCACTGTCACGGTCCCGCTTGAAAAGCCCGCCGCAGGCTCCTTCAGGCCGATGATAGCGGCGTTGGTCTTGGCCCAGCGGCGCATGCAGTCCGCGGCAAAATCCGCCGCCGGGGAAACGCCGCCGTCGCTCAGGGGGAGGGCGGCGCTCAGGAAACCGACGCGCCTTGAAAAATGCGCGGCCGCGGATTTCCTGAAGCCGCCTATGACTTTCAGCATGCCGGGGTCCTCGCCGTATTTAGCGGCGCTGAGCGGGATCTTTTTCCAGGACAGGCCGGTCATCTTTCCCGCGCGGTCAAGCCTCAGCCCCAGCCTGGCCGCGCTGGCCATCTCAAGCCCCGCTCCGGCCACCCAGGCGCGGTTTACCCTGAAAGGCTTTTTAACGGAGGGCTCGTCGGTTATCACCAGGTCTATCCTGGGCAGCTTTGACAGGAGGTCTCGGAAAAAATCCTGAGAAGCTTTTTCCCTGGGGTTGACGCCCAGCAGCATTACTATCAGCTGCGCGCCTTCGTCCCGGAGCGCCTTTATCGCCCTTTGCGCCTCATATGTTTCCTTCTCCAGTTTGTAGTTGGGCAGGTATTTAGGCTTGTTGGGGGTAGATGGAGAGTTGATGAGCAGCGAGAAAATTCCCACCTTGCGCCCGCCGGCCTCGACTATGCGCGAGCTGAAGAGGAAAGGCGGCTTTTTATTGGTCTTCAGGTAAAGATTCGAGGCCAGCAGCGGCATGGCCGAGGACTCCGCCAGCTTCTGCAGTTCCTGGGGGGTGAGCGCAAGGTCCTCCAGCCCGGGCGCAGCCGCGGTGTAGGGCACCGCGTTAAAGCAGGCCAGGGTTGAGCGGCCCCTCGTCAGCCAGCCCTCGGGCGTGGCTGAGAACCAGTTGCCGGTATCCACCGCCAGCTTGGGAAGCTTTTCCTGGTCGTAGAGGCTTTTGAAAACGGCGAGCCCGCCGGCCCTTTCGGAGGCGCCGGGCGCTTCCTCCGCCCACAGGCGGCCCTGGGACCGGCCCGTGGCGAAGATCACGATCTGTTCTTTTTTTGCGCAGGCCCCCGCGCCCAGCAGCAGCAGGGAAATTAACGCGCGGGAGAGCGGGCCGCTTTTTTTCATCAGTCGAGGCGTATTATCCTTCCGCGTTCAGGCGCGGACTTTACCGGGTTGGCTTTTATGTCCTTCAGCAGCAGGTCCCGGATAGGCTGCATGGTGTCTTCCGATTTTTCCGCCTCGCTAAAAACTTTCCCGCCGGTGCCGCCGGTGGTCAGGTAATTGTTGGTAGCT
>JAUSCK010000199.1 GCA_030651035.1 Elusimicrobiota bacterium
TGACCATTGCCGCCTCAAGCGACACCAACAGGCAGAAGAAACTGCTGTTCGGGTATTCCGCGGCCGGCTATAACAGCGGGCGTTCCAAGCTTGAGATAGCCGATAATGCCGGCCTGGTGCTAAGGGGCAATCCCGACGGCACGGCAAACACTCTTATTGATATGATAGCCGGGAACTCCACTTATTACACCTTCGTGGACTCGGGCGCTTTCACTGCCGAATACTCGTCTTTCACCAATATGGACCAGGGCGGCATACAGCTCTCGGGAAATAAGGGTGTTGCTATTTCTTCTTCCACTTTTGACTTCCTGGGCTTTGCCTCCGGCGACAATGCCTATATAACGGCGCGCGACCTTACCTCCAACGCCACTTCCTATGGCGTGTCCTTTGGGCTGTCGCGCTCTTCAGCCGGCTATGCCTCAGCCTATAATGTGCGCGTTGAGACTAGCGATGCCGGTCTGTTCTGGCACTTCATGGGCGAGCCGGCGGAGCTTGGGTCCTTGTGGGGCGAGGCGTATAACAGTGAATTGGGCGCCTCTAACAAGGTTCTATGGGGAGACCTTGAAGCGCCGTCGGCTGTGACGGGCTTGGCGTACAGCGGTGTGTTTGCAAGCTCGATCACGCTGAACTGGCTGGCGCCGGGCGATGACGGGATGCTCGGCGTGCTGAATAAATCCAGCTTTACCGTTCAATACGCAACCTACACCAGCGTCAACTGGTCCACCGGCTCCGCGCAGATAAATATTTCAACGTCGGGCGTAGAGCCCGGGACCAGCCAGTATTATACGCTGACCGGGCTGGCAGCCAATACCACCCATTACTTCCGGGTGTGGGCCAAAGACGAGGCCGCCAATTACGGCCCGCTCTCCAGCGGCGCCACGGCGCTGACCCTGATCGAAACCCCGACCAGCGTCTATTTCGACGAGGTGGGGACAACCAGCATCGTAGCCTCGGCCTATGCGTCAAGCCAGGCCTTTACCGGCATGGAACGCGGCATCTCCGGCGTGGCTATAAGCACTGGAACCTATGACCTTTGGGGCTCCACTGGAAATTATTGGACTTCGAGGGCAGTGATACCCATTACCCGTGAAGGTATGGCTTCCGGGGTAATAAGCCGCAAAGTATATGCCGTGGGTGGATATGGTGCATTGAATGCCAATACTGAATACGACCCAGCATCTAATATTTGGACGATAAAAGCGATAATGCCCACTGCCCGTTGGACATTGGCCGCTGGAGTGGTAGGTGGCAGGCTATATGCAGTAGGAGGATATAGCACTGGCGGATTAGGTACCAACGAGGAGTACGACCTCGAGACCGATACATGGACTACAAAAGCGGTAATGCCCACGGTTCGTAATAATCTGTCTGCTGGAGTAATAGGCGGCAAGTTGTATGCTATTGGTGGAGGTGAATCTTTAACCACCTATGAGGAGTATGATCCCGCAATCAATGTGTGGAGTACAAAAGCCCCAATGAACTCGGGTCGATGGGGATTAGCTACTGGGGTAATAAGCGGCAAGATATATGCAGTGGGGGGATTGGATAGTGGTGCCTATAAGAATATTAACGAGGAGTATGACCCAGTTACTAATACTTGGGTTACAAAGGCGGTAATGCCCACTCCGCGTTATGCCTTGTCTGCGGAAGTAATAGGCGGCAAGCTATACGCTATCGGCGGAACTTTCAATGGCAGTAATGGTTTAAATACGAACGAGGAGTATGACCCCGCTACCGATACATGGAATACAAAAGCGGCTATGCCCACGGCTCGTTATAATTTATCAGCCAGAGCAATAGGCGGCAAAATGTACGCCTTTGGAGGAACTTCTGCTACTGTTTACAAGAACGCAAATGAAGAATACACTCCCGGCACAGCGCGGACATTCTCGGCTCTGACGCCCAATACGCTTTACACTTTTAAAACCAAAGCGCGGAACCAGGCGGGGGTGGAGAGCGGGGAATCCGCGCTGGTTTCCACTTATACGCTGGCGGCTGTCGCTCAGTCCACCGGGCCCGCATTTACGAATTTGTTTGCCTCAAGCGTCACAGTTAACTGGTCCTCCGGCACCGCGAGCGGCGGGTTCAACGGGATAGGCGCCAGTTATGTAGTTGAAGCGTCAACCATGCCTGACTTCCTGCCGAATTTCGGCTCATGGCAAGTGAGCAATGTGTCGGTGATCCCCGGCGGGCTCAACTCCAACACCACTTATTATTTCCGCGCACAGGCCTATAATGCAGGCGGTATGACGGACTATTCCTGGCTGGCATTGGGCTCCACCGTGACGCATGCCAATACCCCCAATGCGGCCGCCGCGCCTTTTGGTAATGTCAACCAGGAAGGCACTGATATATATTGGGGCAAGAATGGGAACTCCGACGGCACGGCCTACAGCCTGCAGGTCTCCAGCCACGCGGACTTCTCCAAGATCTACTCCACGGTATACCCGCTCTACGGTTCAACAATGGCGATCGGCGGCCTGACGCCCAATACCACCTGGTACGCACGCGCCGCGGCCGTCAGCTTTGGCGGCGCCTATACCGACTACTATGTTATCGGCTCCACGCTGACGCGCAGCCCCGCGCCCACGGAAGTCCTCTTTATTGCAGTCTCCAGTCGGGCCATAACCACCGAGGCTTACTCTCCGTACGGCTTCCCCAACCTCAGCGAGGGGCTCTCAGGCATCAGCCTGGCCATTAGCGGCGCTTTCAGCAACTGGCAGCACGGCACGACCGGCTCGTTTACCAGCCTGAAGCCCAATAAGGAACACTTCTTCAGTGCCATGGCCCGAAACCAGACCGGGCATGAGACCGCGGAATCTCCCGTATTCTCCACCTACACTCTCGCGGCTGTGGCGCAGGCTCAGGCGGGGACTTCGCCGTTATCCTTTATCGGTGTTTCAACCCTGACCGTGAACTGGTCCTCCGGCACCACTGTCGACGGGTTCAACGGACCAGGCGCTACTTACCTGGTTTCAGCCTCCACCAGCCAGGATTTCAACCCTCTCGCGGTCTCGTCACAGACGTTGGCTCTTTCAGCGCAGTTGTCCGGCCTCGAGCCGAACACTACGTATTTTGTGACGGCGAAAGCCGCCAACCTCGTGGGCGTATTGGGCGAAGCTCTTACCCTGGGCGATATTTCCACGCTGGCGCATCCTGTAACAGGTTCCGCGGTTTCAGGCGTGTATTCAACGAGCGTAACTATTAACTGGAACGCCCTGTCGCTTGTGCCGTCTTCAGACAGCTGCGAAGGCTACCTTGTCTCGGCTTCCACAGAGGCCAACTTCTCCGGCGTGGTTCTATCATCGGCCAGCCCTGATCCTTTAGCCTTCAGCCTTTCCGTCCCGGGCCTGTTCGCCGATGCTACTTATTATTTCCGCGTGGGTTCGCTCAACTGGAGCGGCGCGCCTAACTACGCCTCCTCTGTCAGCACAAAGACGCAGAAAGAAAACGTGGCGCCTACTATCGACGACAAAGAAGATTACGATTATGTCTGGCGCAGTACGAATTCCCGCAGCTATGATGTGGATTTCGCCGACGAAGGCGGCTCCGCGCTTTCAAGATTTATGGTGAAAGCTGCCACTGCTCCCCTTGGCGCGGGATTGGTGCCGGGCGCCGATTGGACTGACGTTGTCACCGGGATAAGCTCGGATTCATATACCACCGACTGGCAGCTTCCGAATGGCTTCTGGGACCTGTTGCGCGACGGCACTAACTATGTAAGTATCCTGGCTTACGACGGGTCTGGCAATACCGCCCCGCGCGACGACGCCTTCGTGGTGTTCAAGGACACCACGCCGCCGGTCATCTTTGAACAAGTCGACAGCAGCGTCTGGCACAAAGAGCCCGGCGCGCAGAACGCCTTCAATGCCAGCGACCCGCACAGCCTCGTGGACGGTTTTCAATACGGCGTCTGGAGCTCCTCGGGCCAGGGCGGGATCCAGCTCATTCCGTGGACGGACATTTCCAGCAACATCCGGCAGTCCGATGTAGGCGCCGCTTTTATCATAGACCCCTCGTCGTGGACGCTGCTGCAGAGCGGCACCAACTATGCGGCGCTGCGCGGGTGGGATTACTCGGTGCCGGTGAACACCGGTACCTACACGGATGCCTTTGTGATATTGAAAGATACTGTCGCCCCAGGAGCGATAAACAGTTTAGCCTCCTTAATAAACTCCACTTATTCTGCGCAGGTAACCTTCTCTACACCGCCGGAGTTCCCGAGCGGGTTGGCTGAGTTCGCCGTGCAGTATGCGTCCTACACCGTGGCCTGGGCCACCTCTTCTGTGGCGGGCAGCAGCCATGTTTATGTTTCCTCTTCAGGCATTTCTGGCGGCGCGGGGCAGATCGTAAATATCAGCAGCCTTGCCGGCAACACCACTTACTATTTTCGCGCCTGGAGCCGCGACCTGGCAAATAACTGGAGCGCCCTCTCCAACGGCGCAACAGCGGTCACGCTGGCCGAACCGCCCGTTCTTATCGGTGCGCCGGCGGTCTATGTTTCCTCTGCGGCCCTTTCCTGGACGCCCGTGGATTCGCGCGGCTACGTAGTGGACGCCTCCACCGCCGGTAATTTCTCCGGCGTTGTTTTCTCTTCCTCATCCCTCATCCCTCAGACCTCATCCCTCTCCGTGTCGGGCCTTTCGCCCAACACGACGTACTACTTCCGTGCCGGTTCGCTTAACTGGGGCGGGCTGACAAATTACGGCGACAGCTACGCTGAATCCACCTACGCCATACAGCCCGGCTCGGCGTCGGTATTTACCGCCGTGTCCAGCGTGTCCATCACCGTTGAATGGCTTTCCAACAGCAACGGCCCCGGCACCCGCTATGCGGTGGAAGCCTCCAGCGACGAGTTTCTCAGCCTTGCCGGCTCCTCCGTGGCCGCGCCCGGCTCCAGCCCCTATGCCCTGACTTTCGGCGGGCTCTTTGCGAACACCACCTACTGGTTCAAGGTGCAGGCGCTGGGCAATCATGACGACAACTCGGCTTGGCTCATGCTGGGCTCGACGGTGACCACGCCTGTGCCGCCCATACTTCTGACCTACAGCCTGTGGTCGTCCAGCGCCTCCGTCACCTGGGACCCCAACGGCAACGGGGGAGGCACGCTCTACGAGTGCGACCTGTCCACGGCTGCCGGTTTCTCGGCGGTGGAGGTCACTTCGCGAACCGCCAGCCTGGCTTTAGAGCTGCCCATTCTTTCGCCCAACACCACCTATTATATGCGCCTGCGCACGCTGTCGGCTGTTACCCAGCCCAGCCCTTATGTGCAGAGCTCGGGCCTCAGCCTGGCCTTCGCTCCGTCGTGGCTGGCCGCCTTTACTGTCGGTCCCAACAGCGCCTGGCTGTACTGGGACGCCGCCCGCAACCCCGGCGGCCTTTCCGGCGGTACCTGGTCCGTCGCCGGCTCCCTGCCCGCCGCCCGCTACGGCCACGCCGCCGCGATAAGCGGTGACACAATACTTATCTCCGGCGGCAGCGACGGCTCCGGCTACAAGTCGGACGCCTGGTACGCCCCGCTTTCGCTAGCCGGCCAGGCAGGCGCCTGGACCGAGGGCCGCTCCCTGCCTGCCGCGCGCTACGGCCACACCTCGGTCGCGCTTAAAGGCCGGCTCTACATCATAGGCGGCTACGACGGCACCGCGCCCAAGGCCGATGTCTGGAGCGCCCCGATAAGCTCCTTCGGCGCTACAGGCGACTGGGTCGCTGAAACCTCCCTGACACAGGCGGTTTACGCCCACGCCTCTGCCGTGTTTAAAAACTTTATCTATGTGCTGGGCGGCTACGGCGCAGGCGCGCGGACTGAAGTATGGCGCGCGCTGGTTAACGACGACGGCACGCTGGGAAACTGGACCTCCGCCACCGCACTGCCCGAGGCCCGCTACTCGCACGCCGCGGCGCTCTCGATCTCTACCTCGGCCGCCCGCATTTACGTAACCGGCGGCAACGACGGCTCGGCGGCCCGCGCAGAGGCCTGGACCGCGGAAATAAACCCCAACGGCTCGCTGTCGGACTGGACTGCCGTGACCCCGCTGTCTTCGCCGCTGTTCGCTCACGGCCTGGTTGCAACGCCCGGCGCGCTGTTCGCGGCCGGCGGCAACAACGGTTCAATGGCGCGCCAGGCTGTTCTGCGCGCGGCGGTAAACCCCGACGGCACGCTGGGCGCCTGGATGGCGCAGCCCGAACTGCTGCAGGCCGTGCAGTCGCACGCCCTGCTGGAGCGCGGCGGCCGCCTGCTGGCTTTGGGCGGCTACGACGGTGCAGTGTCGAAACAAGGGATCTGGCTGTCCTCTGTAACCGGCACCGAATACGCCCTTTCCGTGACTGACGCTTCGTTCTCTTCAACGCCCTGGCTGTCTGCCGGCAACTTCGGTGTAGGCGGGCTTAAGCCCAATATCCTGCACACCTTTGCCGTTGCGGCCAGGAACTTCGCCGGAGTTCAGACGGGTTATTCCGCGCCGCTTTCCACTTACACTTACGCGGCTCAGCCGTCCACGGCGGCGTTTATCAATGTGTTTGTTTCTTCAATACAGGTCAACTGGCTCGCTAATGATAATCCCGCTGGCACCGTGTACAACGTAGAGCTTTCCAGCGACGCGGCGCACGCCCAGCCGGCCGGCGCCATGTCGGTTGCCAGCTCTTCCGCGGTATTTACCGGCCTGGCTGATAACTACACTTATTACGCCCGGGCGCGCGCTGTGAACGACGCCGCTATCTACACCGCCTGGACCACCCTGGGCTCGACTAGCACCCGCGCCAACCCGCAGCTGGACTTCTCCAGCCCGACCATAACCGACAACCAGGCGGGGGACAATACCTGGCGCACTTCGGCCAACGGCGCGTATGACATAGACTTCGCCGACACCGGCGGCGCTTATTTAAGCCAGGCAGAGATAAAGGTAACAACAGGTATAGCGCAGACGGGGACGGTGATCCTGGATTGGACGCCGGTGATAACGAATATAAATTCCAATTCTTACACCGCCGACTTCATCCTCGGGCCTTCAACGTTCAGCCTTCTCTCGCCTGGCACCAACTATGTTTCCGTGCGCGTCTTCGACGGCAACGGCAATTCCAGCACCACCGTGGACGCGTTCTACATACTTAAAGACACGGCTATGCCCGTTATAACCGACAGCCAGCTCGGCGAAACCGACTGGCGCATGGACGACGCCGGCGCGGTCTACAACGTGGACTTTGCAGATGGCGTGTCCGGCCTTGGCGGCATCGAATACAGCGCCAGCCTCACCCAGGGCGTCGGTAACGCGGCAGCGCTGGCGTGGAGGCCGATAGCCGTGCTTACGCCGGGAACCTCTTACTACGGCGCGGATTGGGCGGTTGATTTTGCCGCGCTGGCCAACAACGCCACCAACTTTATCTCCGTGCGCGCCTGGGACCTGGCCGGCAATATGGTGATTGACTCCGGTGTGGATGTATTTAAGATTCTTAAGTAC
>JAUSCK010000206.1 GCA_030651035.1 Elusimicrobiota bacterium
ATGATAGGGGCGGTGGTCAGGACTTCATACTTCTAAGCCTGCCCGTGACACCCTCGGCATGCTCCGAGACGGCCCTCGGCTTGGTCCGAGATACCCCTCGCCATGCTCCGAGATGCCCCTCGGCTTGGTCCGAAAAACGCACTTCCTCCATAACTTCCTCGTTTCCGCGGAGAATTTCTATAATGACATCGGAATCAAGAAGTATGTCATGCATGCGGCTTCCTCCTTAACCGCAGTAACCGCCCCATCCGCGTTCCTTTACGCAGCGCCCGCACATAAGCCGCTGTGTCCCCTATGTCCTTGCGGTCTTTCCATATACCGAACGCCGCCCTCATTCCGGCCCCAAAATTTGACGGCCCTGGACGCAGGTATTTCCGGTCAAGCGCGGACCGTATCAGATCCGACATGGACTGATGCGTGCGGAAACTCAGGGCGTGCAGGGTTTCCCACTGTTCCGTTGAAAGGTAGATCTGTGTTCGTCTCATGATGTATAGTATACATCACTATTGCACTATAGTCAAGGGCAGGGATTGCGGCCCTAAATTATCTCCCGCAGGAGTTCCTGGCGGGGCTGGGGGATTACTACTTTTTCTACGAGGAGGCCTTTTTTGCCGGCTACGGCGGCGCCGGCGGCCACGGCGGTTTCCACGGCGGCTACGGAGCCGGTCATGGTGACGAAAGCTTTGCCGCCCAGGGCCATAGCCAGGCGGATTTCGAGGAGCTTTACGTTGCCGGCTTTTACAGCGGCATCGGCGGCTTCTATCAGGGCTGCGACCGAGAAAGCTTCTATAATGCCCAGGGCCTCAAGTCCGTCCACCACAGTGATGCCTTCGATGGCCGGGAAAACCTCGGGATGGATGTTCGGGATAACAAAGCTGTCCACCAGGGAGTGCGCCGCCTTTGCGGAGCCGGCTTCAACGGCGGCGTTAACATCGCCCACATCGCCCGCTATCAGCGCGATGTACTTACCGGCACAGATCGAACGCGAAAGTATCAATTTGATATTCGAGGTTTTCAGCATGGCGTCGGCCGCTTCCATGCCCTTGGCCACACTGGAAAGTTCAACACCGCCAATAGCGTTTAGCATAATAAAACCTTAAGCGATTATCTCCACGTATTTTTCGTTGACCTTGCCGACGGTGCCGGCAATGCTCGCGTGCACCGGGCAGCCCAGCTTACCGGCGGGGATGTCCCCCACCACCGCGCCTTTCTCCACTTTCTGCCCCTGCTTCACGGACGGGACGCAGGGAGCGCCAATATGCTGGCTCATTAAAATTTTAACACGGGAAGGTTTATAGTTGATGTCGGTCCAGGGGGCGTCTTTATTGTAATCCTCAAGCCCCAACCGCTTCACCAGTTTCGACACCGGCACCTTTCTATAATCGCGCACAGGGTGGACCTGTGGCGCGCGCCCTGTGTTCAGGGGCGAATTCATAAAGCCTATCTTAAGTTCGCGCAGGTCGGATTTGGCGGCAATGCAGGCCTCGCGCGGGTTAAGGCCCTCGGGGCAGGAATAGAGACTGCAGAGCGAACATTCGCAGCAGAGCAGGCCGTACTGGCTGTGCAGCTTATGTTCCGGCCCCCCGGAGAAAAGCATAGTGCGCATCACGCGGTGCGGCTGCACGTTGTGCCCCAGCAGGTAGCGCGGGCAAAACTCGGTGCAGAAGGAGCACTGGTCGCAGGCTGAGCGCCCGATGCGCGAGAACACGGCGCGGCTCTGCGCCTTCTTAACTATCAGCGGGTGATTTTTGGGAAGGACTATAATGCCGGCCGAAGCCTTCACCACCGGAAGGTCAAAATCCGTCATCACCTTGCCCATCATGGGCCCGCCGTCGATGTAAGCGGGATCTTTGATGGTAAAGCCGCCGCACAGTTCCACAGCCTCGCGCCAGGTTATCCCTACGGGAACCCTGAAGGTGGCCGGCTTTTTCACGGCGCCGTTTACAGTTATGAATTTTTCGGTGACCGGTCGGCCGGGGAAGGCCGCGTTGTAGAGTGTTTCCACATTACTGACCACGCAGCCAACTTCGAGCGGTATGCCGCCGGGAGGCACTATGCGGCCGGTAGCCTCGAAGACCAGGCACTGCTCGTCGCCCGCGGGGTAATAGTCACCCATCTTCAGGACCGAGATATTTTTCCGGCCTTTGGCGAGCTCCTCCAGGCGGGGGATAATCTTCTCGTGCTTTTTCTTGATACCTATTATGCCCTGCTTCGCGCACACGGCCTTCATCATCATTTCGAGCCCGTCAAAAACCCTGGCGGGAAAATATTCCAGGATCTTCTGGTCCTTCTTCAGGAGGGGTTCGCACTCGGCCGCGTTCGCCAGCGCGTACTCAGCCCGCCCCTGCGCTTTCACGTAGGCGGGAAAGCCCGCGCCGCCGGCTCCTACTACTCCGGCGCTGCGCAGGTTTCGGCTGAATTCGGCTGAAAAGTCGGACATTAATGGCTTAAAAAACTATTTGGCCGCGACCATACGCTTTTTGACAGCGGTGGCGAGGCGCTTTATCCCTTCGTCGATATCTTCGGGGGTGGGATAGGAGAAGTTCAGGCGCATGGTGTTCTTGCCGGAGCCGTCGCAATGGAAAGCGGAGCCTATCACGTAGGCCACGTTCTCTTTAAGGGCGTCGGCGAACATCTCGTCCGCGCTCATCCCTTCGGGCAGGCGCACCCACAGAAAAAGGCCGCCCTCCGGCCTGGTCCAGGTGACGCCTTCCGGCATGTATTTCTCAAGGGCGGCCACCATGGTCTCTTTCTTCAGCTTGTAGGTCTTTTTGACCACCTCGATATGCTTCTCGAAGTAGCCTGTGCGCAGGAAGTCCGCCGCGATAAGCTGGTTGAGGCTGGAGGTGCAGAGGTCGAGCGACTGCTTCAGGATCTCCATCTTCCTGATGATCTGGGGGTGGGCGAGGATGACGCCGAGGCGCAGGCCGGGCGCGAAGGTCTTGGAGAAGGTGAACAGCGAGATTATATTATTGGTCTTGCGGGTTTTCTGGTCGAGGCGGTAAAGCATGTCGGGCGCCGTGCCTTCAAAGCGTATCTGGCGATAGGGGGAGTCCTCTATTATTGCCACATCGTATTTTTCAGAAAGCTCTATCACCTTTTTACGCTTCTCCTGGGAGAGCGTTACGCCGCTGGGGTTCTGGAAGTCGGGCACCAGGTAGACGAATTTGTAATGCTCGTCCTGGCTCCTGAGCCAGACGAGTTTCTCTTCCAGTTCCTCGGTGCAGATGCCGTCGTCCTCCATCTTTACGCCGACGAAGTCCGCCCCATAGGATTTGAACACCTGCAGGCCGCCCATATAGCTGGGCATCTCCACCAGCACGGGGTCTGAAGCGTCTATGAACAGCCGGCCCACCATGTCCAGCGCCTGCTGGGAGGCGGTGGTGACAATAAGGTTTTCGGGCTTGGCGGTTATGCCTTCGTGTTTTTCCAGGAACTTGATGAATTCCTCTTTCAGTTCGGGCAAGCCGTCGGTGGGCCCGTACTGCAGGGCCACTTTCCCCTTTTTGGCCATTATTTCCTTCACGGATTCAGCGACGAAATCGTACGGAAAATGCTCGGGGTCCGGGAGGCCGCCCGCGAAGGAGATCACTCCGGGTTTATTGGTTATCTTAAGGAGTTCACGGATAACGGAAGCTTTTGTGCGCCGGGGGGCGGTGGCAAGATTCTTTGTGATGTCTATCATTGATTCCTCCGCTTTAATTTTCGGCTATTTCGACGTCAAAGATAATTTACTCTATTAGGGGAGTTAATTCAAGGGGAAAAGCACGCCGTCATTCATCGCCCGGGGCGGCTTTGACCGATGCTGCAAAATAATCCAGGTTTTCCTTATAGTAATCTTTCCTGGCCGGGTCGGTTTCAGCCGCGTGTTTTTTGGCGTAATAGGCCATGGCCTTCGGATAGGCGGAGCCTTTCAGCTCCAGCAGGTCTTCCGGGAAAGGGCGCCCTGTGACGGCGCACGCCTTCTCAAGCGACTTTAAATGCTGGCTCAGCACCTCTATGCCCATTTTTTTTGAGGCGTCACGGATAAAGGAGGCCGCCTCAAGTATGACCAGCGCGCCGCTTGTTTTCAGCGAATTAAGCACGGCGGGGTCGAGCTCATATTTGGCGGCGTTGACGTCGGCCACGGCCAGGCAGTCCAGTGCCAGCGGGTAATTTTTTTCCGCCAGCGCCATGCCGCCGACGAAAAGCAGCGCGTCCGCGCTGAAAGGCGGCCAGCGGGCTTCGAAGAATTCCTCGAGGAACCCGGCGTACTCGGCTTTTTCCTTCTGCAGCCTGGCCAGCGAGACGCCGGTCTTCGCGTAATTCCCGGAGTCTCCGGCGGCATAGGCGAATATTTTAGAGTCTGCCTCCCGGTTCTTCTGTATGGTCTCGGCCTTCTCAAGGCTGAGGTAGCCGCCCAGCTGCTCCTCGTAATACTTGCGTATCTTCTCTTTGTAGCGGTCCATGTCCAGCGAAAGAGTGAAATAGCTGGCGAAAATGGTGTCCGTGTAGAGGTCGGTATATGCGCCGCGGATATAACTCCTGAGCAGGGCCGGGTCGGCTTTCATGCGCTCGTGCACATAGATATCCTCGGTAAGGTAGGCCTCGTATTCAAATTCAAGCGGGTTGGCCCCGGCGTCCTGGCGGTACTCCGGGTAGAGGTAGCACTGCACGGCGTGCACCAGTTCGTGCAGGTAGATGGGGTTGGTGTACTTCACCAGCTCCGCACGCACTTCTTTATTGCCCCACAGCACTTCCACCACCTGGGAGTCCTTAAAGCCTTTGGCCGCGAACAGTTTCAGGATGAACCTGGAATTGAAATAGACCGCGTTCTTTACGGGGTCGAACCAGGCGAAGCAGGGGGAGGGGTCGCGCCGGATGAGCACGCGCAGGCCGGAATAGCCTTTTGCCTTTTCAAGCCTGCCGTAGAGCTCCCTGCCCGCCGGGACGGCGCGGAGCTGCGCCTCGAACTCCTTTTTCAATTTGGCGCTCAGCCGCGCGTCGTACTGGTAAGCCCCGGCAAAAGCCGGGAGCAGGAGTACGGCAAAAAAAACGATCAGCCGCTTCATTAGGCTATTATAAGATTTGACAAAGACCCCGGCAATGTATAAGATTGAGTTAGCAATTAAATTTTACCGGAGGACTAATATGTCTGACAACAAAGGCGGAGAAATAATAGGCGCGTTCCTGGCAGGCGGCATCTTAGGCGCGGCCATCGGAGTACTGTTCGCCCCCAAAGCGGGAAAAGATACCCGTGAGCAGCTGGGCGACTGGATGGACGAGACCAAGGAAAAGGCCAAGGAAAAACTCGAGAAGCTCGAGGAGGAAATAAAGCGCCGCAAAGACCACCTGCTGAAGCACACGAATTAAGAGCAGCAGCGCTTACCAAAAAACCCCGCGTCAAAAGCGCGGGGTTTTTATTTTATCCGATTACTGAAGAAGAGCCGCGAGATGCGAAGTCGGGGCTTGCCCCGAACTTTGACCGCTTCGGGAAAAGTGCGGGGGCCTACCGCAGGGGGTCGGGGTCCTGACGAGGGGTTGCCCATTCCGCCGCGCAGGAACCGTTGCGCGGTTCCCCCCAGCCGAGATAATTAGGCTGGGGCCCCCCTCCCCAAAGCGGCTCCAGGGCAACCCCTCGCCACCCCTCCCGGTTTGGCTTATTTAAAAAAAAAGACTGCGCTGGCCGCGTCGTGCAACTGACGGAGACCGTGTGTTCGGGCTAGAGAAACCGGTAGGGGTGGCGAGGGTATGGGTTCGGCGGGCCTTCCCGCAGGCCGGAGCTTACGTAAGAGCGGAGGCCGAGGGGTGAGCGCGGCCACGGTGTGGCCGATAGCGCGCCCGCCGGGCCCATACCCTCGACACCCCTCGCGACGCGCATATTGCGTTCCGGCCCCTACGGATGCGGAACTATTGCTCCGTTTTCCTGCTTTGTGGATCCGAAGTTCAGCGGGGCGAGGAGCCAGCCCAGGGTGAAGGTGGAGACGGTGCCTATCACTATTATCCAGCTCCAGCCGATGGGCGCCAGGCCTTTTTCCGAGAGGTAAAGGGTAAGCCCGGCCAGCGCCGCGCTGAAGACCATGGCCAGAACGTTACTGCGGTTGGCCACCCGCTTGGTCAGCAGGCCCAGCAGGAAAATCCCCAGCAGGCTGCCGGCGGTGACCCCGTTTATCTTGAAGGCCAGCCAGAGCATGCGCCCGGAACCGGCCGCGCACAGCCAGGCGATGCCGGCGAGCAGCAGGCCGAAGCAGGCCACGCTGACGCGCGAGACGAACAGGTAATGCTTTTCGTCGCCGTCCTTCTTTATCAGCGGCCGGTAAATATCCGTCACGAACGACGAGGAAAGAGAGCTGAGCGGCGAGTCTATACTGGCCAGCACCACAGCCATAAGCACCAGCCCCTTAAGCCCGGCAGGCAGCACGTGCACCGTAAAATGCGACAGGATCTTGTCCGCGTTCTCCGGCAGCGGCAGCCCCGGGTGCTGCTTGTAGAACACGAAGAGCAGGGTGCCTATCACGAGGTAAAGCGCCGTCACGGGGAAACTGGCGAAGATCGTGGCGATGATCGTCTTCTGGCTCTCCCTGCGGGTCTCAAGCGTCAGCAGGCGCTGCATCAGCTCCTGGTCGGTGCCGAAAGCCGCCATGGAGCCGAAGACGCCGTTGAGCACGGCCACCCACAGCAGGTTGGGGTCCTTAACGCCCCAGCCCACGTTAAAGATAGAAAGCTTGCCCGCCTCCGAGGCCAGCTGCCAGGCCCCGGAAAACCCGCCGTCGATATGAAGCAGCAGGTACCCCGCCACGGCCGAGCCCGCGACGTAAAAGATCACGGTCTCGAAGGCGCCGGTCCACATCACGGCCTTTATGCCGCCGAAGCCTATGAAGACTATGCTGATCACGGTAAAGAAGGCCAGCGTGTAGCCCAGGTGCCAACCCATAATGACCGCCACCGCCAGCGACGCCGCGTAAAGCCGCACGCCGGAGGCGAACAGGCGCGTTACAAAAAAGAAAGCCGAGCCGGCGTATTGCGTTTCGGCGCCGAACCGGTGCTTCAGGAATTCATAAATGGTGGTGCAGTTGAACTTATAGAAAGCCGGGATAAAAAAGAAAGCTATCAATACCCGGGCCGTGGCCGAGCCGATGAAGAACTGCAGGTACCGCAGGTTCTCCGTGAAGCCTATCGGAGGGATACCCACTATGGTCATGGCGCTTATCTCGGTGGCCACGAAAGAAAGGGTCCCCACCCAGACCGGCGTTTTGCGGCTGCCGAGGAAGTAGTCCTGCGTATCTTTTTCGCCCCTGCCCTTGAAATAAGCTATCGCGAAGAGCGCTATGACGGCGATGCCGAGCAGACCGTAGTCCAGCGGGGCCAGCCCGGTAATTTGTTGGAAAGCGGCTGTTTCGTTCATGATAATCCCTCTATTTTTACCGGCATCTTGCCGCCGGCTTTAATATTCCCGCGCGCGCTTTTTCTGCCTTCTTTATGAGCTTCCACTGCTTCAGCACCTGGGCCGGGGTGGAAAATTTTTCGCTCCCGCCCGCGAAAACATGCGGGTGGCGCCGCACCATCTTGGCGTTTATGGTCTTTATCACGTCCCCGAGGCCGAAGCGGCCGTCCCGCCGGGCCAGGGCGCTGTGGAAGACCACCTGCAGGAGAACGTCGCCGAGCTCCTCTTTCAGGTTCGCCCAGTCTTTTTTCCGCACGGCGCGGCTCACCTCGCCGGCTTCCTCGCGCAGGTACTTGAGCAGGGTGGCGTGGCTCTGCCTCCGGTCCCAGGGGCAGCCGCCCGGGGCCAGCAGCATTTTCATTATTTTTTCGAGCGAGCCCAGGGAGGAGCTGCGGGCGAGCCGCAGGGCCTCGCGGCTGAATTTTGGTTTAGGAGTCGGTTTGTCTTTCATTGGGAGCATTAAAAGTATATAATTTTATATCAATTTACCAAAACACGCGGCGGGCGTAAGCGCGGAGGGCGCATGACCGGAACAACTATAAACACTGGCCAGGACCTTTACAAGACCCTGGACAAGGGCTTTGTGAAACTGGTGGAATTCATGGGAGGAGACCAGCGCGCCGTTGACTCGGCCCGCGTCTCCTTCGGCTCCGTCTCGAAGGGCGAAGAGCAAGACAAGAAGCTGGTGGAATACCTGCTGGCCAACGGCCACCTCAGCCCCTTCGAACATTCGGTGTTCCAGTTCCACGTAAAATGCCCCATCTTCGTGGCCAGGCAGTGGATGAGGCACCGCATCGCCTGCGTTACCGGGGAAACAAGACTTTGCTTCGATCTGCCGGCTGGACCGCGCGACGGCCGCTATAGAGCCTACCCGATGACGGTAAGCGATTTTTACAGAAAATGGAACGAAGGCGCGAAACCCATACCGCATTCCCGCAAGCCTTCCATGCTCATGAAAATGCCGCAGCGCGAACGCCTTAAGCGGATGATGCTGAGAAACCTTGATGAAAACACCTGGACGATCAAACACACGGCGGTGGTCGACATATTCCGCACCGGTGAGAAACCTGTTTTTGAGGTGACACTGGAAGACGGTAAAAAAATACGCTGCACACAGGAGCACCGTTTCCTTTTTGAGGACGGCTGGAAAACGCTAAAAGAGGCAACCGGCCTGTCAACTACAGGGAAGAAGACAACCTTCACAAGCGGTTTTCCCAGACTTGCCGTGAACGGGCGCGTTGTGGATAAGCCCCTGTATCGCGACAAAGAGTGGCTCAGGGAACAATACAACCGCCCGGAGGCCAGCGACAGTTCCTTAGCGGAAATGCTCGGTGTCTCCGGAGTCGTGATCCGCAAATGGCGCAGAATACACGGCCTTACCGGACTTAAGCCCGGCGGCTTCAGCAAAGGCCTTGCTCCGTGGAATAAAGGAAAAACCTACAGCTTATGGGACGGAACGCGTACGCTCAGCGCGGAGCATCTTGCGGCTTTAAGGTCCGCGCGCTGCGGCCCCAACTCCAACTTCTGGCGCGGCGGCGTATCCACCCCGCGCGCGACCATAGCACGCTGGACCACGGAAAACGCGCGAAAAATATTCGCCGCCGGCGGATACCGCTGCGCCGCATGCGGCGCAGCAGGCGGCCGGCTGCACGCCCACCATATAATTCCGGTGTGGGCGGATGACAGCAAGGCTTGCGACTTAAAAAACCTTACCACACTTTGCGCCGCGTGCCACCGCAACATTCACCGCACCAACTCCGAACTGGAGTTTGCGGGAAAAATGGCGGAGAAACAGGCTGTCGCACCGTACGCCAAAGTCGTCAAACCCAAAGCTCCGGTACGCAATCTTGTGCCGCACTGGGTGAGGATCTCCTCAATAAAACATATCGGGGTCCAGGAAACCTATGACCTTACTGTTGCGGGTCCCTTCCACAATTACGTGGCGAACGGCATTGTGACTCATAATTCTTATAATGAAATCTCGGCCCGCTACACAGAGGTGAAGGACGAGTTCTACTACCCCGAGGCCTTCAGGGTGCAGGACAAGATAAACCGCCAAGGCTCGGTGCGCTCTGGCGCGCTTGAACAGGAAAAGATGCTGGCCGTTTATGACAAGGCGATAAAGGCCTCCTACGCCGCCTACAGCGAACTGCTGGAGGCCGGCGCCGCCAGGGAGATGGCGCGCATGGTGCTTCCCGTGGCCCAGTATACGCAGTTCCACTGGACCATAAACGCCCGCAGCCTGCTGAACTTCATAGGCCTGCGCGCCGACGCCCACGCCCAATACGAGATACGCCGGTACGCGGACGTCATAACGGAGATCTTCCGCGCTAAAATGCCCTGGACCTGGGAAGCCTGGTCAAAGCTTAAAGCTCTGCCAAAGGCGGCCAATGAAAATAAAACTGCTTAACTCCGCCGCGCTGCTTTTAGCGGCCTCCGCCGCCTTCGCGGCCGGTCCGGCGGCGCCGCCCGCCCCGCAGTCCCCCGTCTGGAACGGAGTGCAACAGCACACCCTGAAGACCGGCGACATTGTGATCTACACTCCGGTAACGGGCATTGCCACCGCCCAGCAGACCTACGATATTTTTGCGCCTTTCGACGGTCGCGTGGAGGAACTGCAAACGGAAGTTTTCAGCTTTGTCACGCCGTTAACGGTGCTGACCCGCATGGTCTCCACGGAAATGGCGGCGTTGCTGGACTCCAGCCCCGAGGAATCGCGCAAGCAGACGGAGCGCCGCTGGCAGGACATCTACAGCTATACGGAGATAAAGCCGGAGATCCAGGGCGTGGTCACCAATATTTATGTGGAACCCGGGACGCGGGTCAACAAGGGCGACCGCCTTTTCACCGTGGCGAAAAAGGTGGTAATAATAGGAAAGAACACCGAGCCGCTGTATTCCAAGCTGGCCGCCGGCATGACGGCGAAGGTGCAGCACGCCCGGAACACCGAAATGAAATTCGAGACCGAGCTTGTGGATTTCCTGCGCATAAAGGGCACCCCGCTCATCAGCCGCCTCTGGCTGGAGGTGCTGGACCTCAGGGAAGGCATAAAGATAGGCGAGCAGTTCAACGGCGTGCTTTTTGTGGGAAAGAGCACGAACGCCATGCTGGTGCCCCGCCAGCATGTCATAGAATCCGGCGGCAGGCGCTTCCTGATAACCGAGATACAGACCGGACTGGAAACAGCGGAGGAGATTGAACTGCTCGGCCATAGCTCGTTATACCTGGAGCCGGTCCGGCGCGCGGCGGAGATAAAAGATGGAAAAGACAAAAAAGCCCTCTAACATTTATTCCAGCTTCATGTTCTTGAAGCTGCAGCCGGACTTCCGGCGGCTTATTTCGAACGAGAAGATAGCGGCCAAGCAGGAATTCGAGAACATGGTGGGCGCCTGCCAGGAGAAGGTCTTCCTGCGCACCTACATGGTCTCGGGCCTGCGCGCCGATTCCGACATACTTTTCTGGCGCATGTCCGACGACCTGGCCTACCTGCAGGAGATCTGCGCGCGGACCTTCTCGACCGGCGCCGGGAAATATCTGACCCCGGTGCATTCCTTCCTGGGCGTGCACCACGGCCCCGAAACCGCGCAGCTGAAAAAAGACCTGGATTTCGGCTTCCTGCCCAGGGACACCTTCGGGCGCTACCGCTATATGCTGCTCCACCCCGTGGTGAAGGACCATACCTGGTACGAGCTTTCCGAGGACGAGAGGGCGAAGCTCCTGTCGGAAAGGGGGCTGGTAGTGTCGCGCTACAAGGAAATACACGAGAATTTTTTCCTGTCCTACGGCCTGGACGACCAGGAGATAATAGTGGCCAGGGAGGCCAAGGCCCTTGAAGACCTGATCGCCTCGACGCAGGAACTCCGCCAGCAGCGCATCAAGAATTACACGACAGTGGACAAGCCGGTGTTCCTGTGCCTGGGAAAGCCCCTGACCGAGATACTGGACGCTATCAGTTAACGGGCAGGGGAGGGGAGGAGGAGACAATTTCATGAAAACCATAGGCATCATCATGGCGGGCGGCAAGGGTGAAAGGCTTTACCCCCTCACCAAGGAGCGCTCCAAACCGGCCGTGCCTTTCGGCGGCAAGTACCGCATCGTCGACTTCGTGCTTTCCAACTTCATCAACTCCGGCATCTACTCGAATTACGTGCTGGTGCAGTACATGTCCCAGTCCCTCATAGAATACCTGCGCTCCACCTGGAACCTGGGCGGCATCACCAAGGAGCACTTCATAACCGTGGTCCCCCCGCAGATGCGCCTGGGGGAGATGTGGTACCGGGGCACCGCCGACGCCGTGAAGCAGAACCTGAACCTTATAAACGACTACAAGCCGGACCTGGTGGCCATCTTCGG
Source organism: Elusimicrobiota bacterium (assembly GCA_030651035.1). Classification (GTDB taxonomy): domain Bacteria; phylum Elusimicrobiota; class Elusimicrobia; order Elusimicrobiales; family UBA9959; genus UBA9959. Next base: position 11,777 of record JAUSCK010000206.1, read on the forward strand.
CGCCGACCACATCTACCGCATGGACATCCGCCAGATGATAGACTTCCACGTGGCCAGCAAGGCCGACGTAACCATCTCCGCGCTGACCGTGCCCATCAAGCAGGCCTCGCGCTTCGACACCGTCGTGGTGGACGCCAAGAACCGCGTAAACGGCTTCGAGGAAAAGCCCAAGAACCCCAAGCCGATGCCCGGCAACCCCAACGCCGTCCTGGCTTCCATGGGCAACTACATCTTCAGCTACGACGCGCTGGTGAAGGTCCTTCACGAGGAATCGGGCGAGACGGCCGCTTTGGATTTCGGCAAGACCATACTGCCTAACATACTCAAGCAATACCGCGTCTTCGCCTACAACTTCGACGGGCAGAAGCTGCCCGGGATGAAGGCTTACGAGGAAAAGAGCTACTGGCGCGACGTAGGAACGCTGGAGGCCTTCTGGCAGACCAACATGGACCTGCTGGGCGCAAAGCCCAAGATGGACCTGAATAACAAGCTCTGGCCCATACAGGACTCCCGGCACACCGCCGCCCCCACCAAGATAATAGAGTCCAACCTGCAGGACTGCATGGTCTGCGACGGCTGCGTGATAACGCAGTCCTCGATCAAGCGCTGCATCCTCGCCAACGACGTGATCATACACGAGAAATGCCAGCTTGAGGACTGCATAATAATGGACGCCTGCGAGATAAAGGCCGGTTCGCGCCTGAAAAAGGTCATCATGGACCGGCACAACACCATCGAGGCAAAAACCACGATAGGTTACAACCCGGACCAGGACGCCCAGCATTATTACATAGACCCCGACGGCATAGTTGTCATCCCGCGCGGCATCTCCAAGTGGCAGTAGGACAGAGCGCCGGGTACTTCCCTGATGAACAGTAAAAAATTCAGGCTTAAGAACCGCGAAGAAATACTGGCCATACTGGGCGACGGGGACGAAGACCTGCGCGAGCTGGAGCGGGCGCTTAAGGTGCAGGTTTACGTCAGGCACCACCCCGAGACGGAAAGCGCCGACCTCACTGTCAAAGGCCAGCCGGCGGCCGTCGAGAAAGCCCTGCTCCGCCTGCGAGGAACGCTGGAAGAATTTTACATAGCCCGCCTGGCTCCGGAAGAAGCCCGCCCCGAGATCGCCCCGCCGCTGCCCGAGGGCGCCCTTTACAAGACGAATTTCGGCGAGCTGATAAAGCCCCGCACCGAGAACCAGAAAAAATACGTCGAGGCGATACTCTCGGGCGATATGGTCGTCGGCGTGGGGCCGGCGGGCACGGGCAAGACCTACCTGGCCGCCGTCTGCGCGCTGCGCGCCCTGCGCTCCCAGCAGGTAAAGCGCATAATACTCACCAGGCCCATACTGGAAGCCGGGGAAAAACTGGGCTACCTGCCGGGAAATATCCTGGAAAAAGTCCACCCTTACCTGCGCCCCCTTCACGACGCCTTTTACTCCCTGGTCGGCCCGGACAAGTTCAGAGCCATGCGGGCCGAAGAAGTTATTGAAACCGTGCCGCTGGCCTATATGCGCGGCCGCACGCTTGAAAACGCCTTTATCATACTGGACGAGGCGCAGAACACCCTGCCGGAACAGATGAAAATGTTCCTTACCCGCATGGGGATGTTTTCAAAAGTCGTGATAACAGGCGACGTCACGCAGATAGACCTGAAGGAAAAAGACCGCTCCGGCCTTGTGCTGATAAAAGATATTTTAAAAAAAGTAAAAGCCGTGAAATTCGTGAATTTCACCGCCACGGACGTGGCGCGCCACCCGCTGGTGAAAGAAATACTGGGCGCCTACGAAGAATGGGAGCGTGCGAAGAAGTAGGCGCGGACGGGCCCGGCGGAGAGGGATCTTTTCATGGCGATAACCATATTTTTCGGGCTGGAAGTTCCCGCGGAAGTGAAAGCGGCGAAGCCCGCGCTGGCCAGGGCCGCGGCGCTGGGGCTCGGCGCCCGCAACGCGCGCAGGCCGGTGAACCTGGTGTTCACCGGCGGGCCCGGCATAAAGGCCCTGAACCGCCGCTTTCTCAGCAAAAACCGGGTGACGGACGTCATCGCCTTCAATTTCCCGCCGTCGCGGATCCCTGGCGCGGACTGGGGCGAGATCTACATCTGCCTGCCGGCCGCCGCCCGCCAGGCGCGCGCGCTGGGACATTCCCTGCTGACCGAGCTGCTGGTGCTCGCGGTGCACGGCGCCCTGCACCTGTCCGGCATGGACGACAACACCCCCGCAAAGCGCCGGGCGATGAACCTGAAAACGGCCTCAATATTAAAAAACTATAGCAGCGGAAAGCGAGAGAGCTTCAGTATCCCCCCACGCCCCCTTATTTGATAAAATAAATATAAATATGCGTATCTCATTCCCCGCCATAGCTCTGCTGCTTTCGTTAACGGCGGCCCCGGCGACGGCCGGCCAGGAGACGGACGCGGACTCCGAGCGGCTGAGCCAGGACCTGATAACGGCCGTGGACAGCTGGCTGGGCCGGATAAACAACGCGCAGCAGCCCGACAAGCAGGTAAGCCCCGTTGATTTCGACTCCATCTTCGACGATTCTTTTTTTTCAGGTTCCGACGACCCGATACGGGATATAGAGCTGGTGCAGAAGAAAATGAACCTGAAACTCGGGCCGAAACAAAAAGATTTTGACGCCTCCTACGGCAAGTGGGTAGCCGATAAGATGTCCCCCGCCGACCTCAGCCCGGAGGTGAGCTCAGACCGGAAGCATATTACGGTAAACCTGATGAACCCGCCGGCGGAAAGCGGCTCCCTGAAGGTAAAGACGGATACAAAACGCATAAAGATCGATTATCTGCGGGAAGAAAAGCGGCAGGTGACGAACCCCGACGGCAGCATTTCCACCTCGTCCGTCATGAAGCGGAAGCAGTGCGTCATGGCGGTGCCGAAAGACGCGGATCCGGCCAAATACAAGGTCCGCGTCTCGAAAGGCTCGGCGAGTATAATTTTTGACCGCTTGAAGAAGGCCAGGCGGACGGAGGTTTCAAAGTGAAAACAGGAACGGACGCCCGCACCTTCCAGGAAATAGACGCGCGCCAGCAGGCCCGCTGGCGCGGGCAGGCCGCCTTCAAAACGGAGCGCCTGCCCGGAAAACCCAAATTTTACTGCCTCGACATGTTCCCCTATCCCTCGGGCGAAGGCCTGCACGTGGGACACCCGGAGGGCTACACCGCCTCCGACATACTTTGCCGCTACAAGCGCATGAAGGGCTTCGAGGTGCTGCACCCGATGGGCTGGGACGCCTTCGGCCTGCCCGCCGAGAACTACGCCATCAGCACCGGGGTCCACCCGCGCGTGACCACCGAAAAGAACTGCGCCAATTACAAGCGCCAGCTGGAGTCACTGGGGTTCAGCTACGACTGGGACAGGGAAATAAGCACCACGGACCCGGCCTATTACAAGTGGACGCAGTGGGTGTTCCTGCAGCTTTACAAGAAGGGCCTGGCCTACGAGGCCACCACCATGCCGATAAACTGGTGCCCCAAGTGCAAGACCGGCCTGGCCAATGAGGAAGTTTTCCAGGGCCGCTGCGACCGCTGCGAGACCCCGATAGAAAAAAAGAACCTTAAGCAGTGGATGCTCAGGATCACCGCCTACGGCGACCGGCTGCTGGCCGGCCTGGAAGGCACCGATTGGCCGAATTCCACGATGCTGATGCAGAAGAACTGGGTAGGCCGCTCCGAGGGAGCAGAAGCGGACTTCGCGCTCCCCGGCGGCGAAAAGCTGACAGTCTTCACCACCCGCCCGGATACCCTGTACGGCGCCACCTACATGGTGCTCGCGCCCGAACACCCGCTTACTCTCAAACTGACGACGCCGGACCAGAAAGCGGCAGTAGAAGCATACATAGCGGCGGCCGCCCGCAAATCCGACCTGGAGCGCACGGAGCTGGCCAAGGACAAGACGGGCGTTTTCACCGGCGCTTACGCCGTAAACCCGGTCAACGGCGAGAAACTTCCGGTCTGGACCGCCGACTACGTGCTGACCACCTACGGCACCGGCGCTATCATGGCCGTCCCCGCCCACGACTCACGGGACCACGAGTTCGCCGCCAAGTTCGGCCTGAAGATGATCGAAGTCCTGAAACCGCCGCCGGATTGGAAAGGCGAAGGCGCTTTCTGCGGAGACGGCACCGCCGTAAACTCCGGCATCATCGACGGCCTGCCCACGCAGGAAGCGAAGAAAAAGATCACGGCCTGGCTGGAGGAAAAAGGCATAGGCCGGGCCAAGGTGAATTTCAAGCTGCGCGACTGGCTCTTCGCCCGCCAGCGCTATTGGGGCGAACCGATCCCGCTGGTGCACTGCCCCAAATGCGGCACGGTCCCCGTGCCGGAGAAGGAGCTGCCTCTGTTGCTGCCCGACGTCGAGAAGTACCAGCCCACCGGCACCGGGGAATCCCCCCTTGCCGCCATAGACAGCTGGGTAAACACTTCCTGCCCCGCCTGCGGCGGAGCGGCTAAACGCGAAACCAACACCATGCCCCAGTGGGCCGGCTCCTGCTGGTATTACCTGCGCTTCATAGACCCGAAGAACCCCTCAGCTTTTGTGGATAAGGAACTGGAAAAGGCCTGGATGCCGGTGGACCTTTATATAGGCGGCTCCGAGCACGCCGTCCTGCACCTGCTCTACGCCAGGTTCTGGCACAAGGTCCTGTTCGACCTGGGACTGGTCTCCACGGACGAGCCTTTCAGGAAGCTCGTCCACCCCGGCATGATACTCGCCTACGCCTACCGCGACGGCAAAGGGGCCTACCGCGGCTACAAGGAGCTCGACATCGCGGAGGACGGCACCGCAAAAACGCCCGAGGGCGAAACGCTGAAGCCCGTGGTGGAGAAGATGTCCAAGTCCAAGAAGAACGTGATAAACCCCGACGATATACAGGAGCGCTACGGCACGGACGCCTTCCGCCTTTACGAGATGTTCCTGGGCCCGCTGGAAGACACCAAGCCCTGGAACCTGCGCGGCATAGAGGGAGTTTTCCGCTTCATGAAGCGCGCTTACGCCTGGGGCCTGGAACGGCACTCCGCCCTTACGGAAGACAAGGCCTCCGGCCCGGACCTGATACTGCGGCACCAGACCATAGAAAAGGTGGGCGCCGACATCGAGGCTCTCAAGTTCAACACGGCCATCTCCGCGCTGATGGTTTACCTGAACCGCCTGACGGAGCAGAAGGAGACCTCCCGGGAGGACTTCAACACCTTCCTGGCCCTGCTGCACCCCTTCGCGCCGCATGTCACGGACGAACTCTGGGAGCTCTCCGGCGGGGAAACCACCCTGATGAGACAGCCCTGGCCGAGAGCCGACAAGGCCGTTATCTCCTCGCGCGACATCGAGATCCCGGTCCAGGTGAACGGGAAGGTAAAAGGGCGGCTGACCGTGAAGGAAACAACGCCGCAGGACGAGATAAAGCGCCTGGCCCTCGAGGCCGCGGCGCCGCACACCGCGGGCAAAACCGTGCTTAAGGTCATAGTGGTCCCGGGCCGCCTGGTAAGCATTGTGGTTAAGTAAGTGGTAAGCAGTAAGCTTAATCCTTAATCCTTGTAGTCACGGGGGAATTATGAAGAAATTGATATTTTTTACCGCGGTTTTAGGGCTTGCCGCATGCTCAAGCTCGGATATAATATACAAGCCCGCCACGCAGAAACTGCCGCTGTACATCAAGCGCATAGCCGTGCGGCCCTTCGCCAACAAGACCCAGCAGTTCGGGCTTGAAGAGAAGATCACGCTTAAGGTGATAGAGGAATTCCTGAAGAACGGGGAGTACATCGTGTCTCCCGAAAACGCGGCGCAGGGCGTGATAGTGGGCGAGATAAGCCACTACATACTCACCCCGATACAGTACGACGTGAACCTGGTGCCCACGGTTTACAAGCTCAACGTGATCGCCGGGCTGCGCCTGCTGGACCGCGAGCAGAACCGCTACCTGTGGGAGGAGCCGGCCCTGCAGGTGACCAAGATATATTCCGCCGCCAACCTGCCGGGAGGGCTCACGGAGGAGCAGGCCAGGGAAGCCCTGTGGGAGATACTGGCCAAGGACGTGGTGCTGCGCACGGTATCGGGCTTCGGCTCGGTTTCCAGCACCTCGCAGAAAAAGCTGCCCGGGAACCAGGACGTGCAGCAGTCGTCAGGCACCGTTATTCCCTAATTTATGAACTATCAGCCGCATGAGAGATTGAACATGGATAAACAGGATGGACAGGATTTGTATTTCCCTCTCTTATCCTGTTTATCCTGTTCATCGATGTGAGTAAATAAATGCCGACACTAACCCCGAAAGCGCTGGCCGACGAATGGGCCAAAAAGAAAACCCGCCCGGTGTATTATCTCTGCGGAGAGGAAACCGCGATGAAGGACGCGGCCCTGAAGCGCCTTGAGGGGATCTTTAAGCCGGAATCTTTCAATTTCTCGGTGCGCGACGCCGAGACCGCGGACATAGCGCAGGCCCTGGACGAGGCGCAGACCGCGCCGATGCTGGCCGAGGTGCGCTTTGTGGCGCTGAAGCGGGTTGAGAAACTTAAAAAAGAGCCGCTCAAGGCCCTGCTGGCCTACCTGGAGGACCCCTGCCCCAGCGCCTGCCTGCTGCTGCTGTCCGACTGGCCGCGCGAGAAGCAGGACCCCATTCCCGGCGCGCTCGGCCCGGAATCCGCCGTTGTGAATTTCGACACGATGTCCCCGGCCCAGGCCATAGAGCGCCTTAACTCCGTGCTGCTGGCGAACGGCGTGAAGACCGACGGCGAAGCGCTGGAACTGCTGGTGGAACTGCTGGGGACGGATTCGGTAACGCTGGACGGCGAGGCGGAAAAGATCGTCCTCTACATGCACGGGCAGAACAGGTTCTTCAACCCTGACGACGCGCTGGCCCTGGCCGGCTTCGCCCGGACGCAGCATCCTTTTGCACTCTCCAACGCGGTCTGCTCAAGGCGCCCGGCCGAAGCCGCCCAGGCCGCCGCCAGCATGCTGGCCTTTGGCACAGAGCCGCTGGCCCTGCTGTCCCAGATCTCCCGCGCGGTGGAGAGGCTGCTCAAGGTGAAGCGGCTGTCAGCGGCCGGCGAAGGCCCCGCCGCCTGCTACCAGGCCGGCATGTCCCCGGGCCAGTACCACGCGTTGCTGCAAAACGCGGGGGCTTATACCGAGGAGAAACTCCTGCGCGCCCTAAGGCGCTGCCTTGAGGCGGAGGAGCTGCTTAAATCTTCTTCCAAAAGGGACCCGGGGCTGGTTATCAGGCAGCTGGCTTACGAGATAACTTCAGCCAAGTAGGATGAAGATCGGACGGCCAAAGCAAAACCCCGGCTGACTGCGCCGGGGTAGCTCTTTCTAAACAAAGAAAGAATATTATTTCACTGAAGGGTTCTGCGCTATCGCCTTAACGCGCGCTGCGAGGCGGGATTTCTTCCGCGCGGCGGCTTTCCAGTGGATAGTGCTGGTCTTGGCGGCCTTATCGAGCAGGGCATAAGCTTTGGGCAGCATTTTCTGCGCGTTCTCCATGTCGTTCTTGACAATGAGAGTGCCGAACTCTTTTAAAGTGTCGTGGATCCTGGTTTTTACGCCCCTGTTCTTGGAGGCCAGCTTCTCTGATTTGCGCCAGGCTTTGATAGCGCTGGTATGTCTTCCGGTCTTGAGTTTTGCCATAGTAGCGATAGTTTATCATTCTATGCCCGAAAAAGCAAATACCCTCCCCCCTTCCTTCGCGCGGGGACTGTCCGGCATGGCCGGGGCCGGCCTCATAACCAAGGCTCTCGGCTACGCGCGGGACGCCCTGCTGGTGGCTTTTTTCGGCGGCGGGGCGCTGGCCGATGCCTACTACGCGGCTTTCCGGCTGATGAACGTTTTCAGGCGCACCGTGGGCGAAGGCGCGCTCAACGCGGTGTTCATCCCCCTTCTTGAAAAGGAAAAAACGCGCGGGAAAGCCGCCGGACAGGCTTTCTTTTCCTCCTCCTGGACGGTTATCTTTTTCGGCTCGGCCCTGCTGTGCGCCGGCGGGGTCATTTTCAGGCGCGAGATGGTCGTGCTGGCAGCCTGGGGATTCAGGGGCGTGCCGGGCCAGGTCGAGCTTACCGCGCTGCTCGCCGCGGCCTTCATGCCCCACCTGGTCTTCGTGAACGCGGCGGCGCTTTTCACCGCCACGCTGAATTCCGCGCGCAGGTTCTTTTTGCCGGCGCTGGCTCCCGCCGCTTTTTCAATTTCCGTAATAGCCGTGCTGGCGGCTTTCCATTACGGCCTGTTCAGCGGGCTGGACGCGCGGGGCAAAATAATACTGGTGGCGGCCGTGGCTTCGGCGTCGGGCCTGCTGCAGGCCCTGGCGCTGCTGCCGCTGCTCAGGCGCGAGGGCTACGGGCTCGCGTTCACGAACCCCTTCAGGAACCTGGGCGCGGCGCCGGCCCTGATGGCCGCCGCGCCGGCCGCCCTGACGCTGGCCCAGGACCAGGTTTCCATGCTGATAAACACCATGTACGCCAGTTTCCTGCCGCCCGGCTCGATCACCGCCATCTACAATTCGGCGCGCCTGGTCCAGTTCCCCGTTTCGCTTTTCGCGGTGGCCGCGGCTACCCTGTCCCTGCCCGAACTCGCGGCGAGGTCGGCGGCCGGAGACGCCGAAGGTTTCCGGCGTCAGCTGAAACCCGCGCTTACAGCTTCCTGGCTTATAATGCTGCCCGCCGCGCTGGGCATCGCCGTCATGGCCCTGCCGGTCTGCAGGGCGCTTTTCGAACACGGGAAGTTTTCACCCGAGCAGAGCCTGGCCACGTCGCGCGCGCTTTTCTGGCTCGCGCTGGGTCTTCCCGCCTACGGGCTGAACAAGGTGGCGGCCTCCGCCCTTTACGCCATGAGCAGGCAGAAAGCGCCGATAGCTATTATCTCCGGCCAGCTGGCGCTGAACGCGCTGCTGTGCCTGCCGCTGATGCGCTCAATGGGAGCGGGCGGACTCATGCTGGCGACCTCGCTGAGTTCCTGGGCCGCGGCCCTGGCCTTCCTTGCCGCGCTAAAGTCCGAAGCCGGTTTCAGCCCGCTGGCTATACCGCTTTTCAGGCCGGCGCTGGCGGCGGCTGTTTCAGCGCTGTCCGCGCTGGCTTTGCGGGAAGCCCTGGCTCCCGCCGGCCCGCTCCTGGTAACCGCCGTCGCGGTGCCGTCCGCGGTGGCCGTTTATTTCCTCGCCCTTAAAGTCCTTAATGTGGAAGAAAGAAATCTGGTAACCGGCGGCAAATTTTAATAATGGACCTGACACATTTACCGGCCAGCCCCGGAGTCTACCTGATGCGCGACGCGACCGGCGCCGTGCTTTACGTCGGCAAGGCCAAGGACCTGCGCCACCGCGTAGCGCAGTATTTCCAGAAAAACCCGTCCGACACCAGGGGAAAGATCCCCAACCTTGTCGCGCTCATCCGCAGCATAGACTACATAGCCTCCGCCAGCGAACGAGAAGCCCTGCTGACCGAGCGCCAGCTCATACACGGCCTCCAGCCTTTCTTCAACGAGATGTGGAAAGACTCCAAGACCTACCCGTACCTGGAGCTGACCCGCGAGGATTTCCCCCGCCTGCTGTTCACCCGCAGGAAGACGAAGGACGGGGGGCGGTACTTCGGTCCCTATCCTAAAGTGGAGCCGCTGAAGAAGCTCACAGGCTATCTCTGGCGGATAAAGTTCATAAATTTGCGCCGCTGCCGCTGGGAGTTTTCCGTTGAAAAGCCCCTGGCTGAGCGCAAGATAAAAGCCTGCCTTTACTTCCACACCGGCCAGTGCACCGCGCCCTGCGCCGGGAAGATCTCGAAGGCGGCCTACGGCGCCCTGGCGGCGCGCGTGGCGGATTTCCTTAAAGGCGACTTCGAAAAGCTCCGCCTCGCTTTCAAAGCCAGGATGGCGCGCGCCGCCGCCAAGCTGGCCTACGAGGAAGCCTCCATGTACCGCGATTTCCTCAGCGCCTTCTCCCACATGGAGGAGCGCGTGCTCGTGCACAAGCTGGACCCGGATTTTCTGCAGCAGGCCACCGGCCGCACCGGGGCCGTTACCGCCCTTAAAGGGGCGCTGGGGCTGGCCCGCCCCCCCGCCCATATAGAGGCCTTCGACACCTCAAGCCTTTTCGGCAAGCAGGCGGCGGGCTCCTCGGTCTGTTTCATCAACGGCGAGAAGAACACCGCGCATTACCGTAAATACCGCATCAATTTCAAGAACGCTCCGGAGGGCGGGAACGACTTCGCCATGATGGAGGAGATAGTGGGCCGCCGCCTGGCGCAGCTGAAGAAGAAAGAGGAAACCCCGCCCGACCTGCTGCTGATCGACGGCGGGCCGGGCCAGCTGGCGGCGGCCATGAAGGCCCTGCGCGCGGCTGGCATGAAAATCCCGGTAATAGGGCTGGCCAAGCGGCTTGAGGAGATCTATATGCCGGGACGGGTGATGCCGCTGCTGCTTGACCGGGCGCATGCGGGGCTCAGGCTGCTGCAGGCGCTGCGCGACGAGGCGCACCGCTTCGGGGTGACCTACCACCGGAAGCTCCGCGGTAAAATAGGATATGAAGATTGATGGTTATATACATGGATAGACAGGATGTACAGGATTTTTTTCCTCTTATATCCTGTTTATCCTGTTCATCCATGTGAATTATATTTTGTGACAAAGAAACAGGTTTTATTGGTGATGAAAACTTATACGCCGTTCCAGCAGGCGGTATGGCGGGCCTGCATGGGCATCCCGTCGGGCCGGACACGGAGCTATAAGTGGATAGCGGAGAAGATAGGCAAGCGCGGCGCGGCGAGGGCGGTGGGCTCGGCGCTGGGAAAGAACCCTTTCGCGCCCATCGTTCCCTGCCACAGGGTCATAAAGTCCGACGGCACGCCCGGCGGCTTCTCCGCCCCCGGCGGCGTAAAAGCGAAGGTACAACTCCTGGAAATAGAAAAAGCCCGGGAAAACCCGGGCCTTAAACTTTAAACATGGATAGACAGGATATACAGGATTTTTTATTTTTCCCTTTACATATCCTGTTTATCCTGCTCATCCATGTGATTAAACTTTTCTGTCTTTACCCGACCATGTCGCCCAGGGCGAACATGGGCATGAACATGGCGATGACTATGGTGCCCACCACAAAGCCCAGGATAATTATGATAAGCGGCTCTATCATGGAGGTCAGGCCCTTGACGGCGGTATCGACCTCCTGGTCGTAGAAGTCGGCTATCTTGTTCAGCATGTTGTCCAGCCCGCCGGTCTCCTCGCCCACGCTTATCATCTGTATGACCATAGGCGGGAAAATATTGGCTTTCTTGAGCGGGTCGGAGATGCGGCCGCCCTCCTTAATGGAGTCGCGGCTGGCGTTGATGGCGTTCTCTATTATTTTGTTGCCGGAGGTCTGCGCTACCGTCTCGAGGCCCTGCAGGATGGGCACGCCGGATTTGATAAGCGTGCCCAGCGTGCGGCTGAATTTGGCGATGGCCACCTTCTTCAGCAGTATGCCGAAAACGGGCAGCTTAAGCGAAAGCTCGTCGATCTTCTCCTGGCCCTGCTTGGTCTTCATCCACTTCTTGAACAGCCAGACCCCGCCGCCTATAAACGGCAGCATATAGAGAAGTTTGGCTCGCAGGAAATCGGAGATGCCGATGATAACGCGGGTCAGGAGGGGAAGCTCGGCGCCGAAGCTGCCGAAGATGTCCTTGAAGATAGGGATGACGAAGACTATCAGGAAGATAGTGATGATGCCGGCCGCGCTGAACACCACCGTGGGGTACATCAGCGCGCTCTTCACTTTTGACTTAAGGGCCTCGTTGGCTTCCAGGTAGGCGGAAAGCCGCTCGAGTATGGTGTCAAGGATACCGCCCACCTCGCCGGCCTTTATCATGGCCACGTAAAGCTCGGTAAAAGCCTGCGGGTGCTTCTTCATTCCGTCGGCAATGGAAAGGCCGGCCTCGATGTCGGTGCGCAGGGCTCCTACCACGTATTTAAACCCGGGGCTCTCAGCCTGCGCCTCAAGAATGTTTAGGCCCTGCACGATGGGCACGCCCGCGGACACCAGCGTGGAAAGCTGGCGGGAGAACATGACGACGTCCTTGTTGTCTACCTTACCTTTTTTCGCCTTCTTGACCGGGGCCGGCTTTACCTCGATCACGGACAGCTTCTGCTCGCGCAGGCGGGTCATGGCGACTTTCTGGTCGGCGGCCTCTACAGTGCCTTCCGTAAGTTTGCCGGCTGAGTCCTTAGCTTTATAGGCAAATTGCATAATTGGTAAGCGGTAAGGATTAAGTGGTAAGGATTAAGCAGCAAGCAGCAGGTTTTAATCCTTAATCCTTAATCCTTTTGTATCCCCCTGCTCAGCTGGAAACAGAGAGGGTCTTCTGCAGAAGCTTCTTCAGGTCCTCGGGATCGGCCGAGCGGGTGATGGCTTCCTGGTAGCTGATCTTCTGCTTCTTATAGAGGTCCACCAGCGACTGGTTCATGGTGACCATGCCGAACTTGCCGCCGGTCTGTATGATGGTCGGTATCTGCTCGATCTTCTGCTCGCGGATGAGGTTGCGGACGGCTGAATTGGCGATGAGCACTTCGCAGGCCAGCGTGCGGCCCGTGCCGCTGGCCATGGGCAGCAGCTGCTGGGCGAACACGCCCTGCAGCACGAACGACAGCTGAACGCGGATCTGCTCCTGCTGGTGCGGCGGAAAAACGTCGATGATGCGGTTGATGGTCTGGGCGGCGTCGGAGGTGTGCAGCGTGGAAAGCACCAGGTGGCCGGTCTCGGCGATGTTCAGGGCGGCGCCAATGGTCTCAAGGTCGCGCAGCTCGCCGATAAGGATGACGTCGGGGTCCTGCCGCAGCACGTGGCGCAGCGCCGCGCCGAAAGTCTCGGTGTCCGCGCCGACTTCGCGCTGGTTCACGATGCTCTTCTTGTGGGTATGCACGTATTCGATCGGGTCCTCGACGGTAATGATGTGGTAATTGCGGTGCTCGTTGAGGTAGTCTATCATCGAGGCCAGCGTGGTGGATTTACCGGAGCCGGTGGGGCCGGTTATCAGCAGCAGGCCCTTGGTCATCTTCATAAGGTCGTAAACCACGGGCGGCAGGTTCAGCTCGTCGAAAGTCTTGTACTTGCTGGGGATGGAGCGGATGGCCGCGCCCACCACGCCGCGCTGGCGGTAGGCGTTCATGCGCAGCCGGCCCATGCCCTTTATGCCGAAGGCGAAGTCGAGCTCGTTGGTGGCCTCGAAGCGCTGGCGCTGGGCGTCGGTCATCAGCGAGAAGATCAGCGTCTGGCACATCTCAGGCGTGAGCTTTTCAAAAGGGGTCTGGACAAGTTCCCCGTCTATGCGGAGCATCGGGGTGGCGCCGGCGGTGAGGTGGATGTCCGAGGCGTTCTTCTCGTGCATCATTATAAACTGCTCGCTCATTGTTACCATAAAGAGTGCTCCTGGAGAAACCGCTGGTATGCTGGTAGCTGGTATGCGATAAGGAATTTTCCTCATGGCACGCCGGCATTCCAGCCTGCTAGCAAAAGCTGCAAGTCAACTTTTCAGTCGACGTCCGATCCCGTGACGCGTATGACCTCTTCTACCGTGGTCGCGCCGGTAAAAAGCTTGCGGAGGGCGGATTCCCTCAGGGTGATCATGCCGTTCTTACGGCCGGCCTCTTTTATCCTGGAAACGTGCGCCTTCTCTATGATAAGGCCCCTGATCGCGTCGTTGATCTCAAGTATTTCATGTATACCCATGCGGCCCTTGTAGCCGGTCTTGGCGCAGACATCGCAGCCCCTGCCCCTGGACAGCACTATTTTACCATTTTTAACATGGTTATCAAGGATAGTTTTGGGCACCCCGAGGCTCACCATCATCTCGGGCTTAACCTCGTAGGTTTCCTTGCAGTGCCTGCAGATGCCGCGCACCAGGCGCTGGGCCACCACCATCAGCAGCGTGGAAGAGGTAAGGAACGGCTCTACGCCCATCATGCCTATGCGGGTTATGGCGCCGGGCGCGTCGTTGGTGTGCAGCGTTGAAAACACCAGGTGGCCGGTCATGGCCGCGTTGATGGCCGTGGCCATGGTCTCAAAGTCGCGGATCTCGCCCACCATTATTATGTCCGGGTCCTGGCGCAGGAAGGAGCGCAGGCCGGAGGCGAAGGTGAGGCCGACGTCGGCGTTGACCATCACCTGGTTTATGCCCTCCAGCTGGTATTCTATGGGGTCTTCAATGGTGACTATATTGACGTCCGGCTCGTTAAGCGTGGCCAGCGCCGAATAAAGCGTGGTGGATTTGCCGGAGCCGGTGGGGCCCGTTACCAGGTTTATACCGTGAGGGGCTTTGAGGCACTTGGCGAAAATGGCCAGGTTTTCCGGTTCCATGCCCAGGTCCTCCAGCCTCAGCTTCAGGCCGGAGGAATCCAGGATGCGCATCACCACTTTTTCGCCGGGGCCGCAGGGCAGGATGGAAACGCGCAGGTCTATCTCGCGATCGTCGATCTTAAGCTTGGTGCGCCCGTCCTGCGGCAGGCGGCGCTCGGAGATGTCCAGCGTGGACATGATCTTCAGGCGGCTGACGATGGCGTTGTGGAATTTTTTGGGAGGAGAGGGCTGCGCGTGCAGCACGCCGTCTATGCGGAAGCGCACCTTGGTTTCCTTGTAGGAGGGCTCTATGTGTATGTCGGAGGCGTGGGCCTTTATGGCGGAGGAGATGATGAGGTTCACCATCTGCACTATCGGGGCGGCCTCCCCCTTCTCCGCAAGGGAAATCAGGTCTTCCCCCCCGCCTTTGGAGGCATCTTCCTCCACAAGCGACACTTCGGTGGTCCCGCCGATGGTCTTTTTCAGGATCTCGTCCAGCGCCTCTTTCGAGGTTTTTGTGCCGTAATGCTTATCAATGGCCGCTGCGATATCGGATTCGGAGCCGAAAACCGGCTTGACGTCGTAGCCGGTCATCATCTTGAGGTCGTCGAGGATCACTATATTGAGCGGGTCCTCCATGGCGACCTTCAGCCTGCCGTCGCTTTTCTCGACCGCTATAAGACCGTAGCGCCGGGCTATGTTCTCCGGGATGATCTTGAGGAGGTCCTCTTTTATCTCCAGCCCGCGCAGGTCCACGAACTCTATGCCGAACTGCTTGCTGAGGAATTCCAGCAGGGTGTGCTCGTCGATATATTTCTTATGTATCAGCAGCTGCCCGAGCTTGCCGCCGCCGGTGCGCTGCAGGTCCAGCGCCTCGCCGAGCTGGGCGGAGGTGAGCAGGCCGGAGGAGACGAGCATCTCGCCGAGGCGCCTGGAGATATTGATGGATATGCCTTTTTCAGCCATACAAAGAGGTGATCAGCTATAAAGCTACGACGACTGACTTATATATTACAAAATATCATTCACATGGATGAGCAGGATGGACAGGATGAAACAAGGCAAACACAAATCCTGTCTATCCTGTCTATCCATGTTTGAATTATGCGGGCGGCCGGCGGCCGGTTATTATCCTGTATTGCCGGCCGTTAGAACAATTCTTCGTCGGATTCCTGGGCTTTGAGGTATTTTACCTGCTCCGAGCCTTCGGCCTGGACGTTTTCAAACCCGGTAGGGTCCTGCTCTGCCTGAGCCCCGGCGGGCGGGGCGTCCGGCAGGGGAAGTATGGGAATACCGCCGGGCCGGGAGGCTTTGCGGGCGGGCTTGGCCTTGGGCTTCTTGACGGGCGCCGCGCTGGCGCTCTTTTCCTTGGAGGAAAAATCAAGGAGCTCCATGGCGTTGTTGTTTATGCCGCGCACTATGTCACGTTTGACGACATCAACCTCGAAGTGGTAGATAAGGGGTTCCTGTTTGGGCCTTAACAAGCGGTACTGCACAAGGAAGATGTCTCCATGCAGCGGCGTGGCGGTCCACTCCTCGTTCGCGCCGCCCGAGGAGCCTGAGAGGAAAGAGTTGGCGAACCAGGTAGCCACGGTGCCGCGGCCGCCGGAAAGCTTATATCCCTTTACGATTTCAAGGGCCTTTTTTATATTCTCGTTGGCCGGTTTCTCCGCGGGGACCGGCTGCTGCTTCGGGGGCAGCTGTACGTCAGGCGACGGCACCGGCTCCGCCTTATCCAGTACGGGCGCGGGTTCAGTCTTGCCTTCCAGCTGGCTGTCCATGGCGGCTGATTTTTTCTTGCCGCCGAGGTTGAGCATTGAAAACTCGGAAAAGCTCACGCCCTCGCCCATGAAAAAGTAACCCAGGCCGCCGGCTGCCATCGACCCGAAAACCACAAGTATGGTTATAAAGGCCATCCTGCCGCCTTTTTTCTTCGCTTTTCCAGGGGGCGCGGGTTCAGGCTTTCCTTTTACGGTCTGGACAGGAATGCGCATTGTTACATCCGGAGATTCGGGAGCCGCGGCGGGCGCTTTTTCCTGGGCGGCCGGGACAGCGGCGGGCGCTTTTTCCTGGGCGGCGGGGGCAGCGGCGGGCGCCAGCTGGGCCGAAGGCGGAAATGACTGGGGAGCCGGCGCTTTGACCTGGGGCGCCGGGGCAGGCTGCTGGACCGATGCCTCAACATAGGGCTGGAACTGGAAGCCGTGCTGCACCTGCGGCGCGCGGTACTGGGCCGGAGCCGGGGCCGGGGCTGGAGTCGGCTCCGGGGCCGGAGTCGGCTCCGGCTGCTGTATACCGAAGTCATAAGTGGGCGGCTTTACCGGCTGGGGCTGCTCGGCCGCGGGCTGAGCGTAGGAAGAGGGAGCTTCGTAGCGGGTCTCTATCTGGAACTGCTGAGTGGTCTCCGACTGCTTAGGGGTAACCACCGTAAAATCGTAGACTATGCCGCCCGCCTGCTGGGGAAGGGGCTCAAAAGCTTCGGGGCCTTTGTACGCCCCGGCGGGAGCGGCCTCCGGGCCGGGCAGGGGTTTGTCGTAATGCGAACCGTATACATAGGCCGGGGGCTGAGTCTGGCCCAGGCTCTTGAATTTGCGGCTGGTAAGATCATCGTCCTCGTCTTCTTCCTTAAGCTCTCTGCCGAGCGAGGTCTCCAGCTTTATCTCGGAACCGCGGGAGATGCTCCTATATGACCTGGCCGCGCTCTCCGGCCGGGTTTTTTCCGCCTCGGCGTGTTTTGCTTCCTCCGCGGAGACTTCGGAAAGAGGCTCGGGCTTCAGCGCGTGGAATTCCATGGCCGGCTCAGCGGTGACAGCTTTGGGAGCAGGGAGCTTAGCGGCCGGCTCGGTGAGCTGGACCGGGGGTGTCTCGCGGCTGATTTCCTGTACTTCTCTCTTTATCTCCTCCTGTTCTTTTCTCTCTGTCTCCTCCTGTTCTTTTCTCTCTGTCTCTTCCTGTTCTTTTCTCTTTATCTCCTCCTGTTCCTGTCTCTGTATCGCTTCCTGTTCTTCTTTCTTTATATCTTCGATCTGCCGCACGGTTTCGGCTTTTTCCTTGAGATCGGCCAGGTGGCGCAGCTGTTCAAATTCACGGGCGCTCACATAGGACTTGCCGAGCTCGCTTTTGAGGCGGGCCTCCAGTTCGGCTATGCGCTCGCGGTTCTTCTTCTCCTCCATATCCTTGGAGCGGATCTTTTCGAGGAGGAGGTTTTTCTCCCAGCGTGCGGCTTCCAGCTCCTCCTGTATGTGGGAGAGGCGTATGTCAAATTTTTCGGCCAGGTCGTAGTCGGTTTCGGGGGCGGCCCTGCCGGCGGCGGCTGAGGGACCCTCCTTATAGGCGCCCAGGATATTGTCGATGGTGTCGAGGAGTTCGCCGTAGGAGGCCCCGGTGGAGGGCTCCCTGTTCTCGAAGTAGCTGGCGCTGGAATTGAAGCCGGTTTCGTACTCGTAGGTCCCCGCTACCACGCCCGCGGTGATGGTGCGGCCGGAGCCGTAGCTTAAGGCCGAGGCGATCTCACCGACCTGCGAGGCGGGGCGCCAGTCGCCGGGGTTGTCGCCGGTGCAGGTCTCGGGGCAGACAAGGCTTTCCTCGGCAAAAGCCGGAAGAGCCAGCATTTCTGCCGGCTCGTAGGGGCCAAGTATGTTGCCTTCCGAGTAGAACCAATATTTCATAAGGTTACAAGGAAAGTTTACTATTTACCTATTTAAGATTTAATACAGGAATGTGGCAATTTTGTTACAAGGGGGCTCGGGGCGAATTCCCCCCGCTCGGGAGCTTTGGGGAATGGACCGCGAGAGGCCTAGCCGGGGTGGCCGCCCCTCGCTATATAAGCGTCAGGGCTTTGTCCAGGCGCTTAAGGGACTCTTCTTTGCCGAGGTACTCTATCATGCGGAAAAGAGTCGGGCCGTCGGAGCGGCCGGAGAGGGCCACGCGCACGGGGTGGAAGACCTGGCCTGCTTTTAAGCCGCCGGACTTGGCGAAAGCGCGGGTGGCGGCTTCTATGGGAGCCTCTTTAAACTCGGGCAGGGCGGAATAGACCTCTTTGATCCCCTTGATTACCTGAGGGACTTCCGGATTCTTAAGCGTCTTTGCCACCGCCTCGGGGCTGTAAACCGGGTCCTTGAAGAAGAACTCGACCTTGGCCGGGAGCTCAGCCAGCAGTTTGCACTTCTCCTGCTCCAGGGCCACGATATCGATGAGCGGCACCCTGCCGGCGGAAATGTCCAGGCCGGATTCTTTTACGAACGGCAAAGCGAGCGCCAGGAAATCCTCTTTCGGAAGCAGGCGTATGTACTCGCCGTTCATCCAGTCCAGCTTCACCGGGTCGAAGATGGCGGGGCTTTTCTGGCAGCCCTTCAGGTCGAATTTTTCCTCCAGCTCGCCTTTCTTGAACAGCTGCTGGCTCTCGGGATTGGACCAGCCAAGCAGTGCCAGGTAATTCTTCATGGTCTCCGGCAGGTAGCCCTGCCTGCGGTATTCACCAACGGAGGCGGCGCCGTGGCGCTTGGAGAGGCGGGTGCCGTCGGGGCCGAGTATCATGGAGAGATGGCCGAGCTCCGGCGCCTTCCAGCCCAGCGCCGCGTAGAGGTGCAGCTGCAGCGGGGTATTCGAGATATGGTCGTCGCCGCGCACCACGTGCGTTATCTCCATCAGGTGGTCGTCCACCACGCAGGCGAAATTGTAGGTCGGGTAGCCTGAGGCCTTCAGCATAACAAAGTCGGAGAGCACTTTATTCTCGAACTTCATTTCTTTGTGCACCAGGTCGGTCCAGCCGACCGAACCCTCTTTGGACATCAGGAAGCGCGCTACCGGCTTGCGCCCCTGCGCCTCGAAAGCTTTGCGCTGGTCTTCGGTCAGGCTTCGGCAGCGCCCGTCGTACAAAGGGTCTCGTTTCTCGACCAGGGCCTTTTTGCGCGACTCATCAAGCTCTTCGGGGGAACAGTAGCAGAGGAAGGCCTTGCCCTCCCGGAGCAGCTGGTCGGCATATTTGCGGTATATCCCCTGCGCCTCGCGTACGCTCTGCACGTAAGGGCCGCAGGAGCCTTTCTCCATGCCGTCGGGCATGGCGCCCTCGTCCCAGTTAAGGCCCAGCCAGAGCATACTTTCGAAGATGGACTTTGTGGACTCCGCCGTGGAGCGGTCCTCATCGGTATCTTCGATGCGGAGGATGAAGGTGCCTTTATGTTTCCTGGCCAAAAGGTAGTTAAACAATGCGGTGCGGGCGCCGCCTATATGGAGGTGTCCTGTGGGTGAGGGAGCGAATCTTACGCGCATACGGTTTCCTTTATTTACCTGTTACCGGTTATTTCCGGGCCTCTGACAGAAGTTCTTTGGCGTGTTTCAAGCCGAGTTCGGAAGACTGTTTTTTACCGCCCAGCATCCGGGCTATTTCGCGCTCGCGCGCTGCGGGGTCCAGGAGGCTCACCGCGGCCGCGGAAACGCCGTTCTTCACGGCTTTCTCCACGAAGAAATGCGCGCCGCCGAAAGCCGCCACCTGCGGCAGATGCGTTATACAGAAGATCTGTTTGTCCGCGGCCAGCCTGGCCAGTTTTTCGCCGACCAGCCGGCCCGTCACGGAGCCCACCCCGGCGTCCACCTCGTCGAAGACCTGCGCGCCGATGCGGTCCACGCGTGACAGCGCGGTCTTGAGCGCGAGCATTATGCGGGCCATCTCGCCGCCGGAGGCCGTGTAGCGCAGCGGCCTCAGCGGGTAGCCGGGGTTGGCGGTAAAAAGATATTCCACGGAGTCGCCGCCGGACGAGGTGATTGCCGCCTCGTCATAGGCGGCGTCCACGGCAAAGCGCACTTCCCTGAAGCCGAGACCCTGCGCCTCTTCAAGTATCTCGGCCGAGAGCTTTTTGGCCGCCGCCAGGCGCTTTTCGTGAAGCGCCAGCGCCAGTTTTTCAAGCTTGCCGCGGGCGGCGGCGAGTTTTTTCTCCAGCTCGGAGCGGTCAAGCGTCAGATCGTCCAGGCTGCTCACTTTGGCGCGCAGTTCCTCCGCTTTAGCCAGCACGGCGCGGATGTCCGCCCCGTATTTCTTTTTAAGGCTTTTGAATTTATCAAGGCGCGAAAGGCAGCGGTCCACTTCGGAAGGGTTGGAATGCACGCCGCGCCCGTAGGCGCGCAGCTCTCCTGAAAGGTCGCGCAGCTCTATGGCCGCGGAGGCCAGCCGCGCGGCCAGGTGTTCCGCCGACGGGTCGATGGCGGACAGGGCCCTGATCTTCTCCAGGGATTTCTCGGCGTTCCCCGCGGCGTCGTCGATCAGCGCGTGCGTGTCGCCGGAAAGGGAAAACAGTTTCTCGGAATTTTTAAGGCGCGGCCAAAGGGCCTCAAGCTCCTCCTCCTCGCCTTCTTTTAAATTGGCCGCTTCTATCTCGTTAAGCTGGAAGCGGTAAAGGTCAAGCAGGCGGGCGCGCTCGTCCTCGGACATGGAAACGGCGTTAAGCCGCTCCTCAAGGGAGCGGGCCTCCTGCCAGGCCTCAAAAACCGACTTAACCTCTTTATCAAGCTTGCCGTAGCGGTCAAGCAGGTCGCGCTGGGTTTCGGGCTTAAGCAGGCTCTGGTGCTCGTTCTGGCCGTGGAAATCCACAAGGAAACCGCCTATTTCTGAAAGCTGCGCCAGCGTTGCGGCCGCGCCGTTTACGGCGGCCTTGGTGCGGCCTTTGGGATCGGACTGGCGGCGTATGGTCACCGCCCCGCCCTTTATATCCCAGCGCTCCATTAACTTGGCAGGCAGGTTCCCGGCCAGGAATTCCCCCTCCACCTCGGCTGAGGCGGCGCCGGGCCTCAGGATGTCGGACCCGGAGCGCTCGCCCAGCAGGAAACCCAGCGCGGAAATTATTATAGATTTGCCGGCCCCCGTCTCGCCGGTGAAAATATTAAGCCCCGGCGCCGGCTCAAGCTCCAGCGCCTCAATAACGGCAAAATTCCTGATCAGCAGTTTCTTCAGCATAAAAAAATAGTCAGAGAAAAGCATTCACCGCAGAGGCGCAGAGAGCGCAGAGTGGAGTCAAAGCGACACGTTTTCCTGCCTCGGGAATTCCCCCTCTGCGTCCTCCGCGTCTCTGCGGTGAAAAACAGGAAATTCCCCTGTCCTAGCGTTCGCCCCAGCTCAATTTGCGGCGCAGGACGTCGAAATATGAAAATCCGGCGGGGGCCAGCAGCTCAAGGCTGCGCGGATGCCGGCCCACCAGCACCGTATCTCCCGGCTCAAGGTTAAAAGTCTCCTGCCCGTCCATAGAAAGCCGCAGCTGCTGCGGGCCTGAGCGCCAGCCCTGCACCGCAACGCGCAGCTCCTCAGAAGCCGAGAGCACTATGGGCCGATGGGTCAGGGTGTGCGGGCAGATGGGCGAAAGCAGAAAGACCTCCAGGTCCGGCAGCACAATGGGGCCGGAGGCCGCCAGGTTGTAAGCCGTGGAACCGCTGGGAGTTGATATTATAAGGCCGTCCCCGAAATATTCGCTCAGGAACTGGCTGCCGAAAGAGGCGCGCAGCGGAAAAGCCCTGGCTTCGGGGCTTCTGATCACGCAGTCGTTGAGCGCCGGCATGGGCCCGAAAACCTTTTTCCCGCCGCGCAGCACGCTGACGGCGAGCAGGCTGCGCTTGAATTTCCTGAAACCGCCGCGCAGGAACACTTCCGCGCTCTTAAGGAACTCTTTCTGCTCTATGCCGCTCAGGAAACCCAGGCCGCCCGCATTGATGCCCAGCACCGGGAGGCCCAGGGCTATTACATGGCGGGCGGCGTAAAGCACCGTTCCGTCGCCGCCGACGGCCACGGCCGCGTCCGCGGCCTTAACCTCGCAGGCGGCGTCATTTACGCATATTTTACTGACCTTAACGCCCTGGACCTTCAGCCTGCGCACTATCGCCGAGGAGTAAGCCAGCGCCTTGCGGCTTCTGGAGTTGTAAAAAAGGACTACGCTTTTTATCTTTTTCATAGTCTGCCTATTTCGCCGCCGGATCTTTCTGCTCGATCTTGGCCCAGGTATCTTTAAGGGTCACCGTGCGGTTGAACACCGGCGCGCCGGGTTTTGAATCCTTGGGATCCGCGAAAAAGTAACCGAGCCGCTCGAACTGGACCCGCGAGCCGGCGGGAAGAGCCTTCAGGCCGGGTTCGCACCAGGCGCTATCCAGCACTTCCAGGGAGCCGGGGTTCAGGTTTTCCTTGAAGTCGCGGCCTTCTTCCACATCCTCCGGCGCGCGCTTGGAGAACAAGGCGTCGTACAGCCGCACCGGGGCAGCGAACCCGTGCCGGGCCGAAACCCAGTGTATCGTGCCCTTTATCTTGCGCCCGTCGGGCGCAGTCCCGCCGCGGCTGGCCGGGTCATAGGTGCAATGGACTTCGGTAACATTTCCCGCCGCGTCTTTAATCACGGCTTCGCACTTGATTATATAGGTGGCCCGCAGGCGCACTTCCTGCCCCGGGGTCAGGCGGAAGAACTTCTTCGGCGGGACTTCCTTGAAATCGTCCTGCTCGATATACAGCTCCCGGCAGAACGGGACTTTGCGGGTCCCGGCGGCCGGGTCCTCCGGATTATTCACCAGGTCCATCTCCTCCGCCTGGTCCTGCGGGTAATTGGTTATCACCACTTTTAACGGACGCAGCACCGCCATGAACCGGGGCGCGGTCTTGTTCAATTCGTTTCGCAGGGAGTTTTCCAGCACCCAGATATCCACTATGCTGTTGAACTTGGCCACGCCTATCTCGGCGCAGAAAGCCCGGATGGATCCGGAGGTGTAGCCCCTGCGGCGAAGCCCGGAAATGGTGGGCATGCGCGGGTCGTCCCAGCCGCTGACGTGGTTATCACGCACCAGCTCCAGCAGCTTGCGCTTGCTCAGGACCGTGTTGCTCAGGTTCAGGCGGGCGAATTCTATCTGCCGGGGATGGTATATGCCCAGCTCGGTCAGGAACCAGTCGTACAGCGGCCGGTGGTTCTCGAATTCAAGTGTGCAGATGGAATGGGTTATCTGCTCGATGGAGTCTTCCAGGCCGTGCGCCCAGTCATACATGGGATACACGCACCAGGCGCCTTTCTGGCGGTGATGCTCGGCGTGCAGGATGCGGTACATTACGGGGTCGCGCATGTACAGGTTCGGGTGGGCCATGTCTATCTTCGCGCGCAGCACCCGCGAGCCGTCGGGGAATTCGCCGCGCTTCATGCGCTCGAACAGGTCGACGTTCTCTTCTACGGACCGGCTGCGGAAGGGGCTGTCTTTGCCCGCCTCGCTCGGCGAGCCGCGGTGCCGCCTGGTCTCTTCGGCGGTCTGGTCGCACACGTAGGCTTTGCCCTTTTTGACCAGCGCCATGGCCCAGTCGTACATCTGCGGGAAATAGTCGGAGGCGAAAAACAGCCTGTCCTCGAAATCCCCCCCCAGCCACCTGACGTCCTCAACGATGGAATCGACGTACTCCTGCTCTTCCTTGGAGGGGTTGGTGTCGTCGAAACGGAGGTTGAATTTGCCCTTGTAATCGCGGGCTATGCCGGAGTTGAGGCAGATGGATTTGGCGTGGCCGATATGCAGGTACCCGTTGGGCTCCGGCGGGAAGCGCGTATGCACGCGTCCCCCGAACTTGCCCGAGGCCAGGTCCGCGTCAATAATTTCGCGAATAAAATTAGATTTGGGTTCCGAATTTTCCATATAAAATTATAACAATTTATAAGTCTTAAGGGCTTACACGCGTTCGGGCGGCATACCGAAGGGATCGGGGACCGCGAGATGCCAAGTCGGGGGCTTACCGCAGGGGCCAGAACGCAAAACCGGCGTCGCGTACACCGTACGCGCGCCTGCCTGCCTCAGGCTCGGCGCTTACGCAAGCCTCGCCTTCCGGCGGCTTTTGCTAACCTGGCCCCTGCGGTCTCCCCCTCCGCTCACTTTATCAGTTAGCACATTTTTTATTAAAACGGGTAACCTGGGCGGAGACCGTGGGGATCGGGTCAGCAAAAGCCGCCGGGATGGAGCGAAGCGACAGTTCCCCGCCCCGAGCTTGCGTAGCGCGAGGGCCGAGGCAGGCAGGCGCGCGCACGGTGTGCGCGACGCCGGTTTTGATGACCCGGTCCCCACGGTATGCCGCCCGAATCCATGCTAATCCCGCAGTAGGCCCCGACTTCGCATCTCGCGGTTGAAATATTTAATGCCTGAAGTGGCGGATGCCGGCGAACAGCATGGCGGCGTTCTTCGAATCGCAGAGCTGCACGCAGTCCTCGTCGTCCTGCCAGCCGCCGGGCTGGATCACGGCGCTTATCCCGCCGGCCAGGGCAGCCTGCAGGGTCTTAAGCGGCAGGGCCGCGTCGGCGGCCATCACGAGCGGGCCGGAGCCGGGCAGAATGGACCGCTTGTCCCGCATTTTCCACAGGGCGCTCCTGACCGCGTCGTAGGTGGAACTCTCCGAAGCGCTGACGGCTATGGTGCAATGCCCTTCGGCAAGCGCCACGGCGTAGGTTTTGGCGTATTTGACGGTTTTCCAGGCAAGTCTCAGCGTCCGCGCCTCAGCGTCGGTCGGCCTGCGCCTGGTGACGCAGGCGGGCTCGGCGGAAAAAAGCCTGTTATCCTTGGACTCGATAAGCACCCCGCCGGATACGGAGCGCAGCTCCACCTCGTAGGGTGAAAGCACCGGGGCTGAAAGCGACAGGACCCGCAGGCCTTCCTTGGCCCGCAGTATTTTTAGCGCCTCGGGACCGTAGCCCGTGGCTATCACGCTCTCTATGAAAGTTTCAGCCAGTATCCCGGCGGTTTCGGCTTCGACCTGCCGGTTGAAGGCGGCGGTGCCGCCGACGGCCCCCGCCGGATCGCTCTTCAAAGCGCCGCGCAGGCTTTCCGCCTGCGTGCCGGCGGCGCAGGCCCCGGCGGGCCTGTCGTGCTTGGCTATAACGCAGACGGGCTCGTCGAATTCCAGCGCCAGCTCGAAGGCGGTATCCAGATCAAGATAGTGGTTGAGGTTAAAGGGACCGCCGCAAAGTATTTTGGCGGCGTTGAGACCGCGCGGGCGGGCGCCGCTGAGGGCGTAAAAAGCGGCTTTCTGGTGGCGGTTCTCGCCGTAATCCAGGTCCGCCACTTTTCTCAGGCTCATCACAACTTCGTCGCCCAGCAGGTTCCCTGTCTCGGAAAGGTACTGCGCCACGGTCGCGTCGTAGGCGGCCAGGTGCTGCCAGGCCCTGGCGGCCAGCTGTTTTTTCAGTTCCTGCTCAAGGCCGCCGTCCTCCTTGAGGGCGCGAAGCACGGGGCCGTAATCCACCGGGCTGGAGAGGGTTATGACGTTCTCGAAATCGCGGGCGGCGGCGCGCAGCACGGCGGAATTGGACTGGTCCAGGTAATTGGAGAGCTCGCTGATAGCGAACTCCTCCTGCCCCACGATGCTGGCTATGGGGTAGAGGTTCGCGGCCACGATGTAAAAGGACGGCAGCTCCACGCCGTTCTCGGAAACGGCGGGGAAGCGCCCGGAAAGGGCTTTAAGCACGGAATAAGGCACCGGCGGGGAATAGCGCACCTCCTCCGCCTCTATGCCGGCCTCGGCCAGCAGCTTATAGGTCGACCCCGAGGCGTATATCTCGAACCCCAGTTCTTCCAGGCCGAGGGCGAATTCCTCCACCCCGGTCTTGTTGTAAACGCTCAAATAAACTGTTTTATCCATAAAAAAGAACATTCACATCGATAAACAGGATGGACAGGATAAGAGGAAAAAATAAAAATCCTGTATATCCTGTCTATCCATGTTAAATCTTTATTCGGCGCACCGTA
This sequence comes from Elusimicrobiota bacterium, assembly GCA_030651035.1. Classification (GTDB taxonomy): domain Bacteria; phylum Elusimicrobiota; class Elusimicrobia; order Elusimicrobiales; family UBA9959; genus UBA9959. The sequence goes on from JAUSCK010000206.1 coordinate 37,795, forward strand.
TCATAAATTACTGCAACACCTAATTACTTCCAATAAGTTTAAGAAATTCCTCTTCAGTCAGGACGGGCACGCCGAGTTTTTTCGCTTTTTCGTACTTGGAGCCGGGGTCGGCCCCGACTACGACATAGGAAGTCTTGGCGGAAACGCCGGAGGTTTCCTTCCCCCCCTGTTCCCTGACTTTGGCCTGGGCCTCGTCCCGCGTCATCGTCTTCAGTTCCCCCGTGAAAACCAAGGTCCTGCCGGCGAGCGTCCCGCCGGAAGTTTTGCGCTCCGGCTCGTCCATGCGCAGGCCCAGCTTCCCCAGCTCTTCAGCCATCCTGCGCGTGGCTTCCGACTTGAAAAACCCGGTCACGGCTTCCGCTATCACCGGGCCGATGTCGCTGACCCTGGCCAGCTCTTCCAGCCCGGCGTCCGTGAAGGCCCGCATGGTTTTAAAATGCTGCGCCAGCACGCGCGCGTTCTTCTCGCCGATATGCCTTATGCCCAGGGCATAGATAAGCCGGGACAGGGGCTGCTCTTTGCTTTTATTTATCTGCGCGAGCAGGTTATCGGCCTTCTTGTCCTTAAAAAGTTCAAGCCCCAGCAGGTCCTCTTTTTTCAGGCGGTAGATATCCGGGAAACCTTTCACCAGGCCCTTATCCACCAGCTGCTCCGTCGAAGAGACGCCGAAGCCGTCTATGTTCATGGCGTCGCGGGAGGCGAAGTGCAGCAGCGAGCGCTTGAACTGCACCGGGCAGGACGGGTTCACGCAGCGCAGGGCCACCTCCTCCTCGTCCTTGAAAAGTTCGGAGCCGCAGGAGGGGCAGGCCCTGGGCGGGTAGATGGCCTTCTCGCGGCCGGTGCGCGAGCCCGGCACGGCCTTGACTATCTTGGGGATAACCTCGCCGGCGCGCTCTATCACCACCTTGTCTCCGATCCTGAGGCCGAGGCGCTCTATCTCGTCGAAATTGTGCAGCGTGGCGCTGGAGATGGTGACACCCCCGCATTTTACCGGCTCAAGCTCGGCCACCGGGGTGATGGCCCCGGTGCGGCCCACCGAGAACTGGACGTTCTTTACCGTGGTGGTGGCCTGCTGCGCGGGGTATTTGAAGGCTATGGCCCAGCGCGGACTCCTGGCGGTGTAGCCGAGCAGCCCCCGCTGCCGCAGCGAGTCGACTTTTATCACCAGCCCGTCTATCTCGTAGGGCAGACTGAAGCGCTTCTCCGAATATTCGTTGTAAAAAGCCAGCACCTCTTCGGCGCTCCGGCAGACCCTGTTGCCCAGCGTGGAGATATGGAAGCCCAGGCCCCGGCAGATGTTGAGGTATTCCCAGTGCGAGTCCGGCTCCACCATGCCCTCCAGGTAGCCGTAGGAATGGGCGATGAACTTGAGGCGGCGCCTGGCCGTCACGGACGGGTCTTTCTGCCTCAGCGACCCGGCGGCGGCGTTCCTCGGATTCACGAAAGGCTCCTCACCGGCAGAGAGCGCCTCCTCGTGAAAGGCCTCGAAATCCTTCTTGTCCATGTAAACTTCGCCCCGGGCTTCGAACAAGGCCGGCGCATGGCTGAGGTCAAGCTTGATGGGCACGGACCTTATCGCGCGCACGTTCAGCGTAACGTCCTCGCCTGTTTCGCCGTCGCCCCGCGTGGAGGCTCTCGCGAGCCGGCCTTTCTCGTATTCTATGGAGCAGGAAAGGCCGTCGATCTTCGCCTCCACCACCATTTCAAAAGGCTCATCTTTAAGGCCTTTTTTTACGCGCGCGTGCCACTCCAGGAATTCCTCGGCGGAATAGCAGTTGTCGAGCGAAAGCATGGGGATGCGGTGCGGCACCGGGGCAAAGGTATTGGAGCGCTCGCCGCCCACGCGGCGCGTCGGGGAATCATCGGAGGCGAATTCCGGGTGGGCGGCTTCCAGCGCCTTGAGGCGGGCCATCAGCGCGTCGAACTCGCCGTCGGTGATCGTGGGGGAATCCGAGACGTAATAAAGGCGCTCGTGCCGCCTTATCTCGGCCCTGAGCGCCTCTATTTCCGCAAGAGGGTCTCTCTTAGCGTTCATTTGACCAGGTTATTCTGCCGGGCGATGCCGTCCAGCACGCCGTTGACGAACTTGCCCGATTTTTCGGTGGAGTATTTCTTTGCCAGCTCTATAGCCTCGTCTATTATGACGGCCACGGGGGCGTCCGAGAGGATCATCATCTCGCACACGGCCATGCGCAGTATCGAGCGGTCTATGGCCGGCATGCGGTCCAGCTCCCAGTTAAGGCTGGTCTTCTTGATTATCTCGTCTATCTTCGGGATATTGGAAACGGTAGTGGAATAAAGGGTTTTGTAAAATTCGAAGACCTTCAGCTCTTCGGCGAATTCTTCCATCTGGAAACTGGCAAGCACGGAGGCGGGCTCCAGTTTGGCAACGTCGGAGCTGTAAAGCGACTGCAGGCAGTTCTCCCTAGCTAACCTTCTTTTGCTCATAAGATGTAAAGACCTTTTATCTGTCTATATGATACAAAATTTCCAAACGGCCCGAAGCAAAAACTTCGGCCGGGCGGCCCCCGCGCTTTGCTTTTCGCCGGCTTCTTTGGTAGACTTTAAGCGGAAGCAAATCTATACTTGGACGGAGGTTTAAAATGGGTTTAGCGCCTTTAATTATAATCATCGTAGTGATTCTTTTCGCCAGCATAAAAGTCCTTAACGAATACGAGCGCGGCGTGACCCTCACGCTGGGCCGCTTCACGGGAGTAAAAGGCCCGGGCCTGATATTCCTTATCCCCGGCGTGCAGCAGATGTTCCGCATGAGCACGCGCGTGGTGGTGCTCGACGTCCCCCCGCAGGACGTGATCACCCGCGACAACATCTCGGTGAAGGTCAACGCCGTTGTCTACTTCCGGGTGGTCGACCCCCAGGCCGCCGTGCTGAACGTGGAGAACTATATGTACGCCACCAGCCAGCTGGCGCAGACCACGCTCAGGAGCGTGCTAGGCCAGCAGGAGCTGGACGACCTGCTCGCCCAGCGCGACAAGATCAATAAGAACCTCCAGGAGATACTGGACCTGCACACCGAGCCCTGGGGCATAAAGATCTCCAGCGTGGAAGTTAAGAACGTGGACCTGCCGCAGGAAATGCAGCGCGCCATAGCCAAGCAGGCCGAAGCCGAGCGCGAGCGCCGGGCCAAGGTCATCCATGCCGAAGGCGAATTCCAGGCCGCTCAGAAGCTCTCCGACGCGGCGCAGATCATGACCGTACATCCCGCCGCCATCCAGCTCAGATACCTGCAGACCCTGGCTGAGATCTCCGTGGAGAAGAACTCGACCATAATCTTCCCCGTGCCCGTGGACTTCCTCAAGATGTTCATGGAAAGCCGCAAACCCCAGGCATAAAAAGCCTGCGCCAATTGACGGGAGCGGCCCTGACCGGCCGCTCCCGTTTTTTACGCACTACCAGCCTCCCCCCGATTGGCTATAATCTATATATGACAGGGCTTTACATCCATATCCCGTTCTGCCGGGCCAAGTGCGGCTATTGCGACTTCGCCTCGGCGCTCGGGAAGCCTGAGGAGATAGACGTTTTCCTGGAGGCGCTCTCCAGGGAGGCTTCCACCCATTCCGCCCTGGCGGGAAAGTTCAACACCCTTTATGTCGGCGGCGGCACGCCCAGCCTGCTTTCGACGGACCAGCTTAAAAAACTTATTTTCATCGTTTCAGGCCTGACCGGGCCTCTGCGGCGCCTGGCGGAAAGCACGTTCGAGGCCAACCCGGAAAGCCTGGACGCGGAGAAGGCCGCCCTGCTGAAAAAAGCCGGCGTAAGCCGCATAAGCCTGGGCCTGCAGGCCTGCCAGGACGACCTGCTGAAGCGGCTGGGCCGCGTGGCGATGTCCGGGGATTTCCTGAAAGCCTTCGGCCTGCTGCGCGCCGCCGGTTTCGATAACATAAACGCGGACCTGATGTGCGGCCTGCCCGGCCAGACGCTGAAGGATTTCGCGGACTCCATAGAATGGCTGCTGAAGTTCAAGCCTGAACATGTTTCCTTTTACGCGCTTGAAGTGCACGACGGTACGCCGTTCTCCGCGGACGGCGTGAAAGAGGAACCCGAAGCGTCGGCTGACATGTACGAGGCGGGGGCGGCCTCGCTTAAGCTGGCCGGCCTTGTCCGCTACGAGATCTCGAATTTCGCCCGGCCCGGGCGGGAGTCCGTCCATAACCTGAATTACTGGGAGCAGGGCGAATACCTGGGCCTTGGCCCTTCGGCCGCCTCCTACCTGGGCGGCGAGCGGCGAGCGAACACCACCGGCACCGCGGCCTACGTGAGAGCGGCCCTGGCCGGGGAAGAGATACCGCAGCAGTCCCGGGAAACCCTCACAGGCCGGAAGAAGAACGCTGAAAAAATAATGCTGGGCCTGCGCAGAACCGCCGGAATTGAACTGCCGGACGATATATTTATAGAATTTAACGAAGAGACGGACCGGCTGCTGGCTGCCGGCCTTATTGAAAAGGCCGGCAGCCGGATAAAAATAAAAGAAGACCGCCTGTACGTCTCCAACGCCGTCTTCCGCGAATTTGTGTAGTTAGTGTAAACCGGGAGCTTAAGTGAACCTGCGAAAATTCTGGATGCGCATGCGAGCGGCAGCGAGCTTCCCCATAAGGAAGTACTGTTCCCTGTCCTTGCGTATAAGGAAAATCAAGTGAATATCAGGAAATTCTGGATGCGCAAGGACAGGGAACAGTACTTCCTGACCGGGATAATATTTGCCAGCTGCATAGGGGCCTTCATATCGTCCTACTGGCATTTCACGGACCGCACAACTGTCCGCCAGAATATAAAGATCAGGGCGAAAGAAACCACTAAAACGCAGCAGTTCAAACTCAGGGATGTGCAGTACACCCCCGTGAAGCTGCGCGCGGGAGCCACGCGGTATTACCGCCTGGACGATGACTCAAAGCCGTCGGTGCCGAAGATGGGTGAAGATGAATAACTTTAGCCTTTATCCTCTGGCCTTAAGCCTTTTCCTGCTGGCCGCTTTCAGCCCCGCTCCGCTGGCGGCCCAGCTTAACACCCGGCCGGAGGAGCAGTCTTTTGACTACGATCCCGACGCCAGTAAAGAGACGCCGAAGATACAGCAGTTCTCCGCCGAAACCACCTTTGAGGACGCCGTGATGGTAAACCACCCCATATACGGCACCATCATGTTCTCAAAATACCGCTGGAGAAGCTGGGTTACGCGCGCGCTCTATCTTGCGCTTATGAATATAGCGCTGATAGCCATCATCCTCTCCCTTTCAAAGGACCAGGAGTACAATCTGATAATCTCCTACGTTCTTTCGGGCGCCAGCTTCACTATGTCGTTCTGGATCTTTCTTTGCGCCGTCCTTATCTTCCAGCTGAATTCCAACGCCTGGCTGTACGTGCTGCCGGTTTCTGCGGCCACGGCCGTGGCCGGCTACGTGGTGCTGATAAAGATAAAAAGATCCGACGTCTCGTTTACCGAGCTCAAGGATTCTTTCAAGAGAATGAGCGCGGTCTCGCAGGAGGACCAGCGCCTGCTTTCAGTGGAAGGAACTCCCGGCGACTGGCCCGACGAAGACTTCATAAAATAGCGAATAGCGAACAAAACGGATGGCGCGAATAATTACATATTCGCGCCATCCGTTCTTTATTCGCGTTATTTGCTTTTAGAACTGCATCCAAACGCCGAAGCGGTGGATATTGCCGAGGTCGCCGAAAGGCAGGAAGGCGTAGTCCACGCCGAGGCCCTGCACCTTTATCCCGAAACCCAGGCTAAGGCCCACCTCCGACCCCAGGTTGGAGGTGTCGTAGCCGAACTTGTAGCCCCCGCGCAGCGCGAAGGCGTTGCGGAACCAGTACTCGGCGCCCAGCGAGGGGTAGAATTTCTCGTCCTGCAGGTATTCGTTTATTTCGACAGCCAGGTTGAACTTCTCCGTGGCCTTGTAAAGGGCTCCGGCGCGCAGGTTAAGCGGCAGGGAGTCGGCCTCGTCCACGAACTTCATTTTGGTGCCCAGGTTCTGTATGACCAGTGACAGGTTCATCTTTTCCGTGGCGCGGTAGATGGCCCCGGCGTCCACCGCCACGGCGAAGGCGTTCTTGGTGTCTATGGCCGAGCGGATGAATTTTACGGCTAAGCCGCCGTCCAGGCGAGGCAGGGAATCGGGGGCGATGTCCTTCCTGGCGTAGGCCAGGGTAACGGCCATGTCGCTGGCGTTAAAAGTGCCCAGCTCCGGCACCGCTCCGGAAGCGTCATTAAGCGTCTTCGCTATCCCGCCCACCGTCATGAAGGTGGCCCCGAAGCCGAACCGGTTTTCCCCCACCTTGCCGGCGTAGGAGAGGTTTCCCATCTTGGCGTCCTGCAGGTAGGTGCTGAAGTCCAGCCCGGCCTCCTGCTTGTCGGACTGGGCCAGGCCCGCCGGGTTGACGAATACCGCGCCGGAATCGTCCGCCAGGGCGCTGAACGCCCCGGCCATGGCCACCGCGCGCGGGCTCATGGCGGCCTTCAGGAAAGGCGCCGCCGTAGTTCCCGCTCCGGAAGAGTAAGCCCCGGCCGGCAGTGCCAGCAGCAGGCAGAGAATAAATATCTTTTTCATATATTACCTCAATCGAGTCTTTTCCTAAACAAACACGAGCAAATCAAAACGATTTAAGAGAACTTCCCGATATTCACCGCTGAGGCGCAGAGGTCGCAGAGCACAGAGTGAGCAGAACGGCAAAATACGAATTAATATTTATTCCTCCGAATACTGCGGTGTCGCTTCGCTCCACTCTGCGACCTCTGCGCCTCTGCGGTGAAATTCTTAACGCTGCTGCCTTACTTGATTATCGCCATCTTGTGGGCCTTCTTGCCCAGCTTCTTGCCGTCCATGTAGGTCAGCATGAAATAGACGCCGGACGCGCAGTTCTGGTTGGTGTCATTCTTGCCGTCCCACTCGGAGTAATAAACGCCATTGGTCGCACTCAGGTTGTCCCTTATGCCCTCATCTATGGTGCGCACCTTCTCACCCACCAGGTTATAGATGACGAACTTCAGGTTCCCTTTCATACCGGCGGGCAGGTTATACTTTATAACCGTGCCGTTCGTGGGATACGGGTCTGCTATCCCGGAAGCTCCCGCGTTCGCGTCATTGCTCAGGTCCACGTTCTTATTCTTAAGGTTGAACGGGTTGGGCATGTTGTAAACCTGGAACGACGAACTGAACGCAGCCGTTCCTGTGGGCGGGTTCGCCGTGAACACCGCGAAGCGTCCGCTCTGCACGGCGGGCGCGGCCGACGGCACAAAGCGGCCCTTGACCACGGCGCTCATGCCGAAGCGCTTGCGGCCCAGCGGGGTGGTGACATCGTCGATGCCCGAGTAC
>JAUSCK010000037.1 GCA_030651035.1 Elusimicrobiota bacterium
CAGAAAAAGTGCGGGGCCCGCATTTCCCGCCAAACAACCGGCGGGTCCGCCTAAGGCGGAATTTTTTTCTTTTTCGGGGATTATGGCCACCAGAGCAGAAAGAATTTAACCGGGGGCACCCGGCTGATTAAAAACCCGCCCCGGCTCGCTGTTCGCTCGCCCTGGCGGGCTTTTCTGTTAATTATATGTAGCCCCCGGAAGAGGGGGGAACACTGCAAACGGAAATAAGGAGAAGCCAGGCCAGTAACGGCTTTCCTCGGATGGACGCCGCCCCTGGCCTGGCCCGCCTTAAATGCCCCCGCCCATTCATGATACAGCATATTAACCCACCCAATAATTATCTGAAAGACCAACTATATATTTTAGCATGCAGCTCCATTTTGGCTCCGTCACGCTTACCATTCCATGATCTGCAAAAAAATCAACTTCGCAGTTGTCCGTGCAGGTTAAATTACGGGGAACTGGTTGCTTCATTCCTCAGCCGGGGCATGAGGTTCAACTTTTAGATAATTTTCCTCGCCCTCGCCGGAAAAAGCATTTTTGCGTCAATTTTTGTAAGATTTATATGGAACAAGGAATTTTATTATGACTCCGGAATTCATTAACAATCTGATTAAGAATGGCGAAACGATGGATGTGGAATTTAAGAGCGACCGCCGCCAGCTTTCGGATAATGATATTGTGGAAGCGGTTGTCTGCCTTTCAAACAGGCCGGGGAATGCCACTGGCTGGCTTATTATAGGAGTTGAAGATGACGGCAAAATAACCGGCGCTCAGCCACGCCACGAAAACGCCAAGACCGACCCCATACGAATTCAAGCGCTTATAGCAAGCAAGACCCGCCCATCAGTAAGCATCCGGGCATATACTGAAAAAACAGATGACAAGGATATTATCGCCATTGAAGTGCTGCCTTCACGCATCCCCGTGGGAACAGCGGATGGGCGCTATATCCGCAGAGTATTGAGCGGCGAAGGCAAGCCTTCCTGTGCCCCGTACCATTTTCATGAGATGCAATCCCGTCAGGCAGACATGGGTCTGCTGGATTATTCCGCCGTCACTATGCGGGGATGCGCCTGGAGTGACTTGGACCCGCTGGAATTTGAACGTTTCCGCCGTATGATACGGGAGAGTCGCGGAACCGGCGACCAGGCGTTGCTTGGCCTTTCAGATGTTGAACTTGCCAAAGCGCTGGGCGCAGTTGAGGCAAACCATAAGGTATCCGCCATACGGGTCTTGGGGCTGCTTCTTTTCGGCAAGGAAGAAGCTTTGCGGCGTTTCCTGCCCACATATGAGGTTGCATGGCAAGTTCTGGAGGGTACGGCTGTTCGTGCAAATGAGTTCATGCATTTGCCGCTTATTCGCGTTATGGAAGAGTTGATGCCAAGATTCCGCGCACTTAACTCAGAACGCGAAATTGCAGATGGCCTGCTCAGAATTACTGTACCCAATTACCCCGAAAAAGTATTCCGGGAGGCTGTGGCGAATGCTTTTATCCATCGTGATTACATGCGTCTTGGCACTGTGCATATTCAGTGGCATTCCGATAAACTGATGATTTCCAGTCCGGGCGGTTTCCCGGAGGGGGTTACCATTGGCAATATCCTCGTTACTCCGCCACAGCCGCGCAATCCATTGCTCGCCGATGCCTTGAAACGCGCCGGCCTTGTGGAGCGTACTGCCAGAGGCGTTGATACCATTTTCTTTGAACAGCTAAGAAATGGACGCCCTGCGCCGACATACAAACAAAGCACGCAGACATCCGTTGTTCTTGTGCTGCCTGGCGGCGAAGCCAATATGGGCTTTGTGAAGTTTGTTATTGAGGAACAGAAAGCAGGCAAAGAACTGGATTTAGACCAGCTAATGATTTTGAATTTGCTATGGACAGAAGGGCGCGTAGATACAGCACATGTGGCTGAAGTTATACAAAAGCCGGAAAGTGAAGTCCGTGCCAAGCTCCAACAGCTGGTTGAGGCTGGCTATATAGAAGCCAGGGGCGAACGTAAAGGCAGGTCCTTCCATTTGAGCGCTATTGTTTATAAATGTTTTGGCGGCGAAGCGGCGTATCTGCGGCAGAAAGGTCCGGAACCCAAGCAACAGGAAGCCATGATATTGGACTACCTTGCCAAGAACGGACAGATTGCTCGCGCTCAAGCTGCGGAGTTATGTAAGTTGAGTCCGATACAGGCAAAATATGTTCTACGAAAAATGGTTCAAAGCGGAAAGCTAGTTCAGAAAGGTGTCCAAAAAGGCACGTATTACGAAAAAAAGCTGTAAACTATAAACAATCTCCTTGAAGCCTATATATGGACAATGTCCATATATATGGATAATTACGATAAACAACAGAACGTCGCATGAAACCGCAACTAGCGGGAGATCCAAGGAAGAACTCGCGCGGATAGAGGTCAGAATATGGCGGGGATAAACAGGCGCCGACGCAATAAAGCCAGTATTCATCCCAGGCACATGACGCCTGATAAGGATTTCACCCCGCTCCCTTTGAGCGAAGGGGACGAACTGTTTCCCAACGGCATCTTTGAGTTCAATATTACGAGGATGCTGGCGCATATTGAAGCCGATTCCGGAGGATTTCCCGCCGGTGAGACGGAAGTGTCCCCGCTGCGCAGCAGCACTCCCGAGAGGCTGGACGAGAAGACGATCCGCCATGCCGATGTGTCCAAGCCAATACTTCTCGCCGAGATTTCACCGGGGAGCTTCAACGTGATCGACGGCAACCACCGCGTGGAAAGGGCCGCACGCGAAGGACTGAAGACTATTGCAGCACGGCGTATTGCAGCCGAGCGTCACATTATTTTCCTGACATCGCTCAGGTCCTATCTGGCCTACATAGAATACTGGAATTCAAAGCTTACTGACACCTGAACCTGACCTCAGCCCGGGCCTGGGGCCGCTCAAAGACAGCCCGCCGGCACTGCCGTCCGCTTGGAGCGGATCAGAAGGAAATTCGGGATACCGAATTCCCCGGCACAAGCAGATATTGAGGCCGGTCATTGCAAAACCAGTCCCAAGATTGTTTCATGGACCTATCCCATAAGGAGGGACCATGAAAGAGAAATCGCTAGTACGCAGTTGGATACGCGACACCGTTCACAATGGCGTGCGGTATTACTCGGTAGTGGACGCGATAGCGGGGACCGTCGACACCAAGAACCCGCGCGACTACTGGTATCACATCAAAAACAGACCTGGGTAATGACATTAAAGGCGAAGACATAGCTAAAGGGCTGCACAATAACAACTTTACCAATATAACCATGGCCACCGGCCATGGTCCCGAAAAGTTCTTGCACCTCACCTGGCTGAAAGTAACAGGCAAAGAGCCGCCTTGGGCATAACACCCGACACACGGATCCCAAAACATGAAAGAAGGCGAGAAAAGCCTCGTCTTTTATTTTCATATGAGAATATATATTTTTATATGAAATGTTTTCAGTGCTTTAATCCGGCTAAACACATATAAAAGCCTCTTTTTAGCAGTAAAAGCTTAAAAACAGCTTTTGCATGCTATTGGCATATAAATTGCTCTGTATGGGGTGTAGTCAATTAAAACTAAAAGAAAAAGGAAAAAAACATGAAAAACACGAATAATGATAAAATGGAAGTACTGCAGTCGGAGGCGGAAATACTCGCGCTTATCGATTCTGACACTCTTGAAATGCCGTCCTGGGATGATTGCGTTTTTCGGACCAAGCCGAGGGG
>JAUSCK010000210.1 GCA_030651035.1 Elusimicrobiota bacterium
AAACCCGAGGAATCCAAGCCCGTGGAGTCCAAGCCCGAGGAGTCCAAGCCCGAAGATTCCAAATCCGAAGAGGCCGGGCCCGTGAATCCCCTGCCCGAAGCGGAGGCCGCCGAAGACAAGCCCAGGTCCGCCGGCAATGCCGGACCGTGCTGCGGCGGAGAAGACACTACAGCTTCGTCTTTTTGCGTGACCATGGGGAAATGCAGCGGCAATACCTACCGCGCGCTCTCGGAGAACAGCGACCGGCTCACCAAATGCCTCGGGGGCGCCGCTAAAGCCATAGCCGACGAGGCGCATATGATAAGCATGCGGCTGGGCAACCTGTTTAAAACCGTAAGAAAAGACACTCAGCTTACGCACTGGGAGCTGAAGCGCCGGGACGATTTCGCCAGGCTGGGAGAGGAGATCTTCCGCCGCAAAGAGGCCGAGCTAGAAAAAACGGAGACGGACGAGGACTTTAAAGCCCTCCTGGCCCAGGTCCGGGAGGACGAGGAGCGCATCCGGGACATCGAGGACGAAAAGAACGTGCAGCGCAGGAAAATGCGCGACGAAAGCACTTACGGCCACGCCACCACGCAGCTTAAAAACCCGGACCCGCGCATACGCCGCGCCGCCCTGCGCATCCTGATGCGGCTGGGCAGAAGCGAGGCAATCTCCAAGATAACTCCACTGCTTAAGGACGCGGACGCCGAAGTACGCGCTAAAGCCCGCGAGGCTATCAGCAGCCTGTCTGACCAGGAAGAAGCCGCGCCCAGCCAGGAAACCGGGGAGGAAGAAAATTATGAACGATCAGGAAAAGGAACAGAACACGCCGGGCAGCCAGCCGCCGAACAGTCCGCGAGCGAGCAGCCAGCAGCAGACCAGCCAGCGGGCGAGCAGCCCGCAGGCGGCCAGCCCGCAGCCGAACACGGCGGCCAGCAGGCCGAGCACCCCCACAAACTGTCAAAGAAAGAGCGCCGTGAACAGCGTTGAGTCGGCCAAAGACGACGAACTGGCCGAGTACCAGGTCTGCCAGGGCATTAAAACCAGCGCCGGCACAGTGGCCGGCGCGGGGCTCGGGGTGATAGCCGGGATAGCCGGGATAGCGGCGGCCGCGGCGATAGAGATAGTTCTCCCCGTAAGCCTCTGCCTCTGGGCGGCCGGGGTGAGCGGTGGAGCGATAGGGCTGATGCTGGGTATGGACCCGAAAAAGAAGTGCTAGGGGAGGTGGCCGCTTATGAGCGCTAAACTTGAAATCTTCTTCGCCACGATAGAAATACTCGTCAAAAAGCTTCTGGACTGGGTCGAGGACCTGTTCCGCCTGAAGACCGGCGACGAGGCGAAGATCTACAGCCAGGTGGGCCAGAAACACGCCGACAGGGGCAACCTGGACGACGCTATCTCCAGCCTGAAAAAAGCGCTGGAGCTTGACCCGGAGGACAAGGAGGCCAGCTTCAAACTGGCCCGGTCCTGCGCCAAGAAAGGCCTGCTGGACGACGCTATCGTTTATTACAGGAAGGCGCTTGGCAGCCGCCGCGACGCCGAGATCCATTATCACCTGGGCCTGATCTACAACCGCAAGAAGAACACCAACTTCGCGATTAACGCCTTTACAAAGTCCATCGAGCTGGGCCCCGAGATGCCGGACGCTTATTTCCGCCTGGCCCTCATCCTGGACGGGCAGAAGAACCACAAGGACGCCATCGGGCTCTACGAGAAGGCCATAGCCCTCAACCCCGACGAATCCAAGTATTACTACAGCTGCGGGCTGGCCTACGACGCCGACAACCATCACGAGAAAGCCATCGAATGCTTCCGCAAAGCGATGGAGACCGAGGAAGCGTAGACCATAACTTCAGCCGGAGGATAACTGTATGAATAAAGTAGCCATAGGACTGGTTTTTCTGGTGTTCGGGATCTGGGGCATGGTGTCCTGGTGGTGGTTCCTGCTGGACGTGCTGAAAGGCGTATCGATAGTAGCCCTGCTCGTCGCCGGCCTGCTGCTGGTGGGTATGGGCGTCAAGGATGTGGGAGCGCCGGAAGCTAAAAAGCCCTCCGAGAAACCGCGCCGCGCGAAGACCGCCGACGATATGGCCGGCGCCTGAACCGGCCGGCAGTCTGGGAGACTTCATAATGAATACGGAACTGCGAAACTGGGTTAAAAAACTTCTGACCCCCCAGTTTTTGGGAATACTGGTCCTCATAGTGGTAAGCACCGTTTTTATCGTCGTTAAAGGTAAAGACGGGAAGATCATGCCTTCGCTGCTTTCCCGGTCCCAGCCTACCGCCACCCAGCCGGTAGTCCAGGCCCAGCCCGAGGCGCCGGGAGCAAAATCTTATAACCAGGCCGTTAACCTTATCAGGCCCGCCGTGGTCGGCATCAGCCTGCCCGGGGCACAGCCCTTTGTGCAGGCCTGGGGGCCCGGTCAGGGCCAGGGCCAGGCCGGCCAGCCTCAGGCCTGGAACCCCTGGGCTCCGGCGGCTCCGGATACTCAGGCGGCCCCGCAGGGCAGCGCGATAAAGACAAAAGAATACCTTAAGTGCCCGAACTGCGGCATCATAATTCAGCCGACCCCCGGCATCCCCTGGAGCGGAGCTATGTGCCCCAGCTGCAAGACAGTGATGGCGCATATCATACATGAAACGAACGCCGCCGACGCGCCGGACAAAGTCAACCCCTGGGGGCAGTTCGAAGCTTTCGGCCCCGGCCAGCAGCGGGCGGCGCAGCAAACCGCGACCAACCCCCTCGGAGCCGGCGTTATAGTTTCAAAGCGCGGCTATATCCTGACGGCCTATCACATGGTGGCCAACCAGCCGGATATTACAATAACCATGTTCACGCCGCAGGGACCCAGGACTTTCGCCGGCATTGTTGAAATGGCTTCGCCGGCCGACGACTTGGCCATCGTGCGCATCGCTGCCAATGTCCCGGCCGACCTGCCTGTGGCCATCCTGGGCGACTCCGACGCGGTAGCCGTGGGCGATACCGTGCTGGCGCTGGGCAATCCCTTCGGGCTCACCCAAACCGTTACGGACGGCATCATCAGCGCCCGGCGTCGGAGCATAAACATAGACGGCGCTAACTACCAGAATATTTTTCAGACGGACGCCCCCGTAAATCCCGGCAATGCGGGCGGCCCGCTGGCCAATCTGCAGGGCGAAGTCATAGGTATAAACACCGCCAGCTTCGCGCCCATGCAGACCTATACCGGCCTCGGTTTCTCTATCCCCATCAACCGGGCCAAAGCAACTTTATCGGCCTACCTGGATCTCCCCGCCGCGCCGGCGGCCCAGGCCGTGGCTTTCCAGCCCAATTCCCCCCTCCCTGGTTCGCGGGGCGCGGCCCCGGCGGCGATCGGTCCGGGCTCGCGCTTCGCCCCCCGGCGCGCAGCGGTGATAGCGCCGAGGAATCAGGCCGCCCCCAATGAAGATTCTCCCGCCTGGGTGGGTGTGGAATTCCAGCTCATGAACGACGTGCTGGCCGAGCAGATGAAAGTCCCGTTCGACAGCGGCATCCTCATCAACCAGGTTTTCCCCAATTCCCCCGCGGCCATGTCAGGCCTGGAGCGCGGCGATATCATCTACCAGGCGGACGGCCGCCGCATCAACGACGAGACCAGGCTGCGCCTGTTCCTGGCCGGCAAAAAGCCGGGCGACGTGATGAAGCTGGTTATCTGGCGCGCCGGCAAAAAGATAAATATAGACCTTGAGCTCGCCGGCGGCGCAATGCAGCAGGCGGTGGCCCTGGCGGCTCCCGCGCCCGAGGACCTGCTGGCCGGCTCCGAGATAGAGGCCGGCACGGCCGATATAGTTTCGCTGGGCCTTACCGTTAACAAGATGACGCCGGAAGGCGCCTTCGCCTACGGGCTGCCCGCCGACACTAAAGGCGTGCTCGTCGGCGGCGCCGAGGGGCTCGCCATGGCCCAGGGCGTGAAGGACGGCGACGTCATAGTCAGCGTGGACGGGAAAAGGACGCTCGACCTGCTCTCTTTTTTCAAAGCCGTAAAGAAAGCCAGCCTGAAGAACGGCGTGGAACTGGGGCTCACGCGCCAGGGCGCGCCGCTGCGGGTGATCATAGTAGACAACCCGACGCCCGTGACCCGGGGAGTGTAGCTTTGAGCCCTATATGCGCAAGCACTTCGCCGAATTACTTCTTTTAGGTATCCTGGCCCTGGGGCTGGGCAATATCAGCATGATACTTTTCCGTGGCCACTTCGTGCAGGAAATGGACGAGGCCACGGGCCTGATACAAAAGAGCAGCCTGCTTTACCCTTTTGACAATAAGAGGAATAAGTCCATTGCAAAGGCCCGGCCCGTAGCCATGCCCTATGCGGGGCCCAGCTCGCCTTATCCGCAGGCCGTCCTTCCCCCCGACGGCGTGACAGGGGCGACTCCGCGCGTGATCGCCATGCGCATAGAAACTATCATCCAGAGCCTGCGCCGCTCGGTCGTGGGCGTAAGGGGCGGAGGCGGAGGCGCCGCGCCGCTCTGGACCCAGGCCCTGGGCGCGACGCCCGCGCCGACCAACTGGAATATGGGCAGCGGCGTGGTCATCCACCCGAGCGGCTTTATAGTGACCAATTACCACGTGGTGGCATTGGGCCCGGATATCCGCGTCTCCGTCTTCACGCAGGCCGGCTACAAGGATTATCCGGGCGTAATTATTTCAGCCGACCCCGCCAAGGACCTGGCCCTGCTCAAGATCGTTCCCTCCTCGCCGCTCACCGCCATTCCCATAGGCGACTCCGACCTGGCCCGCACCGGCGACCAGGTGATAGGCGTCGGCAATCCCTTCGGCCTCACGCAGAGCGTGACCAAAGGCATCATCAGCGCCAAGCGCAGGGCTATAGTGATAGGCAACCAGAGCATGGCGAATCTGATCCAGACCGACGTGCCCATCAGCCCGGGCAATTCCGGCGGGGCGCTGTGCAATCTGCGCGGGCAGCTCATCGGGATAAACGTGGCCATCTATTCACCGCGGGAGTCCGTCTACAGCGGCGTCAGCCTGGCCATCCCGGTCAATGAAGTAAAGCTGCTCTACGGGAACTACATGGATTTTACGCAGAAGCCGGTGGATTTCCAGCCCTTCCTCCCGAACGGGCAGACACGGAACGTGGCGATAGCGCTGCCTAATGAAGCGCTGGTGGCTAACCCGGCGCGCATCCCCCTGGCCAAAAAGATCATGCCCTCGCCGGGCGAAGGCATAGAAGAGATAGCCTGGCTGGGCATAGACATGACGCCGGAAGAAGACGGCGTCGGCATCGACGAGATAGAGGGCATAAGCCCCATGGAAGCCGGCCTGCAGGCCGGGGATATTTTAAAATCGCTCAACGGCATGCCCACGCCGGATATGTACGCGCTGAAAGAAGCCATAAAGAAAGTTCCGCTGCGCACCGGGGAAGCGGTTGTAATGGACGTGTACCGGCCGCGCGACAACCGCAATCTGTATATAAACTTCAGGCTGAAGAAATGGGATATCCGGGGGCGGTAAGCTGCCATGGAAGAAACCAATGAAAATTTAATAGCCCGGGCGCAGAAATTGTTCCGCCTGGGGCTTATGAGGTCGCAAGCCTCCGACGCCGGCGAAGACCTGCAGGGCGTGGCGCGCAACTGGCAGGAAGCCATGGACCTTTACCGGAAGGCCGGTGCGGCCGGGAAAGCCGACGAGCTGGACGCCATGCTCAGCCGCCTGTCGGCGCGGCTGCTGAAATTTCCCGACCGTGTAAGGTCCGCAGCAGCAGCAGCAGCAGCAGCAGCAGCAGCAGCAGCAGCAGCAGCAGCAGCAGCAGCAGCAGAGCAGGACGAGTATGGAGAAGCCCCCCCCTCCTTCTGGCGCCGCAAGGTCAAGTGGCGGAAGTTCAAAGAATGGCATGTTTTCTTCACCGTGGGCTGCTTCGGCTTCGGCGGCCCTTTCGCCGTCTGGAGCCTTCTCCACGACGAGCTGGTCAAGCGCCGGACCGTCCTCACCAATAAAGATTTCCTGGAAGCCGCGGTGATGGGCGAGATCCTGCCCGGCCCGGTCACTATGGACATAGTCACCTACGCCGGCTATAAGCTGGACGAATGGTGGGGCGCGGCCCTGGCCACCTTCCTGTTTATCCTGCCCTCCTTCCTGGTTATGCTGTTCATCGTTTCGCACTACGATCAATACGCCGGCGTGCCGCTGGTGGCGAAAGTATTGCACGCGCTCGGCGCGGCGGTGACCGGCATCATTATTTCGGTGGGCCTGAAGCTTACCGGCGAGCAGGTAAATACCTATATGGAGACCGGCATTTTCCTCTTCGCTTTCATCTCCTCCCTGGTCTTTGAATTCGACATGATGGCGGTAATTATTCTGGCCGGCGTCGCCGGGCTGCTGCTGGAAGCGGTGTCGCCGGAGAAAATTCCGGCGAAGGAGGCCGCGTAATGGTACTGGCGCAGCTGGCCTGGGTGTTCTTCAAGATCGGCCTCTTCTGCTGGGGCGGCGGGCTGGTCATTATTCCCATGGTGGAGCGGGAAGTGGTGTGGGAATACGGCTGGCTGAACGAGCATGAGTTCGTGGACGCCATGACCCTGGGGCAGATTACGCCGGGGCCGGTCATAATCTCGGCGGCTTTTATAGGCTACAAGGCCGCAGGAAATACGGGAGCGGTGGTGGCGACTACCAGCGTTATACTTCCGTCCTTCATTCTGGTCTGCCTGGCGGCAAAAGCGGTCAATAAGTTCCAGAATAACCGGTGGCTGATGGGCTTCTTTAAAGGCGCGCGCATTGCGGTCATCGGCACGATATTTCACGCCGCCATAAGCATAGCGCGGACGGCCGTCTCCGACACTATTTCGGTCGGCATCCTAGTCTTAAGCCTTGCCTTACTGCTCAGTTTCCGCCTCAGCCCTATCTGGGTACTTTCGGGCGCGGCGGTAGTCGGGGTGATAACATCATGAACAATTGTAAAAAAAATGAAACGAGGGGCGAAACCTGTGAGGAGCGCGGGGACTGCGCCATGAGGCACAAGCTCTGGGCCGTGGGGCTGAGCATGGGCCTTAGCCTGCCGCTCTGCATGCTCGGCCTACTGGGCCGCAGCGAGGCGCTGGTGGCCGCCGGGCTCTACGCTTTCTACCAGGGCTTCCTATGCGGGAAGTCAGTGCTGAACTCCGCCGGGGAGAACCTGCCGGGCGGCGAACTGCAATGTAATTTCGTATCGATAGTGGCGGCCTTTATAGTGTCGCTGGGCGCGCTGGATGTGCTGATCTTCTCGATCTGGCGGCTGACCAAGGCTTCGCTGCTTACCGCTCCCACGCCGTGGGCGCTGCTGGCTGCGGCTATCGCTATCCTCATCAATTACCAGCTTTCCCAGCACAGCGGCTGCGTCGCCCGCCAGCCCGGCGGCGGCCAGATGGAGGACCTGCGCGGCAGCTTCCAGACTTCTATGCTGATCTCCGGCCTCGCTTTCGCCGGGGTGCTGATAGGGCAATGGTGGCCGCCGATTGACGCGCTGGCCGCTATTATCGGCGTCGGTCTGCTTGCCAGGCCGATAATGGGCCTGGTCACGAATACGAACCCCAAAACCGCCGAACAGGGTAAAAAGCCATCACCAGCGATGGCGGTTTAGCTTTATGAACCAGAGCGCCGGATGGGAGGATTATAAGGATTTCGCCGGCAACCCGCTTCTCTGGCTGGTGCTCCTGCTGACGGTCTGCCTGATCTATACGCTGAACGGAAGGCAGTCCGCCCCCGGCGCGAGACTTTCACCTGTAGCTTTGACCGCAACAGCCCCGGGCCTGGCGCCGCTGCCCGCGCCGGGAATTAGCCGGACTCCGGCGGCTATTAGCCAGGCTCCGGACCTGCCGCCTGACCACGTCACAGCTTCCCCCCTTCGGCCGGCGGCCGGGGCCCTGCCGACTCCCTCTCTCGGCGCTAAAGCCCTGATACTCTTTTTATTCGCCGCTATCTACGCGCTGGCTTACCAGCCCTGGGCGAATTATACGCTGTTGTTCACGCTGGGCGCGCTCGCGGCCACTTATGCCGGCGCTCAGCTCGGTTTCTACACCCCCGGCATGGCCTGGCAGGCTCTGGCCGGCAATCTCGACATCCTCTGCTTCCTGGCGGGCATGAACCTCCTGACCGAGGCGCTTTCCCTGGCCGGGGTTTTCGAATATCTGGGCGGCAGGGTAGCCGCGCTGGCGAGCGGCGATCACTGGCGGCTGATGCTTGGTTTTTGCCTTTCCACCTATGCCGTTTCCCTGCTTGTTAACAACCTTACCACCATGATGGTGCTGGTTCCGATAGTCCTGAACCTCTGCAAGCGCCTTAAGCTGGAACCGCGCCCCTATCTTGTCGGCATGATTGTTGCATCAAATTTAGGTGGAGCGTCCACTATGATAGGAGATTTCCCTAATATATTAATAGCCGCCCGCGCAGGGGTGGGCTTTAACCAGTTCCTTGTGCATATGATGCCCATCTGCCTTGCGCTGCTGGCCGTGACGCTGGCCTACCTGCGCGTGACCCAGGCCGCCCTTTGGGAACTGCAGCCCGAAAAAGCCGACACTCCGGCCCGGCCCGCCTATGACCCTTTATTCGCGCCCGAGCGCCGGGGCGCGCGCGCCGGCTATGAGTCGCCTTTCGCCGACATCGGGAAGCGGGCCTCGGGGGTTTTCGCCGACTCCACGGCTGCCGTGCGCGGCCTGGCGATACTCGGGGCCGCCCTTATAGCTTTCATCTTCTGCGATCTGGCCGGGATTCCTCCCGCTCTGATAGCCGCGGGCGCGGGCCTGGCGGCGCTCTTCCTGACCGGGCTGGATAAAGGCCGCCTCCTGAAGGGGCTGGCTTACCGCGACCTCCTTTTCTTCGCCGCGCTGTTCGTGCTGGTAGGCGCGGCCCGGGCCAGCGGCCTTCTCGACTGGTTCGGCGAGCTCATCTTCCATCTCTCCTTCGGCAGCATGCTGCTGCGCTGCCTGCTACTGATGTGGGTAGCGGCCGCGGCCACGGCCCTTCTGAACGCCGGGCCCTGCACCGCTCTTTTTATACCGCTGATCTTCGCTTTCAAAACAGCGGCTCCCGACAATCTCTACTGGTGGTCGCTCTCCCTCGGCGTGCTGGCCGGGTCCAGCGCCACCCTCACCGGCGCTACCGCCGGCAGCGTGACCGCGACCCTGCTTTCCACCCACCAGGCCCGCGCCGGCAGGACCGGCGGGCTCCTCACTTTCCGCGGCTATGCGCGCGAGGCCGCGCCGCTGGCTCTTATTTTCCTCGCGGTCTCGAGTTTATATATAACTTGGCTGTACTGGCTGGGGTGACCTTATGATGATCTTACAGACCATAATACTTCTGGTGGCTTCGCTGCTGGCGGTGATGTTCACCCTGCAGAATCCGAACCATGTGCAGATGCGCTTCATGGCCTGGCAGACGGCGCAGTTCCCCCTCATCGCCCTGATAATAATTTCGGTTCTCCTTGGCGTGATAGTGGCCGCGGTCCTGAACCTGAAAAATACCTGGACCCTCAACCGCAAAATACGGGAATTGCAGACGGAGCTCGGCGAAACCAGGAAAAGCATTCCTGTGAAAGAGGCCGACCCTGATACCAACAGGACTTCTTACGACGACGAGGACGAGGCTGAAGCGTGACGGACGGCCGCAGGCCGCCGGAGGAATATTTATGACCAGAAAAAACGCGGGACTGGCGGCGATCCTTTCTTTTATCTTTCCGGGACTCGGCCAGCTCTATAACGGCGATCTTGTAAAGGCGTTTCTCTTCATCCTCGGGATGATGCTGCTCGGCAGCACAATCGGCCTGGCGCTGACGGTCCCTCTCTGGATCTGGGCGGTGGTGGACGCCTATAATTCCACCGAGGAAATAAACTCCCTGAACCGGATAAAGGAGAACCGCGAAAAAGGCAGGCGCGGAAGCACGGCCGCGGCTATCTGAGCCGCCCCCCTGAATCTTATTAAAAGAAGGACGCGATGGAAGACAATGAGAAATGCGTCAGGTGCGCCTATAACCTGACCTGGTTCGGGCTGTTCGACAGCCTGTTCCTCGCGCTTTTCAAAGGCGTGATAGGGCTGACCACGCACAGCCGCGCGCTCACCATCAGCGCGGTCTACTCTTTGCACGACGTGATCTCGGCGCTGACCATCATCTTCGGCATGAAGGCGGCTGAGGCCCCGGCCGATTCCGAACACCCCTACGGCCACGGCGGGATGGAGAATGTGGTCTCGCTGATAACCGGGCTGATAATCTTTACGGCCACGGTCTTCCTGCTGGGCGACGCGGTGTGGGCCATAGCCACCGAGAAATATCCGCAGCCGCACTGGACCGCCGCGGTGGCCGCGCTGATAGCGCTTCTCGTGGAAGAAACCATCTACCGCTACAATATCTGCGCCTACCGCAAGATAAACAGCCCCGCTATTCTCACCCATGCCCTGCATCACCGGGCGGACGCGATCTCCTCTTTCGTAGTGGTGCTGGCTATAATCGGCGCCAAGATGGGCTTTCATATCCTGGACCCGATAGCGGCCATCCTGGAGGCCGTCCACCTGCTGATCCTGAGCGCTGAAATACTGCACAAAGCGAGCCTGGGCCTGATGGACCGCTCGCCGGGGAAGACGAAGCTGGACGCTATCGGCGAGCTGGCTGACCGGATAGCCGGGACCGGCAGGGTAAGCGGCGTAAAAGCCCGCCAGGTGGGCCGCGGGCTATGGGTTGACCTGCACCTGAGACTGCCGGAGGAGCTGAGCATGAGAGAGGCGCAGGCCGTCTCAGGCCGCGTCCGCGGCGCGCTGCGCAACAGGATAAAGAACGTCGACAACGTTAATGTGATCTATGACTGAGACCTTGGCGGAAAAAAACGCGGCCCTTTTCTGCGTCCGCGACTGCGAGGGCTGCGGAGTAAGGGCCACCTGGATCGTGCTCTGGATAAATGTCGGCATGTTCCTGCTTAAGGCCCTTTTCGCCATGAATACGCACAGCCGCTCTCTATCCGCCGACGCGCTCGAATCCCTGGGCGACATAGCCATCACGGGGCTGGTGCTGTACAGTCTTAGAATAGTCGCCAAGGACAGCGACGAGAAACATCCCTACGGCTACGGCAAGGTGGAGTTCCTGATAGCGACGGTGATAAATTTTCTGCTGCTGACGGGGGCGCTGGTCTTTACGGGCGCCTCGATCTATGAGATGTTCAATGTGGGGCCGGAGAAGCCCCCCTCGCTGCTGGCGGCGCTGGTGGCCGCGGTCTCCATCGGCGGGAACTATATCGCTTACCGGTACTGCAAATGTGCGGGAGAAAAGATACACAGCCAGGCGGTGCTGGCTAACGGCGCGGTGAACTGGGCTGACGCGGCCACCTCCATAGCCGTGGTGGCGGCCGTAATAGCGGCCAATATGGGATTTTCAAGCTTCGACTATATAGTCGGCATCCTGATAGGTATCTGGATAGCCTCGGTGGCCCTCAACGGCCTGCAGAGTTCAATAAGGGAACTGCTGGATTTCTCGCCCGGCGAACAGGCTGACAGGATAGAGCAGCTGGCCCGCGAAGTGGCCGGGGTCCTGAAGGTTCTGGACGTTAAGACCCGGCTGGTCGGGCGCAAGCTCTGGGTGGATATGGAAGTGCTTGTAAGGGAAGACCAGACCCTCGGAGAAGGGCTGAAGATAGCGGGAAAGATAAAGCAAGCCGTGTTCCGGGACCAGAGCCGCATAGCGAATATTTCAGTGCGCCTGGCCACGGCCGGGGCCAAAGGCTGATTTATGTATCCTCGAAAAAAAACCAAATACGCGACGGACCCAGAGACCGAGCAAGTTACCGGCGCCGAAGCCCCGGAGGAATGCTTCGCCGAGCAGGCGGCCAAATGGATCTATATCCTGGCCTTCGTAGTCATGCTGCTGATGGCCGTGGGCATTAACCGCTTCTTCCAGCAGGTCCGGCGCCTGCCGCCGGGCCAGCGCGGCATCATGAACGCCGTGGCCTGGACTACGGCCTATAATGCCGGCGGCGCCACCGCGATGGCGCTGACGCTGCAGATCCCGGAGCTGGGCCTGGAAGCCGCCTCGGCGCCTGACGGCCAGGGCGTGGCGGTGGTCGCAATTTACGCGGGCGGGCGGGCCGAAGCCGCCGGGCTCATGGAAACGGACCAGATAGTGACCTTTAACGGCCGCAAAGTGGGAACACCGATACATTTCCAGGGCCTGGTCTCCCGCGCGCTGCCGGAAACCGACATCGTGGTGGAAATTCTGCGCGGCGGCGTAATTCAGACTACTACGATCACTATCCCGGAAACAGATCCGAAGAGCCCCATCCAGGTAAAGCCCGCAGCCCTGACCTTGTAGCCCCCCTCCATGTTGGCGCATTTGTTGCTTCTATTAAAGATATAGGAGGTAGCGCCATGAAAGCAGTCAGAGTTTTAGGAGTGGACCTGCTGATCACGCTGCTCACCCTGATCGGCGGCCCCCTGCCTGTGGCGACGGCCGCGCCCGCGCCTGTCACCCTCCTGAACGTTTCCTACGACCCCACCCGGGAATTCTACTCCGCTTACAATGCAGCCTTCTCAAAATTCTGGCTGGCCAAAACCGGCCAGACGGTAACTGTGCAGCAGTCCCACGGCGGCTCCGGCAAGCAGGCCATGTCCATCATCAACGGCCTGTCCGCGGATATCGTAACCCTGGCTTTGGCCTATGACATAGACGCGATAGTAAAACAGTCCGGCCTTATCGCCCCCGGCTGGGCCGCGCGCCTGCCGGACAATAGCTGCCCCTATACTTCCACCATAGTTTTCCTGGTCCGCAAAGGCAATCCCAAAAGCGTAAAAGACTGGGACGACCTGGCCCGCCCCGGCGTGTCGGTCATAACTCCCAACCCCAAGACTTCCGGCGGAGCGCGCTGGAACTACCTCGCCGCCTGGGGCTATGCCCTGCGCAAGAACAAGAACGACGCCAGAGCGGCGCGCGATTTTGTAGCCGGAATTTTCCGCAATGTGCCCGTGCTGGACGCCGGCGCGCGGGGCTCCGCTATAACTTTCACCGAGCGCGGCATGGGCGATGTGCTGGTGGGCTGGGAGAACGAGGCCATGCTGGCCGCGGGGCAGGCGCGCGGCTTTGAAATTGTGGTTCCTTCTCTGAGCATACTGGCCGAACCGCCGGTGGCGCTGGTGAACAAGGTGTCGGAGAAGAACGGCAATACCGAAGTCGCCAAAGCCTATCTCAAATATCTTTACGAAGAAGAGGCCCAGGTTCTCGCCGCAAAGAACTATTACCGCCCCCGCTCTAAATCGGCCGCGGCAAAAGCCGGCGTTACTTTTCCGAAAGTTAAGACCTTTTCTCTTAAAGAAATTTTCAAGAGCTGGGAAACCGCGCAGAAGGAACATTTCTCCGACGGCGGAACTTTCGACGGCATCTACAAAGCCGGGGAGGCGGCTAAATGATACAGACCGGCGCCAAACCGGGCACGGAGGCGGCGCAATGAAACAGCCCCGCAAACCCGGCGTAATTCCCGGCTTCGGCCTCTGCCTTGGCTATACGCTTTCCTACCTGGGCCTTCTGGTGCTGGTGCCGCTGGCCGCGCTGATAATTAAATCCGCCGGCCTGGACTGGGCCTGGTTCCTGCACACTGTCACCGAGCCGCGCGTGCTGGCCGCTTACCGCCTGAGCTTCCTGGCCTCTTTCATTGCCGCCGGGATAAACGTGGTTTTCGGGGCCGTGGCGGCCTGGGTGCTGGTGCGCTACCAGTTCCCCGGCCGGCGCCTGCTCAACGCCGTGGTGGACCTCCCTTTCGCCCTGCCGACCGCGGTTTCCGGCATCGCTCTCACCGCGCTCTGCTCGCCCGGCGGCTGGATAGGCGGCCTGGCCGCGCCGCTCGGGATCAAGATCGCCTTTACGCAGTTGGGCGTGATAATAGCTCTTACCTTTATAAGCCTGCCCTTCGTGATAAGAGCCCTTCAGCCGGCAATAAAAGACCTGGATCCCGCTGTGGAGGAAGCCGCCCGGGTGCTGGGCGCGAGCCCCGCCCAGACTTTCCTGCGGGTAATCGTCCCGTCGCTGGCGCCGGCGCTGCTGACCGGCTTCACGCTGGCTTTCGCCCGCGCGCTGGGCGAATACGGCTCGGTCATTTTCATCTCCGGCAATATGCCGCATAAAACCGAAATAGCGCCGCTGCTGATTGCTGTTAAACTCGAGCAATACGACGTGGCCGGCGCCGCCGCTATCGCCGTGGTGATGATGGCCGCCGCTTTCACGCTGCTGGTGAGCATAAATCTTCTTCAGAGGAGGAACCTGCATGGAACCGCTTAAGCCCTCCGCCGCGGGCGCGCTGCCACGGATAGACACCTGGCCCAGGAAGCTGCTGCTCGCCGTGGCGCTGGGCTACCTTACGCTGTTCCTCGCTCTGCCCGTCGCTTTCATACTTATCCAGGCGCTGGCCAAAGGCTGGCAGGCTTATCTGGCCCCGCTGCGCGACCCCGCGGCGCTGGCCGCCGTAAAGCTCACGCTGTATGCGGCGGCTTTGGCCGTGCCACTTAACCTCGTCTTCGGCGTGGCCGCGGCCTGGTGCATCGCCAAATTCGAATTCAAAGGAAAAACCGCCCTGATAGCCCTGATAGACCTGCCGCTCACGATTTCGCCCGTCATCTCCGGGCTGATGTTCGTGCTGATCTTCGGCCTCCAGGGCTGGCTGGGCCCCTGGCTGGGCGGGCACAATATCTCCATAATCTTCGCCGCGCCCGGGATAGCGCTGGCTACCGTTTTTGTGACGCTGCCTTTCGTGGCGCGCGAGCTGATCCCGCTGATGGCCGAGCGCGGCAAAGACGACGAGGAAGCCTCCGTCCTGCTGGGCGCGGATGGCTGGCAGACCTTTTGGCTGGTGACCTTGCCGGGGATAAAATGGGGCTTGTTCTACGGCGTGGTCCTTTCCGCCGCGCGCGCCATAGGCGAGTTCGGCGCGGTCTCGATGGTCTCCGGGCATATCCGCGGCCGCACCAATACCCTGACGCTGCACGTCGAGACTTTGTACAACGAATACAATATGACCGCCGCCTTCGCCGTGTCTTCGCTGCTGGTCCTGCTGGCGCTGTTCACGCTGGCGGCGCAGGCGCTGATAAGCGCCAGGGAAGAAGCGGGCGGCCGGGGAGAAATTTTATGAGCATAGAAATACGCGGCATCTCGAAAAGCTTCGCCGGGTTCACGGCGCTGAAAGATATAAGCCTGGACGTGGCCACCGGCGAGCTGGTGGCGCTGCTGGGCCCCTCCGGCTGCGGCAAGACCACTTTGCTGCGGATAATTGCCGGCCTTGA
>JAUSCK010000213.1 GCA_030651035.1 Elusimicrobiota bacterium
ATGGAAGGCTTGAACAATAAAATACGTGTGATACAGCGGAGGGCTTACGGGATAAAGGATCTGGAATATTTGCGCCTCAAAGTCATCACATCGTTCCTAAAAGAGGCCTAAATTATACACAGCAAACCCGGAAGAGCCATAAAATTTTTTCCGAACTTAAATTAAACATGTCAGGCGCGGTGGATTCGGAAGAAGCTTTGAAAATAGGGAAGCTCAGCGGAGCAAGTTTACAGGTTTTGGGCAGCATGGAAAAGATCGGCTCAAAGTATAATATAAACGCCAGAATGGTCCAAACGGAAACAGGCGATATTGTGGCTACCGCCTTTAAAACCGTTCCCGCCAGTCTCTTTGACGAGGAAGCTAAGTACTATTTGACAGATGCGCCGGTTCCCAAGACACAGGCGATAGGGATATACGCAGGATACATTTATAGGGCGGGTTCCGAATCACGATTAACATCTGGGGGCATAGACAGCAATTCGGGCGCGACTATTGAGGGTAGAGACATGTCGCAAAAACCTCTATCGTATGCATTAGGGGCGAGATACGATCTTTCTTCTAAAATCCAATTGGATTACATTTACTATGTTGCGAACTACAATCTTGGCGTTCGTGCTTGTAATTCGGTCGGGTGTGGTTCCTGGGTGGATGCAACTATTGGTCTTCAAGGTTCCCGGTTTTTAGCCTCCTATAAATACTCATTAAACAATAAATTGCATTCATATTCGGGTGTTGGGGTTTCTAAATACACATTGCAAAGTGTTGATGGAGTTAACACAGTGCCATTAACTTATACCCGGTTTTCAATAACTAGCGTTCATCTCGCTAAGAAGTCGTTAACTGTCCCGCTCATTTACGAAAGATTTGAATATCGGCCTCAATCCAGAATAGCTTTGGGGCTTTCCATCACCTACGAATTTAAAAAACAAAGTTTTTATGTTATGGGCAAGAAAATCGGCGATTTGAAACAATTCTATATTGAACCGACGGTGGGCGTCTATTTCTAAGAGGATTAAATCCAGGAGGCATTACCTTGACAACGGCCCGGTTCCCGTCTGGGACAACCATCCTTCCCAGGGTTTACGCCCCCATACAACCGGCGCCGGCGGCTCCTGGAGGCGCTTTCCCGCCCTAAACGACCCCCCTTTCCCCCCCTAACCGCCCGCAAATCGCGTTTATAGCCGTTTCTGGCGGGGGTGCCTTATCCACTATTACGGCGCCCTGGCGCCCAGGTCCCCGCTGCGTAAGCTGCTTATTGCTAAAGCTGTGAAGGAGACGGACCGGGTTGCGCTACGGGAAAAGGTTGATAAGTTAAAAAAGAAAGCCAACTCATGGGCCGCCTGTTTAGCCCGTGTCTTCGAGGTTTTCCCGCTAATCTGCCCTAATTGTAAACTGGAATTGAAGCCCGTTGCTGTTATTCTGGACGTGAACCTGCCTTCCATGCACGGATGGGAACTGGCCCGCCTCCTACATCGGCTTGTGCCTAAGTCTAAAATTATCGCCTTCAGTCTTCACTCCAGCGCGGAATACGTGGTTAAGATGGCCCGGTGTGGCGCGCGAGGTTATGTGACAAAAGACCAGCCGACATCCGAACTGCTTAAGGCTATCAAGCGTGTGTTCCAGTGAGGGGGCCTGCAGTTTCCAGTGGGAACAAGTGCCGCTCTTTTCTCCCCCTCGTTTAAAGTTTCCAAGCGCCCCGCCAGCACGGGGTCTAAAAACAAAAAACATAAACTAACGCCTTAAGCTTCTTAACTTTAACACCCAGTTTAACCGTTGCCGGCGGCTCCTGGCGGCACTTTCCCGGCCTAAACGACCCTCACCCCCTAAACGCCTGGATTCGCGCCATTGCCCCCAACGTCGCAAGTCTTGTAACATATTGATACCGGGGCCGCGTAGACGCCTCCCTAACCCAAACCCCAAGCAGTACCCCCCAAAAGGATATACGCGGCCCCGCCACTTTCCTGCCCCGAATTCCCCTTTCCCCTAAAAGCCCTTTAAGCGCGTTTATCGCCATTTCTGGCGAAATGGCCGTTTAAATTCGCGCAGGAATGCGCCAGGACAGCGTTTCCACGACGTGCCCGCGTCATTCTACCCCACGTTTTACGACGAGCGCATAGACGTTATGATCTGCGGAAACGGCCCTTGCGGCCGCAGCTCCGCCTTTGCCTGGCGGCAAAGCCGGCACTGCTGCCTCGGGCCGCTCTTCACGAAAGCGGTGGCCGGCCAGACCTGCGTAAACGGCGCAGGCCAGGGCGGCATCCTTAAACAACCAGGTAACGGCCATGCGCGGCCGCCAGTCCAGCCTTGCGCCGCGAATGCGCCGGCAGCACTGGCGGCCGTTCGCCCCACCAACGCGGCTAAAGCCGCGTTGCCCGGCCGCTGCTGCGGCCCGGTTCGTGGGGCCGCATGGCCGCGCCTTAGCCTGAAAACTTCCGATGAAGTTTTCCGCCCGCATAGCGGGCGCCCTCCGGGAGGCATACACCCTTTCGGCCTGGCGCGCATAGCGCTTGGCCTCAACCCGCTTCGCGGGGAATCCCGCAAATGCGGGATTCGGGTTATAACGACGCTCGCCGCTGGACGTTCCCTCGATAGTCCCGGCGTTAACGCCCAGCTCTGCGGTTGCTCGACAAGGTAGACTGCGGCTTAACGCGAGTAAGCGCACATTTGCCCCTACCGGCAAGCGGCAATACGCCGGGGAATCCGCCTGCTGGCGGACCGGGCAACACGGGCGGTTCCCCTGCGGCCAGCGCACCGCGGTGCGC
>JAUSCK010000226.1 GCA_030651035.1 Elusimicrobiota bacterium
GTAAATCACATGGATATAGACTGGCTCCCTTGTCATAACTACCTCCCGCAAACTTATAATTCCGGCTCAAAGTACCGCGTTGTCGCCTCTATTTCAGACACCTGACTATCCGCTGTCTTTACAGCATCAAGGAACCGGCCCGAATTACCAGCCTTAAACCATAGCCGGCCGCATTTACCATGTTCATTCTTTACAATAAATCCACAGACATTCGCTTCAGGGTTATAGCCCATACTATCGCGCTGAAGGAGTAGTACTGCGTCCGCCGCCTTAGCTATCGCTTTCGGGATTTCAATCTTTTTAAGTTTATCCCGCTCTAACAAGTCGCGCGTCCGGCGGCTAAGTTTAAACGTCACCAAAACAGGCGCTTGGACCTTTTGAGAGAGCTCCCGCAGGCGGAGGAGAAGTTCTTCCCCCATACTCGGACCGCCTTTACGGAATTCGCGCCGCGCAATTTTCAGCAGGAAAAGGTCGTCAACTGCAATAAGGCCTAAATGCTGCCCCAGTCCCCGCAATTCCTCGCTTACCCCCAAAGCGCGCTCACAAAGCATGTCCACGGTAACCGGAGTAGCATCAACATAGATCCGGGCGGATGAAATCCGGGACGAGGCAGCCAAAACTGCTGGCCAGTCAGGCACACCGGGGCGCATTATCGAATAATAGCCCGGGGCGATTCCGGACTCAAGGCCGATCAGTTTCGCAAGGACACGGGGCCGCGTGGAGGCGGGAGCAAAAATCGCGACGCCGGCGGGATCTTTTCCCAGGGCGATATTGAGGGCTGCGGTCAGCAAAAAGGAAGTCGTCCCCTGTGAGCAGCCTGCGCCGATTGATAGTAGCCCGGACGGGAGACCGCCGCCCAGCATAACATCCAGGTCCGCAAACCCGCTTCCTGTTATCATACACCGCCCTCCTGGGAATTTCGGAGTTCAAGAAACCATTTAACCGCCGCTTCGGTTTCGGGAAGGACCCGACTGTTATTGATCCCACGAAGTTGCCTGTTACGGTACTTACCGTTTATGCAGTCTACGTAGAGGCAGGCCTCTTCCGGATACTGGATTTTATATAAAAAACCTTTTCCCCGTGCCACCGGCGGAAGATAGTTGAATTCTATACACAGACCTCCCAGCGCCTCATTCCACTCAATAACATCTTCGGAACTTGTAAGCGGCTCAATATCTATAACTTCTGGCTCTCGTATTCCCAAAAAAGGCGGCGGAGGTAAGGGCGGCAAGTAACGAATCGCTGGTCTCCTTTTTAATTCCGCCAGCGCTTCTCTGTGCACACGCTCTAAATTCTGCCAACTCTCGAAAACTATATTGTCGGCACGCCCAGTGGCCGTCAGCATATCCAAAGTGTCGCGCAGCGTATTTATACGTTCCCGGATTCCCTCTCCCTCTTCTTCAATGCCACCACATTCCAGCCAGAAATTATAATTTGTATGTGGCTCCAGAACTGGATCAGAAAATACACGCACAAAAAGAGGGGATATCTTTGGCTGAAAATACAGTTTGCGCAGCAGTTCCTCATTTTGCATGACCGTCCTGAGATACAGGTAGTTTATTATGCGCATGTGCGAACTGGTACGCTGAAAAATCTTGAACGAACTCTTGGGAAAACCAAGAAACTTCAACAAGCCCTTGGGACTACCCCTGAGAATTTCCCGAATCGCACGCATTGGCCAGGTGTTTTTTGTCAGCACATGCGCCGAAGCTGCACAATAAAAAAGACCAGGAGCGGTCTCGGCGAGCTCGCCGGCGCCAGGGCACCGCGCGATAAGGGAAACCGCATGGTAGTGTCGATCCTCAAAGCGACTTACAATTATGTCCCGTATGGGCTTAGGCACAGTGAGGGCGAGCGCACGGTGAGCCATCCGGTCCGACCAGGCCGTGTAAGCGCCCGGCTCTTTCGCCCTAAGAGCAGAAACAATTTCGCGGACCGACCCGGCAAAAACCCGCGATAATGGCCGGCAGCCCTCTCGCGGGTTGGGCTCGTTGAAATCCGCGTCCCCAAGGTTGATAAACGCCGGCCGAAAATGGTGGAACGTTTTTTGGGTTGACTTTTTTTCCAATGCCGACGGCAGCGCCCATAAATGCACAAGCCGCTGGAATGAGGCCCCGAATTGCCGTAGCATCTGCCGAGCCTCGTCAAAGATAGAGACCGTATAAAAAGGATGAATATTCATACTTATCAGGCTCTATCCTCGCAGCCGACCGCTTTGGCTGCTTTACGCCTCTTGATAAACACGGTGTAACCCCAAAAGAAGAAAACCGCATAGACAGCCGCCGTGCTCACATAAAAAACATCGACAATAACCAAGCCGCGTTTCCCTAAATGCCGGATCTTATCCCTGTCACAGGCTGCTTCCGCCGCAGCGCAGCGTTCTTCCTCTACTAATATCTGCCTATGCGTCGCCTTCGCCGCCCGCAGCACTACTTGCTGCCAACTCGGCAAAAACAAGATAGAAACCATCGCAACAAGAGTCAGTTTATGTATTCCCATACCATCCTGCCTTGGCAACGGACATTTAATCCCGGCTGATATCCAAAATCATTGCCTTACTTCATAAACCTTATCCGGGCGCGGAATATACCGATCCGCGGCGCTACCGCGGCCATACTCCCTGGGAAAATAGCGGGCAAGGTACGCCATGCGGTAGACAAGAAGGACAGTTTCCATAGCATGCCCCCGATTAAACGCATAACAACCGGCTTTACAAAGCTCGTCGTAAAGAGTTTCCGCATCCTTGCGCCTATTTCCGTTCCTTACAGCGACGGCAACAAAACCTGGCTTGTTCTGTTCCATTATCTGCATATTTCTTCCTGCATAGCGGCGGAGGAATTCCGCTTCCCTGGTGCTTAAGCCGGCTAGCTTCGCCGCTTCGAGTATCTGCTCCTGATAAATAATAATTCCACGGGTAGAAACGGTTACCGCCGCGAGAATACCGCGTATTTTATTTTTCCGCGAGGCACAGGAAGGCGCACCGATATAGGCATCAGTAACCTCGTTGAACACTGCCCCGGGTCTGAATATAGCCAGCGCTGCCGCCAGCTCTGATACCGACTGCGGGTTAAGCCGCCACAGAAACGCCTTTTGGCGCCTTTCACGGTAACACGACCTCATTAAAGGATGGGGGTGTCGGACAACTTCACCTATGACGGCTTGGTCGTCGAAAGGAATTGTGTCCAACCGGAAGCGAGGAAATGCCTTACGTATCCGCTCTCCGGCCCTTTCCAGACGGCAGATGCAGCGACTTTTTTGCCTTTGGTACTCTTTCTGTGGGTCCACCATTTTTCCGCCTCTTTCTAAAGATCCAAATTCCGGGGATATTCCCATTCGCCGCCATCCATCCTGGAGAACCGTTTTCGCCTAATCCAGAGCTCACGCGCCTCAGCCTTGTAATCAGCTTTCTGGAGTTGAAAGAGCAAATCAAGCACATCGTTGTTATTATCAAGCCCCTTCATAAACCCAGAGAGAAGCTCTTGAGCTGTTCCGCCCAGATTATTTAGTTTGAGAACTTGAAAAAGGCTGACTATGGTGCCAGGATTTTTTCCTATTACCCGGAGGGATTCCTCAAACGCCTGCAGGGCCACAAACGGATGCTTCGTGAATACCAGCACCCTGGCTCCCCATAAACCGGGGTCATACCTGCTAATGACTAAGCCTGATTCTACATCCGCCAGGGCCTGCTTCCAGCGCTTAGTCGTTATATAGAGCACGGCACGTGCGCGCAGCAATTCAAAGGCCTGGCGCTTTCTAACCCGCCTGATTCCTAGAGACAGCGCTCTTATCGCTTCGGATTGTTTGCCGCAGGCCTTAAGGGCTCGGGAAAGGGTCAGGTAAAACTCCGGCCGGCGTTCAGGGCATTTGAGTTTGCGCAGAGCCGTTTTTAAAACATCTAACGCTTTAGAGTACGACTGTTTCTCCAGAAGCTGCTCCGCTTGCGCTATCACATCCTTCCCCTCCCCTAAGTGCTTGTTTTTTCTGCCCGGCAAAGGCAACGGGATATTAATGAGCGTGTTCCCTGTCGCCTTAGAAACAAGCGAATAGGCTGACGACACCGGTTTCCCGCAAAAATTAACAACCCCATCAGCATCTGTACACTTACGGGACAAAACGCGCCCAGCCCGCAGGATTACGTCATAATTTAACAGGGGGCCTGATGCTGCTGTAAGCACAAAATACAGGTGGACACGCCTCGCCCCAACAATCTCATACGCCTCGACTTGTACTATCTTGCCACCTTCTTTAATGGAAGCCTTTTTATACCCGGGTCGCTGATTCATATAGACTCCTCAATCCCTGAAAAACTTTTTTGGTTTATTTACTTCACTTCACCCTTACCCGGGTATACGCCTGCAACCTATCCGGATCGGTTACTTTTGAATTTCGTGACAAAAAGCTGGAAAGAGTCTGGTGGGAGCCCAGGGCGATGGAAAGCGCAGATTGCCCTGGCTGCACAATCACATATACCGCCGCGGGACCAGGCTTAGAGCCTGTCCCTCGTGCAGCCACCATCTGCCGTATAGCTATCTGTTTTTCGGGGTTAATCGCATCCGGTTTTTCCACCACTTTGGTCGGCACAACCGCTGACTCTTCTTTCCCCATCCAAAAAGCTTTTAGTTTATTAAAATAATATCTGAAGTCTTTTTCTTCGGAAAGAAAAATCTTCAAATCGTCATTTACCAGTTCCGGCAATGCCTCTATTTCGGCTTTTTTATTGGAAAAGTTTTCCCTGATTCCCGAAGCCAGTGACCTGATTTCCGCATAGGGTGAGATGACAAAGGCGTCCTGGGTTATTTTTGAGGAATAAACGACAGCAATATCGGCTTTGGGGAAATTAGCCAGTATATGCTTTTTTACGTTGATGACTCGCTCCGGGCAGCCCGATAATATAATCCTTGGACTTCCACCAGAGAGCCTTTTTATCTGGACAAGCTTATTTCTAAGCGGGAAAAGCAGATTTTTATTAAATACTTTTATAGAATCAGGGAATTGCCGAAAAATGGGCGTGTTTTTCAGGAACGCCTCAAGCGTGGTTCCAAGCCTCATTATTGTAACCCGATCATTCGCAGTGAAAGCTTTTTCCCACGCGGACAACGCCTCCTCATAAAAGAATTTGAACTCCGCGGCTTTAACCTGTTTAGGATCAGCGCTTCCACAGATTCCTGCCACATAGCTTTCAATGTTATCGGCTGACACGTTTTTGGTCAATGAAATCTTGTCATATTGGATTGGCGGCAAATACTTGCCCGGGGTCTCTTCCTGTGACCCGCTATTTAACGTTTTGTTCATGCTTTTGCTGTTTTCTGTTATCTGCTCCTCTCCTCTGATTACCAGGATCCAGGCTCCGATTTGTGACCCCCCTATTAGCTGTGAGAATCTTATTCTCACACTTTTTTCTGCCCTTGCCATGGCAGATTCGGGACTATCTCCATAACCGAACGAGCACTCCATAACAGGTTTGTTCTTCGGCGTACCTCGTAAAGCCTGCTGGTACCCGCCCAATTCAGCGCTGGCCTGGTTCATCAAATCCATAGACGAAGGTTCCGCGCTGCTCCCCGTGGGGAGCAGCGCAGACAACATGATAAGCAGGATATAATTAATTCCCAGCTTTTTCATGGTTTTTACCCTCGAGCTCCTTCTTGCGAACCTCCAGTTTTTCGAGAAGACCATCGAGCTCATTTTCCGCGTCTTTGGTCAGGGACATTTTCTTCCGGTACTGATCAAGCACATTGTCGGCGGAATTAAACGCCTTCTGGAAGCTGTCCCCGAGGTAAACCACTTGCACGAACAGCGTACCTGGCTTGAGCTTTATTCCGTTTGTGTCCCGCCAGACTTTACGCTGGAATGTTTTAAGTCTTCCAGCCGAGAAAGTCCCGACGACATCCTTAAGGAATCTCTCCGAAAGCGACATGTCTTCCATGTCCCCCTTCAGCGGATGCTCCTTCAAGAATTTGCCCGTCGCCGTCACGACGTCCTCGCCGTAAAGCCCCTTTAGAAGGTTCACCTTCGCCGACAGGCTCGCGGAAAGCACCGTTGCCTCATCCGTCAACCAGGGCTCGCTGAACCCTACGGACAACAGGGTCGAGCCCGGCAGGACATCAAACAACGTATCCGTCCAGTCCGGCGCGACCGGCGCGGCCGCCGGGGCAACCGCAGTTTCTACTGCCAACTGCGCTTGGTTGAATGAGCTCGCCCTTGATCCCTGCGAGGCACATCCCCCCAAGCTGGCCGCTACTATCACGGCCACGACTCTTATTATTTTGTTCATTGTTTTGCTCCTTCACTGATTTTTTACTGTTTAATGCCCATTTATTTAGCAGAATGGACAATAAAGCTTAGCCGGCGTTAATGCCCGCTATAAGGGCGGATCTGAATTGCTTTGCCGGCTTTGAAAGCGGTAGATTCATTGGCTACCACAAAAGAGACAGGCATATTCAGCTTAACGTTCTCCCATCTAAGGCCGCCCTGAAGGCCAGAGAGGTGAAAAAAATAGCTTTTGAGATCGCTAGAGGAAGTCAAAAATCCGAAACCGCGATCAAAAAGCTTGTCCACTTTACCAACTGCCACGTAAGGAACCGACCTCACGGAATCAGCCTTTACCGCAAGCTCGGTCTCTTGCCGCCGGCTTTTTAGCCGCAGCACTTTAGCCACCTTATCTATAAGGAATTGCTCTGCTGCTTGGAAGAATATTACAGCCTTCCTATAAAACTCCGTACTGCCGTGCGAGTCCAAGGTTCCAGTTAGTATTTGCGCTTTCATAAGTCCTCCTGTTTAATATCTGAAGCATCTTTTTTAAAATTATTTTTTCCCGCCGCCCAGCAGCCCGCATTGAGCCAATAGGCGGTAAGTAGCCCGCTTTTCAGCCAGCAGGCGCGCCTTTGGCAAAGCGGCATCGCGGCCTGCCGTTGTGGTTGATAAAACCACAGCGGCAGTCCCAATCGCCATATTCGAGTTTGTAGCCGTTGCCCAGGCTGGGAATGCCTCAGCGCCGGCGCTGGCCTGAACAGCAGACACCGGCGGATTTAAGTTAAAGCCCAGCACCGCCTCCGCCCCCCGGCACAGCAGCGCTGAAAGCAAAGCCGAAAAGACTATAACACCGACTCTCTTAAGCATTACGCCTCCCCCGCGCCCGTCGCGGAATGTAGTTGTGTTCTCTGCCGGCTGCTGCTGGATTAAAGACATTTTCCGTTCCTCCATGTGCCGTATGTCTAGCGCTACATACATATTCTGGCAGACGAAGCGGAAGAAATACGTGAAAGCAAGATGAAAAGTGGGTGAAACCTGGCGAGGACGGCCAGTAGGAGTAAGAAGTGATTTAAGAGGGAGCTAGAACGAGAATGGTGAAAGAGTCTGTGTTGAAAGGATGACAAGCAATGAATTCAGACACTGACCACCGAGTCTGCCGCAGCGTAAACTTGAATAATTTTTAATAAATTGGTCTATTTAAATGACCTTACCCCGCAATTCCTACTAGGCCCATCATACATTCTCTATTAGCTTAGATGATTCCATCGGGGGGTGCTGCTGAATTACTATTTTGGAGGACGAAAGTAATATCCGAAATCTTTAACGGGGGTTACTGCTTCGAACTCCAAACTATATAATAATTTCCTCTTGAGAGTTTTTATGTGTGTTTTAAAGGAACTAGAAGTCATCGCATCATCTTCCGAATAAAGGTTATTATAAATATCCACATTCAAAGCACGATTTGGATTACGAAGAAACCAGTGAAGGATCTTTTTCTCTTTTGCATACAATTCTATTTTTTTTCCTTTAACTTTGTAGACACCGGCAGTAATGTCCGCCTCGAATTTTCCATATTTAAATGCATCTATTGGTGATTCGGGGTTAGATTTACTTCCAAAAAGGTTATCGATATTCCGCGACATTACAGCACCATTATTTGCCAACAAGTCCTCTTTAAATTCCTTCTTACACCAAACGCTATGTGCGCCCGCGGCCTTTATTTTCAAACGCGTTGGAAAATCATCGAATTCTGTTAAATAAATGACTTTAATATTGGGATAACGAGTGCGAATATGTTCACACAACCCGAGCGATGTCCCGTGCCCTTCAATATGGCAGTCTAAAATTGCTACCTCAATATTTTTATACCTTGCTACAGCAACTTTTGCTTCATCGATGTCTTTTACTAGAAAAACATTAAACCCCAATTTTTGCAGAGCGGTTTTCTCCCACCTTGAATCTGTTTCTCTATCTTCTAATAATAATGTGTTTATCATGCGGCCCCCCTTGAATCACGCCTTTTTGTGGTATTAATACAACAATAAATTCTCCATTTTCTTGTTTCCAGCACATGTCAAATCCAAGTAGTTTTGCGGCCTGAGCATTATATTTGAGCCCTCTTGCCTCGCCTAATGAAAATTTTGATTTGATAACATTTGATATAGTAATTTTTCCAGACTCGATTTTAATCTTCCCAGGTAGTGGCGGCGATGATTTTTTAGTAGAAGTGGCAGAGCAAGAATTATGCTTGAATATATTATGGAATATGGGGTCAAAAACAGCTTGTAACCCTGCGGGAACATTAAAAGGTGGAACTGGCATTGCAGTATTTATCCACCTATTTAGTTTTTCACTTATTAGTTGATGTTTTTGAAAGTGCCCCGGCTGAATTACGGTTTCTTTAACTTCACATGCACCAAAATCTCCAACGTCTATTTTAAATTGGTTCTTTTTTGATTTAGGAAAGGTTTCCCCTGCAAAAAAAATAAAATTCTCGGCATTATGCTCAAAAACAATGCATGGGAATTGAAAGCCTGTGGCGGATGTGAGAAAGGCATGGCAAAGAGCTGTAAAGGGATGAACCAGCTTTATGGATTTATTTTCCCCTATAGCGCTAATTTGCTCAAACATAAAAAGCAGGGAATATATCCGATCAATATGCAAGGGATTTGGACCACAACCCAACTCCCGAGCATTAAAGACATCTATATGAAGGTCATGGCCTAATTTCCTCGATGCCAGCGCCATGCTTTCGTGCCGTTCTGCTTCGCGTCCACGCCTAACCAATTCTTTAATGAGCCGGTTGGAAAGTGTGGAATCAAGAATCCGCTGGACCATGTCACAGTGTTCCTCCTTAGGCGCCTCTGATAAACAAAACAGCGCAAAGAAATGAGGATACTGGTCCGCAATCCCACACGGAACATAAAGCCAGTAGTAGGAATCATTACAGGATTTAATCGATACCTGATGTTG
>JAUSCK010000227.1 GCA_030651035.1 Elusimicrobiota bacterium
CAGCGCCATCGCGGACTTGATCGTCGAGGGCTCAAGCAGGCCCTTGCCGTAGTCTGAAAGTATAAGGGCCTGGCAGCCGCCTTTCAGCGCCGTTTCAAGCGCCGCAAGGGCGGCCTTCCTGGCGCCGTGGCCCAGCAGGTCGGGCTGCTCCCGGTCGAAGCGCACCACCTGCTGATGCTCCGCGATCACCCGGGTTTTCTCGATGGTCCGGAAAGCGCCGTCGCGCACTAAAGTTCCGGCGCTTACGCCGGCGGCGGCCAGCAGCGAGGAAAGCTCCCCGGCCGCGGCGTCGCGGCCGGCCACCGAGACCAGCACCGGCACCGCGCCCAGCTTTGAAAGGTTCACCGCCACGTTGGCGGAGCCGCCGCAGACGGCGGATTCGGAGGTCACGCGCACCACCGGCACAGGGGCCTCTGGGGAAATTCTTTTTACAGAGCCCTTAATATAGCGGTCCAGCATGAGGTCGCCGAACACGGCTATTTTGCGGCCGCGAAAGCCCGCAGCGATGGAGGAAAGCCGCTTAAATCCAGCCTTTGTCATAATATAGATATTATAGCAGAAGGCAAAGGAAAGCAAAAGAAAGCGGCGCGAAGCACAATTCGGATTAAAGCGGGAAACGTCGTGAAGCGGTAAAGAAAAGCGGGCTGTTCGGCTTATGGCTTTATAGTCCGGCGGACCAGCTTGGCCGTTATGGAACCTATTGAAATCTCGGCTTTAAGCATCATGGGCACCTTCAACTCATCATCCGTTATCCAGACAAGCAGGCGCTTCCCGGCTTTGGCCACAAAAAGTCCGTCTTCGCCGGCCATGGGCTCCACCAGGATGCATTTCTTTTTTTTCGCGTAGTCGGTGGAGATCTTTTCGCGTTTCCAGGTTTTTACCGTGAGGCGCCAGTTGCGCTTGGTGTTAACATCCATCTCTACTTGTGAGCCCGGCGTTACCGTCATAGTGCGGATGCGGTAGACCGCCGACAGCATGTCGTTCACGGGCTTGTCCAGCGGGCCTTCCAGATCGGAGATCTGGCGCTTGCGGTTCATCTTCTTGCCGTAATACTTCCGCCCGGGGTTGTCGAAGATGACCCATTCGTTGAAAAAATGTTTACCTTCCGAGATCTTCTTGTAGTAGCCGTAGGAGTGCAGGTCGGCGGCATCCATCCAGGAGTCGTTGCGGTCCTCCACTTTGTAAAAATTGGTCAGGAAAGATCCCGACTTGGTTTCTTCGACTATGTGCCAGGCGGGACGGGAGGAGATATCCACGGTTTTTTCTATTTTCAGGTAGGAGCTGCCGACGTAGACAGCGCCCCAGTAAATGTCGTAGTCCAGGGTCTCTCCGTTTACCATCCCGGCCACAGCGGCCGGCGCGGAAGAAGCGGAAGGGGGGAGGGACGAGTACGGGTGCTCGAGCAGGGGCTCGCCGGCTGAGGCCGGGACGCCGGCCAGGAGGAGCAGTAGAAATAATTTAATACTATAGGAATTTCCTTTTGGGATGAGATTTAACATGGATAAACAGGATATACAGGATTTTATTGCCCCTTTACTATCCTGTCCATCCTGTTTATCCATGTGAATCCCCCAATGCAGAGTCCGCACGAAGTGCGTTAATTTAAAAATCATATTTTATGCGCGCAGCGACAAAAACCGCAAGCGCGAAGGCCGCGCTCATGCCGCGCCATTCCTTGTTTTTCCGGAAGACTTCGCCGGAATAGGACGTAAAGTCGAAAAAACCGGCCAGGCCGCGGGGGGAGGGCAGAATAGCCGGGGCGGCGGCCCTATATTTCTCAAATTCCCCGCCGTAAACGGAAAGGAGGAAAACCTCTTCGGCCTTTATCGTGACATAATAGATCCAGCCGAAGGCCGCCGCGGCGAAGGCCCAGATCCCGGCGGTGAGCAGCGGGCGCGAAGGGGCGGAGAGCATTATCATAAGCCCGGCGGTCATTACCATGGTGCCCAGGTAGAGCGGGTTGCGCACGGCGGCGTAGGGGCCGGTAACTGTCAGCGTTTTGGATTTTACTATGGCCGCGCTGGCGGCAAGGCGCACCGCCTGTCCGAGGGCCATCACGGCGAGGCCCGTCCAGAAAAGCGCCCAGCTTTCGGGCCGGGCCGCGATAAGCAGCGCCAGCGTAACCAGCTGCGAAACCAAAATCCTTTTTTTCACGGCCTTTTCCTTTTTCCCGCCAGGTTTAATTAACGCACTTCGTGCGGACTCTTCATTAGAGATTCACATGGATGAACAGGATGGACAGGATAGTAAAGGGGCAATAAAATCCTGCTTATCCTGTTTATCCATGTTTAACCTCTCATGCGGCGAACTGAGTCAAAATTAACCCCGGCTTAGGTCGGGGAGGGCTCGGGCCAGGGCTAACAGGTTTTTATACGCGGGGGGCTTCCCGGCGGCGGACTTTCCCTGGCCGGTAAGCACGAGGTAGCCTTTAAGGCCGGCTTTTTCCGCCAGCAGCAGGTCGCTTTTCTTGTCCCCTGCCACGAAAGAGCGTTTCATGTCCGCCGGGCTGTCTTTGACGGCTTCCCGTATGAGCCCGGGGGCGGGCTTGCGGCAGGCGCATTTATCGCCTGGGGCGTGCGGGCAGAAATAAACGGCGTCTACCCGGGCCCCCGACAGGCGCAGCCCGCGGACGAGCCTGAGGTTTATCGCTTTGGACGCCGCCAGCGTCATGTGGCCGCGGCCGACTCCCGACTGGTTCGTTATCACCACTATACGGTAGCCTTTGGCTGAAATAAGCCTGAGGGCGGCCGGGGCCGCGGCGTAAATTTTAAGCTGCGAGGGACGGGTTATATAGAATCCGGCGCGGTCGCGGTTAATAGTGCCGTCGCGGTCCAGAAAGGCGGTGGGGACCGCCGGGCCTTTTTTTACTTTTTCAGGCCAGGCGCGCATCAGTCCTTCCCGGCGCCGTCGACCAGGCGCATAAGCGTTTTCCAGCCGTTACAGAGGAATACTATCTTTACTGAAAGTATCAGCACCCCGCCGCTGAGTATCACCTGCCAGCCCTCGGGGAAACGCGCGAAGTCCTTGTAGGTCGTTATAAGCGGCAGGCCCGCGCGCGCCTGCTGGGCCGCTGACAGCTCATCCGCCGTGAAGACGTGGTGGTCCGGGTAGCGCCAGATCTGTTTCAGCTCGATCTTCATTTTTTTAAGCACGCTTTCGAACGAGGAGGGGTCGCCTATGCCTGAAAGCGCCGCCGCCTGCCTGCCCTTGAGCGCGTTAAGGTCTACCTGTTCGGCCGTGGCCGGGTCGATGAAGGTTTCCGGGGAGTGCATGCTCTCGATTATTTCGGCGCGGGGGGCGAGTTCTTTGATCTCAGCGCGCAGGGAGTCTATGGCGTTCTGCGCTACCTGCTCGCAGTGGGTGATTATCACGGCGTTCGCGCGCGACAGTCCCGCCGGCGGCTCGCGGAGGTTGCCCGAGGGCAGCACGGCGTCGCACGAGAAGGGGGCGGTTGCGTTGACCAGGACTATGTCGACGTCCCGGTGAAGCGGGAAGTGCTGGAAGCCGTCGTCCAGCAGTATTATGTCGCACCCGAGTTCAGCCGCGGCTATCGTCCCGGAGGCGAAGCGGTCCGCCGAAACCAGTACCGGGACGCCGGCGGGCTCGAGCATGCGGTAGAGCATAATGGCCTCGTCGCCGGCCTCTTCGAGGCTGAGCGGCCGGCCTTTTGTAAGCACCGTTACGGCGGAGGAGGCGGCCCGGCGTTTATAGCCGCGCAGCAGTACCGCCGGCTTGCGCCCGGACCTGGCCAGTTCAAGCGCCGCCGTTACTACGGTGGAGGTCTTGCCGGTTCCGCCGGCCGAGATATTGCCGAAGCAGACCACCGGCACCGGCAGGCGCCTGCGGCGGAGCGCGCCGCAGTCGTAAAGGGCCTTCCTGGCGGCGATGGCGGCCGAATAGGCGGCCGAAAGGATCCTGAGCAGCAGGCGGCCGGGTGCCCCGTGCCGGAGGCGGTCCCGCAGCAGTTCCGGCGAGAAATCGTTCATGCGGAGGTCCCCTTTATTGTTTTTAAATGCGCGCTGAGGCGCGCCCAGACCGTTTCAAAAGGAAGCGAAGAGAGTTCTCCCTGCGCCCAGGAATGGAGCGGGCCCGGCGGGCTCCAGCTGGCCGGAGAATTCCGGGGGCCGTAGACGGTAAAGGTGGGGGTGCCCTGGCTTACCGCGATGTGCATCGGGGCGGAGCTGGTTCCGATATGGAGGCCCGCCCTTTTCAGCAGCGCGGCCAGGTCAAGCAGGTCGAAGTCCGGGCAGAGCAAATGCTTTTTCCTGGCGGCGGCCGCGGCGGCTTTCACATAGTCCAGTTCGCCGGGGCCCCACAGGAAAATAACCCTGGCCCCGAACTCGGCCGAGAGGCGGTCCGCCAGCGCAATGAAATTTCCCGACGCCCAGCGGCGGTGGTCGCGCGGGCTGGTGATGTCCATCGTGACGGTGAACGCTCCCGGCCGGATCCCGGCGCCGGAAAGGAAGGCTTCCGCCCTGGCGGCGTTTTCCGGCCCGGGGTAAAGCTCCGGCTCCGGCCCGGCGTGGGGGATGCCCAGCGCTTCAAGCAGCTGCAGGCGGTCGAACACCGTGTAGCCCGGATTTGGCCTTATTACGGGCAGAACGTTATGGAAGAGGCGGCCTGCGGGATAGCTGAAGGCCAGGCGCTTATCAGCTCCGGAGAAGAGGGCGTAAAAGCCCGAAGAGGTTGAGCGCATGAAATCCAGCGAGATGTCTATGCCGGCTGCGCGTATGGCTGAAAGCGGCCTGTCCTCGTGGCAGAAGATGCCGGAGAGGCGGGGGTTGTTTTCAAGTATCCTGCGGGAGGGGCGCCGGGTGAGGAAATAAAGGCGGGAGTCCGGCAGGCCTTTTTTAAGGGCGCGCAGGAGCGGGGTGGTAAGCAGCACGTCGCCTATGCCCTTAAAAACTATTATCAATATTCCTAGGCCCATATTAAATTAACGCCCTTCGGGCGGACTCGCAGAGATTCACCGCTGAGGCGCAGAGGTCGCAGAGAACAGAGTGAGTAGAACATGGAAATACAAATTAATTTTTTCTCATCTGAACTCTGCGACCTCCGCGCCTCAGCGGTGAACTTTGTCCCCAGCCTGACCTTACCTCTTCTCCTCTCATCCCTCTCTGTGTCTCTGCGGTGAAAATAAAAGAAAATTCCAAATGGCATTAAATTATCAGGGAGTTGTCTTGACGCGGTACTTCGGGTCGTTGTACATCTTGTACTGGCGGTATATCTTGAGCTTGACCCGGCCGGAGGTCACGTCGGAGACCAGCTGCGTAAGCTCGCCCTCCAGGTCGCTCTTCTGCGTCCCCATCACGTCCAGGCGGGTTGAGCAGGCGGCCCTGTGCTCCGGCGGTGCGTCGGCGCGCTGCAGCTGTTCGCGCATATGGTAGATCTTCAGCTGTATGATGCTGAGCTTATCGGCCAGGCTGCCTATTGTTTCCGCCATTTACGGCCGCCCTTCTGATATGATCTTTGTCCCGGCCGCGATGGCCTCCAGCGCTTTCTCGTCGATGCGCTCTATCAGGTCGTTGCGTTTCTGGTTGAGCCTGTCTATGTTTTTCTTGGCCGCGGCTATGGCGGGGACGTCGCCCACGCGGGCCTTGTCCTCTTCATGCCAGAGCTCGGTGTTGGTCAGGGCCAGTTCGCTTACAAGTTTGCCTATCCCTAATTCGTCCATATTTTATACCTCGCAAAAGCTATTATACAATTTTAAATTATTCACATGGATGAACAGGATGGACAGGATAAAAAGGGAAAGCAAAAAATCCTGTATATCCTGTCAATCCATGTTCGATCTTTAAATTAAAGCCGGGACGCGCCGCGGGTCAGCTG
>JAUSCK010000235.1 GCA_030651035.1 Elusimicrobiota bacterium
GAAAGTCGAAAATCAGGCGGCAACTGCAAAAGCTCCTGCGCCTGTAGCTGCACCCGCCCCGATTCCCGATTTTCGACCTTCGACTTCACCGACTTCTGTAAGTGCTGACGCAGTCCAGGCTGAGATCCTTACCATGATCGCCGACAAGACCGGCTATCCCAAGGATATGCTGGAGCTGGACCTCGACATGGAGGCAGACCTCGGCATCGACACCGTGAAGCAGGCCGAGCTCTTCGCCGGCATCCGCGAACATTACAATATCCCGCGCAGGGACAACGTATCGCTCAAGGACTACCCGACGATACGCCATTGCATAAAGTACGTCCTCGAAGCAAAGGGCGGAACTGTCGAAAATCGGGAATCGAAAGTCGAGAATCAGACTGCGACCACGCCGGCACCGGCGCCTAAAGCTGCGCCCTCCGCGATTCCCGACCCCCGACCCTCGACTTCCCCGCCCTCCGCAAAGGCCGTTCAGCCTGAGCTGATCGACCTCTCGGCCAAGCCCGCGGGAATGACGGCGGAAAAGCCCGCGAAACCGGAACATCCCAGGCGCCATATCCGCCACATCCCCGTAATAATACAGGCGCCCGTCGAGCAGGAAGTGATAAAGAAACTTTCGCCCAGGCGCCCGGTAGCGATATTCGCCGAGGACCTGGACCTGGCCAAGGCTTTCCGGGCGGAGCTCAACAAGCACCGCGCCGATTCCTATATCTTCACCCCG
Organism: Elusimicrobiota bacterium; assembly: GCA_030651035.1. Lineage (GTDB taxonomy): Bacteria > Elusimicrobiota > Elusimicrobia > Elusimicrobiales > UBA9959 > UBA9959. Next base: position 722 of record JAUSCK010000235.1, read on the forward strand.
GCCAAGACCAAAGTGAAGGACGCCATAATAGTGGACTTCAAGGATATCCCCGCGCTGGAGAAGGCGCTGACGGATTTTGCCGCCGAGCACCCTGACACGCAGGGCATAGTTTACCTGCCCGGCTGCATGGTGAAGTCGCTGTCGCAGGAGACTGCGGCCACTGAAGACCTGAAGCGCTACGCGCTGCCGCTGTTTTTGGCGGCCAAGCACCTGGGCGCCGGCCTCCTGAAAGCGGACGCGGGCCACACTACGTTCATGGCGGTGATTACCACGCTCGACGGCGGCTTCGGCTACAAGACGCGCGACGCTTACGATCCGATCTACGGCGCCATACACGGCCCGACGCTGTGCCTGCGCAAGGAATTCGAACACAGCATAGTAAAGCTGCTGGACTTCGAGCCCAATTCGTCGAACCAGACCATAGTGCAGAAGACCTTCTACGAGATACTCTACTCGGACAAGCGCCTCGCGATAGGCTACGCCGACGGCAAGCGCTGGACGCTGGCGGGCAAGCCCGCGGCCCTGGACAAGTCGCGCCAGACCACGCCGCTGGAAGGCAGGAACGTGCTGATAACCGGCGGCGGGCGCGGCCTGGGGGCCCTGTTCGCGAAGATGCTAGCCGGGCAGCACAAGCCTAACCTTGTGATCCTGGATATCATAGACATCAGCGACAAGGCAAAGCGCCTGACCGCAATGAGCCCTGAAGAGCTGAAGGCCTACAAGACCGGCGAGCTCTGGGCCGAGATAAAGGCGACGGTGGAAAAGCCGACGCCCGCCATACTCGAGCGGGAGTTCACCAGGCTCAAGGACGCGGCGGACATGCACAATAACCTTGAGGCCATACGCGATCTCGGCGTGAAGGTCGCCTATTACCGCTGCGACCTGAACAGCCCCGAGGCTTTCGCCGGCGTGATGCAGAATATAAAGGCCGACTTCGGGCAGGTGGACGGCGTGGTGCACTTCGCGGGCCTCGAGCGCTCCAAGCTCGCCATGGACAAGACCGTGGAGGAGTTCCTGCTTATCTTCAAGACCAAATCGGACTCCGCCATCAACCTGTGGAAGTCCGGCGCGATAAAAGAGAAGGGCTTCTGGGTGATGGTCTCCTCTATCGCCGGCAAGTTCGGCAACCTGGGCCAGACCGACTACGCTGCGGCCTCGGACTACATAGCCAAGTTCTGCCTCAGCCAGGCCAACCGCGGCGTGCGCGCTTTCAGCGTGGACATGACCGGCTACGCCCAGATAGGCATGGGCGCCAGGCCCGGCGTGGAAGCCTTCCTGAAATCGCAGGAGATGGAATTCCTCTACCCGGAGGAAGGCATGCAGGCCATGATAGACGAGCTGGCCTACGGCAAGGTCCCGGAGATCATCCTCTCCGGGAGCCTCGGCAAGATGGACTGGGACAAGCAGCTGATGTACGAGCCTAATTTCTCGACCTCGGCCTCCTCCGGCTTCCACTTCGCGCCTAAGATCGAGGACCTGCTTAAAGGGGAATCCCTCTCGGCCTCGAAGGAGTTTTCCCTGGAGCAGGACCCGTACCTGCTGGACCACTCCATAAACGGCACCCCCTATGTGCCCGGCGTGATCGGGCTCGAGACCTTCGCCGAGGCTTCGGCCATCGTGACCGGCGCGCCCCCCAGGGTCCTTACCAGGGTGCGCTTCGCCATGCCGATAAAACTGCTCCGCAACAAGCCGGCCGAGATGAAGATCAAGGCCGCCGCGGGGCCGGACGGCCTGGAGATGCGCCTGGAGTCGGACTTCGTCAGCCCCAAGGGCCTGCGCCTGGGGACCACCAGGACGCACTTCAGGGCGGTAGCGGCGGCCGACGCGCCTTCCTCCTGGAAGGACTCGATGCACCCGGTGCTGCCGAAGGTCAAAAAGTACAAGACGGAGGCGCAGGAGATATACAAAACCTATTTCCACGGCCCCAGCTTCCAGGTCCTGGACGGAATCATTTCCGTCGAGAAGAATTCCGTGCTGGCGGTGTTCAAGCGGCCGGCCGCCCCGCTCTGGAAAACCGGGCAGCCGAAGCTTGTGTTCCACCCGCTGGTATTCGAGGCCCTTTTCCAGGCCTGCGGCTGGCGCGACATACAGTTCGACAGGGCCATAGCCCTGCCCGACGCAGTAGGCGCCGCCATCCTGTACGATAACGAGCCCCAGGACCCGGAGACGCTGTTCCTCTACGGCGTCTTCAAGGGCCGCACGGAGGACAACCGCAGCCTCTACGACGCATGGGCTTTCGACTCCCAGTTCAAACTGACCGCCGAACTGCGCGACTACGCGATGATCCCGACCCCGATATGAAAACTGGGATGAAGGACGCGGGATGAGGGATGAGGGAATAGAGGAGTGGGCTGAAACCGGAACAAGGATAAAGTTCATCCGGGTGGACGGGCTTGAGGCGGGGGACTCGCTGTCGCCGGCCGAGGCCCTGAGGTATTCCGCTTTCCGCATGGAGAAGCGCCGCAGCGAATGGCTGGCGGGGCGGCTGGCGGCCAAGACCCTGCTTGCCGGGACAGCGGAGGGGAAAAGCCTGTCCTCCTTCGAAATAACGAACGACAGCCTGGGCCGCCCCTCCTGCGGCGGCGCGCTGCTTTCCATCTCACATTCGAACGGCTGGGCCATGGCCGCCATGAAGCCCGGCTCCGCCTTCCTGGGCGCAGACCTGGAAAAGATCGAGGAGCGGCACCCGGCCTGGTACCGCGATTATTTCCATGCCTCCGAACTCCCTAACCCCGATCCTTCCGAAGCTACGAGGATCTGGGCGATAAAAGAAGCCCTGCTTAAAGCCCTTGGCCTTGGCCTGGCGGCCGACCCGCTGGACATAAGGACGGATGAGAAGATCAGGTTCGGCGGCAAGGCGCTCGAGCGCTATGTCTCCCTGGGCAGCCCCGTGTTTTCCGTGGAAACGCGTAGATTCCCCGAAGGCTTCTGGACCGGGGTAGCCGCATAATAGCCCGCCCGGAAAGCCCGCTTCGGGGGGAAAACAAGGCGGCTAAAAAAGGTAATATATAGTATAAAGCGAGGAATAACCAATGTCCGATCTACTTAATGACCCCATAGCAGGCGCCGCCGCGGAAGAGACCGGCAAAAAAGCGCATCCCAAGAAAGTGCGCGTGGTGCCCGAGTCCCTTAAAAGATTTCGCGAGATCCACGCCCAGGCCGCGGCCGGCGGCCCGCCGGAAAAGATAGCCGCCCAGAAAGCCAAGGGCAAGCTGCTCGCCCGGGAAAGGATAGCCTACCTTGTCGACGAGAACTCCTTCCAGGAGATCGGGCTGCTGATGGAATCGCGCTGCACGGATTTCGGCATTAAGGACAAGCACATAAAAGGCGACGGCGTCATCACCGGTTTCGGCAGGATCGGCGGCCGCCCCGCGGCTATTTTCTCGGAGGACTTCACCCAGCTGGGCGGTTCCCTCGGCCGCACCCACGCCGACAAGATAGCCAAGCTGATGGACATGGCCGCCGACGCGCACATCCCCGTGATAGGGATACTCGACTCCGGCGGCGCCCGCATACAGGAAGGCGTGGACTCCCTCGACGGCTACGGGGAGATCTTTCTCCGCAATACCAGATCCTCCGGCGTGATACCGCAGATCTCAATAATCCTGGGCCCCTGCGCGGGCGGCGCGGTATATTCTCCCGCCCTTACGGACTTTGTTTTCATGGCCAAGGGGATAAGCCATATGTTCGTCACCGGCCCTGAAGTGGTCAAGGCCGCCACCGGTGAAGAGGTGGATTTTGAAACCCTCGGCGGCTCCATGACGCACGCCTCCAAATCCGGCGTGTGCCATTTCGTGGCCAACTCGGAGCCGGACTGCTTCAGGCAGGTCAAGGAGCTGATGAGCTTCCTGCCGCAAAACCGCTTTGAGAACCCGCCGGTCATGGACACCAAGGATTCTGCCACCCGCAGGATCTCCCTGCTGGAAAAGCTCTGCGAGATCGACCCGCGCAAGCCCTACCGCGTACACCATGTAATCTGGTGGCTTTCAGACGACCACAAGTTCCTGGAAGTGCACCACGACTTCGCCAAGAACATAGTGGTGGGCTTCATCCGCCTGGGAGGGCAGGTTGTGGGCGTGATAGCCAACAATCCCGCTCACATGGCCGGGGCCCTGGACATAAACGCCTCCGATAAGGCCGCGCGCTTTATCCGCTTCCTTAACAACTTCAACATCCCGGTACTTACGCTGGTGGACGTCCCCGGCTACTGGCCCGGAGTGGCGCAGGAACACGGCGGCATAATCCGCCACGGCGCCAAGCTGCTCTACGCTTATTCCGAGGCCACCGTCCCCAAAGTGACGCTGGTGCTGCGCAAGGCCTACGGCGGCGCCTATATAGCCATGAGCTCCAAGCTGATGGGCGGCGACATAAACTTCTCCCTGCCGTCCGCGGAAATAGCGGTGATGGGCCCGCGCGGCGCTATCGAGATACTCTACTCCCGCCAGATCAAAGAGGCCAAAGAAGAGGAAAGGGAAGCCCTGCGGGCAAAGCTGGCCAAGGAATATTCCGACAAGTTCGCGTCGCCCTACCAGACGGCCTCGACCGGCTCGATAGACGAGATCATAGAGCCGTCGCAGGCCCGCGCCCGGCTGATCGAAGCCTTCCGCCTCCTGGCCGGCAAGCGCCGCCCCGGCGAACACGCGCACACCGGCAACATCCCGCTGTAAAAGTAACCGAAAGACATAAGGAAGCCGGCGGCAACGCCGGTTTCTTTATTTTATGACGAATGACTTTGGGAATAGCCGGAAATAGGGACAGCGACCTGTTATTTTACGCCGGGGAGTTTTCCGGCGGTTTTGTTTTTGGGGATGTAGGCGGGACACACCGGACACGGGAATTGACAAATGGACATTTGTCTGTTACTATATAGACAGAAAGGAAAAGACTATGACTCATAAAAAAGGAAAAGAAACCCGCACAAGGGGAACCGCGGCGGCTGAGCCCCAACGGCTGTACCTGGGCGACAGGGCGGAAGAAACAAATGTTATCCTGACTATACGCAGGGGTTTTGACTATTCTGAGATACAGAATGTGCAGCATGCGTATCAGATGCCTGACAAATCTTTCGCTCATTTAATAGGGATAAGCGATAAGACCCTGTTGCGCATAAAGAAGGCGCATGCGAAACTTTCATCCATGTCCGGGGATCGGCTTTACAGATTAAAGAAGGTCTGGGACCTGGCCAATAAAGTTTTAGGAACAACTGAAAAAGCTTTACCCTGGCTGCGCCGGAGTCAGCCCGGATTGGGAAACCAGGCGCCGTTAGATATCCTCGATACCGAGCCTGGCTATGAACAGGTTCAGACACTGCTTAACCGGATAGAATTCGGAGTGCTTCCGTGATAGCTATCTGGCGCATAGAAAAGGAAAAATATGCCTCAGAGTCTTTTTCCGGTGACGGGGCTTATTTGTATGGCGGACGCTGGAATCATCCCGGCACAAAGGTGGTTTACGCAGCACAGACATTAGCCCTTGCCGCGCTTGAAAAGTTTGTGCATCTTGAGTCAGGAGCCGCCGTCATAGATTTTGTCTATTTTAAAATTACTATTCCAAAACAGATAAAAATAAAGATCCTCGATTATTCCTTATTACCTTCCAACTGGCGTGATTTCCCTGTTCCGGACCGGACCATGGATGTCGGGAGAAAATGGGCACAAAGAAACGAATCGGTTCTGTTACGCATACCCTCGACAATAATTCCTGTCGAATCTGATTATCTTATAAATCCACTACATGCTGATTTTCATCATTTGAAAATAAGCAAACCCCAACCATTTTATTTTGATACAAGAATGTGGAAATAATAGCCGCCTTGCGGACCGCTATCCAAAGCTAACTACGTCAGCAAATTTATCCTGCGGTCGGGGCCGGTCAGTTTCCGGATACCCTGGGGGGTGAGCACGCCTTCCCTGAAGATGGAGAGGTGCTTTTTTATCTGGACCAGCCAGGTGTTCCAGTCGTGGGGCCACTCTGGGCCCCAGACGTCGTACCAGCAGGGGATGCCTTTAGCGGCGCAGGTGCCTGCCAGCGCCGCGGCCTGGTCGTTGAAGGTCTCCCACGCCCCGAGCCCGTGCGCTACCACCAGGTAGCCGTCCCGCAGCCCGGAAAGCAGCGCCTCGTCGGCCAGGCCGGGCAGATAGCTAAGCGGCTCGTTAAAATAGACGCCGGTATCGGAGTACCCGCTAAGCTCGTTCTTCATCGCGTAGATCCCGCTTAGACAGACCGCGGAGTCGAAGAGAGCCGGGAACTTCAGGAAGAAATTAGCGGAATGGAACGCCCCGAAACTGTTCCCGGTGGCCATGAACTTCTCGCGCACGCCGTAAGCATCACGGAGAAAAGGGATCACTTCCCGGCTGATGCACTCCTCATACTGGCCGTGCCGCCTGCCTATCCATTCGTCCCGCACCGGCTTATACCAGGATTCGCCGTCCCGGCCGTCCACGGCGAAGACGATGATATCCCCGCGCTCGATAAACTCGGCCATGGCGCCTATCATGCCCTGGTTCTCGTAGTCAAAGAACCTGCCGCAGGAGGTGGGGAAAACCATAACAGGCTTGCCGGAAGAGCCGTAAACCTTCAGCTCGAAATCCTGCCCGAGGGCGGCGCTGTATAACTTATGGTAATTAATTTGCATGTTCCAATAATATTAAATTTTACCCCCTGATTGACAGTATGCTAGAATTTAACACACCGATGAACTTCGTCTTCCTATCGCCGCATTTCCCGCCCAACTATACCTATTTCTGCCGCCGCCTGAAGGATGCCGGCGTGAAAGTGCTGGGGATAGGCGACGCGGAATTCGGCGACCTGGCCCCCGAACTGGCGCAGTCGCTCGCCTGGTACTACAAAGTAGGCGACATGCACAACTACGTGGAGCTGCAGCAGGCCTGCCGCTTCTTCACGGAACTGTTCGGCCCCATAGACAGGCTGGACTCCCTGAACGAATACTGGCTGGAAACGGAAGCCGCGCTGCGCACGGAATTCGGCATTTTCGGAGTGAAGAGCGACACGATCGCGGACATACGAAAGAAGTCCCGCATGAAAAGGATCTTCGCCGGGACCGGCATACCGCACGCCAGGGGCAGGATAGTGAAAACCCGTGAGGAGATCGCGGCCTTCGCCCGCGAGGTGTCGTTCCCCATCATCGTCAAGCCCGACAGCGGCATGGGCGCGGTCTTCACCTATAAGCTTTATAACAACAGCCAGATAGACGCTTTTTTCGCTGACAAGCCGGAGAGGGAGTTCATAGCGGAGGAATTCATAGAAGGCGATATCGTCACCTTCGACGGGCTGGCCGACCGGGAAGGGAAACTGCTCTTCTGCACCTCGCATACCTACGGCGAGGGCGTGATGCAGACGGTGCTGGCCGATTCTCATATCCACTATTATTCCGCCAGGAAGATCCCCGCCGACGTGGAGAAAGCCGGCAGGAAGCTGGTGGAGGCGTTCAGGGTAAGGGAACGCTTTTTTCATTTCGAGTTCTTCCGGAGAAAGGACGGGACACTTTGCGCGCTTGAAGTGAACATACGCCCCCCCGGCGGGTTCACCGTGGACATGTTCAACTACGCCTGCGACATAGACATGTACGCGGTGTGGGCCCGCATGATGGCCGGCGAGAACGTGAAGCCGGATTACAGCCGCAAGTACCATTGCTGCTACGCCGGCCGCAAATACCGCCTGGATTACAGGTATTCCCACGGCGAAATACTGAAAATGCTCGGCCCCCTGGTGGTGCACCACCAGGAGCTGCCCCCGGTGCTGGCCAGGGCCATGGGAGACTGCGGCTACATCCTCCGGGCCCCTGAGCTTAAACCCGTCCTGGAAGCCGTGCGCCTTATACAGGCGGAAAAGTGAACTGACAGCGGGCGGGCCGCGCCGGCGCGGCGTCGTTCAGGCGCGCTTTCTTTCATTGTTACGGCGGGCGTAAATCTTTTATAATTAGAAGATGGACCTCAATTCTATTACAAACTGGTTCGGCTCCAGCCTTATACTCGGCAACACGCCGGAGGCTTACGGCTACGCCTTAGCCGCCTTCGCCGTTGCGCTGGTCCTGATATACCTTATAAAGGGCCTCGGCATAAGCCGCCTCAAAGCGCTGGCCGAAAAGACAGAGACCGACCTGGACGACCTGCTGATAGCCCTGACGGAGAAATTTACCCGGTTCGAATACCAGCTGGCGGCTTTCTTCGTGGCCACGCGCTACCTGCAGCGCGCCCCGTCCTTCGATAGAGCCGTCAAGGCCGTCATCCTGCTGGTCTTCACCTACCGCGCCATAACCATAATACAGGAGCTGCTCTCCTACTGGATAAACAAGGTGGCGGCGAAGCGCGAGCTCTCCGGCCACGCGAAGGACTCCGTGGTCAGGAGCACGCAGGTGATACTGCGCTCGCTGGTCTGGGTGGGCGCGATCCTGTTCCTGCTGGACAACCTCGGCGTTAATATTTCGGCGGTGCTCACCGGCCTCGGCATAGGCGGAGTGGCCGTGGCGCTCGCCGCGCAGGCCATACTCGGCGACCTGTTCAACTTCTTCGTCATACTGCTGGACAAGCCCTTCAACATAGGCGACTTCATAATCTCCGACTCCATCTCAGGCACCATAGAGCATATCGGCCTGAAATCCACCCGGATACGCAGCCTTTCGGGGGAGATGGTGGTTATTTCCAACTCCAACCTGCTCGGCTCGCGCATCCGCAACTACCAGGACCTCACCAAGCGCCGCGTGACGTTCAAGACGGGCATAGTTTACGGGACAAAGCCGGAGCTGCTCAGGAAGATCCCCTCCATAGTTAAAAAAGCCGTCACGGCCTGCAAGGCCGAATTCGACCGCTGCAACCTTTCCAACTGCGGCGACTTTTCCCTGGACTTCGAGACCGTCTACTATCTCAGCGAGCCCGACTACAACGCCTATATGGCCGCCCACGAGCAGGTGCTGCTGGCCGTACTGGAAGGGCTGGCCGCGGCCGGGGCCGAGCTGGCCTACCCCACGCAGACCCTTTTAGTAAAGAAATAAGAGGAGATATATAAATGAAAAAGAACATATTAGCTGCGGCCGTCCTCGCGATCTTCGCCACTGGACTTTACGCGGCGGAAAAAAAGGTCGCGGCAAAGAGCGTGGCCGTAGTGAACGGCCAGAAAGTGACCGCGGACGAGCTTACGAAGAAACTCTGGTGGCAGTACGCCGCGCAGGGGCTGTCCGAGCTTGTAGACGAGAAGCTGCTGCTGGAGGAAGGCGGGCGCCTGGGAGCGACAGCGGACCAGAAAGAGCTTGAGACCAGGTATAATAACCTGGCCGCCGGGTACGCCGACAAGGCGGCTTTTGAGAACAACCTGAAATCAGTGGGCTGGACCTCCGCCGACCTGCGCGAGCTTATCCGCCGCCAGCTTATTATACGCGGCACGGTCATAGCGGCAAAGAAACTTGCGGTTACGGACGCCGACACGGCGGCCTTCTTCGAGAAGAACAAGGAACGCCTGGGAACCCCTGAATCGGTGAAGCTCAGCCAGATCTTCGTGAACACCAAGGCCGAGGCCGACGACGCCCACCTGGCCCTTTCGGCGGGCGCCGACTTCGCCAAGCTCTCCTCCCTAAAATCCACCGACGCGAACCTCAAGAAGAACAACGGCAGCCTGGGCTATATCTCAAAGGGCATGCTGCTGCCCGAGATCGAGAAAGAGATCTTCGCCCTGCAGGACGGGCAATACACGAAACCGCTGGCAACCGGCAACGGCTTCAGCATCTTCAGGACGGAAGAGCACAAGCCGGGCAAGGAGGCCTCCTTCGAGGTTATAAAGGCTGAATTGAAGACCGCCATACTCAACCAGGCCATAACGGCCAAACTGCCGGAGCTGGCAACCGAACTCAGGCAGAAGGCGAAGATAGAAATAATTAAATAGGGACCTGCGTCTCAGCGATCGGAACTGATCACAAAGAAGACGGGCCGGAATATCCGGCCCGTCTTTCTTTTGACCCGATCACTACCGGGTGCTGTTACGCGGCTTCCTCTTCGGAAACGTCCTTCTTTCCGGTGAAGAAAGCATGGAGGATAAAGTATAGCACCATGCAGGCCAGGATGGCCTGGGTCGCGTATAAATAGCCCGCGCCGGAGAAGGTGTACAGGTCGTCAAAGCGCCCGTACAGCAGCGAGAACCGGGCCATGACGGTGTTGCCGAACGCCGCTCCGAAGTAGACCATCAGGAAGTAAATGCCCACATTGGAGACCTTCTTGAGGTGGCCCTTGTGCTCCACGGAAAAGAAGAAATAAAAGAGCAC
>JAUSCK010000237.1 GCA_030651035.1 Elusimicrobiota bacterium
CTGTTCTTGGTGGTTTGGAAGATATTATCCATATACTGGCATCATACATAATGTCAGTATGGGGTGTCAAGAGGCCGGAAAGCAAAGGTGCGAAGAATATTTTTACAGGAAAGCTGGCTACAGAGGGGATTAGGTGCGAAAAATCACTTACTCTTCACGGCTGAGGGCGGCAAAAAAAACAGCAGGCTCTTATATTGAAGCCACTATCCTGTGCTTTGAAAAATAGAATCTGTAGATCCCCGCGGAAACAAGCAGCAGGAAGCAAAGCGAGAGGAAATGCGTCCAGTTGGCGCCGCCAAGCCCGTTGGCCTCCATATAGGCCTTGGTATACTTCAGGAGCGCCATCGGGACATAGTTCAGAAAGAACAATACCGGGTACAGCACCTTGATATTTTGAAAGCAGAGCAGCAGCATGCCTATAATAAGAGTGTAGCTGAGCACGATGCCGAATATGATCCCAAGGGCCGCGGCTATTTTAAGGGACAGCAGGGCTTTAAGCATTACCGGGTAGGCGGCAAGCGGGACCAGCAGCGCCGCCGCCGACCCCAGCAGCGCGGCTATTATGAGGCCCAGGCATTTTCCCGCCAGTATTTCACCGGCGCAGGCGGGGGAATAAAGCAGCGGCAGGATGGTATTCTGCTGTTTCTCCGAGACGAAAACCGGCTGCGCGCACATGAAGATAAGGAGCATGCCGGTAGACAGCAGCGTATAGACCAGCTGCCCGGCGACCAGCTCGGCCGCGGCTTTGTCGGCCAGCAGGGGCCCGAGCTTCAGGACCAGCATAAAAAAAAGCGCGGTCATCACCGCCACGGTAAGGTAATAGTAGACAGAGGAGAACACCGCCCGCAGGGTCAGCCGGGTAAAAATAAACAGGTAGCTCATGATAGAAGTATTTTTTCTTTGTCGAACAGCTTGAACACAAAACTTGAAACTAAAGCCAGCAGCGCCGCGCCGGCCGCCAAGGCCGCCTGGAAGGCGGGGGCCGGGCTGACCGAATACTGATAAAGCCCGGTCACGAGCAGCAGCAGCACTGAGAGAACGATGAACAAGCCGGCTAGCTGGCTGCCGTATTTCGTCTGCAGCGCGAAAAAGCCGGTCCAGATCAAAACCGCCAGATTTGCCAGGAGCAGAACTGTAAAAGATATCAGGTGCACCCAGCTAAAGGTGACCCGCCCGATAGTGAAAGCCAGCAGGCCGAAGCAGACCAGAAGCGAAACGGCGTTGTATAGCAGGCTCACGGCCACGTTGGTAGTAACTATAGTCTGCGGCGAAAGACCGGTAACCAGCAGCATCTCTATTGTTTTATCGGTCTTGGGCTTGACGAACAGTTCCATCGCCACCACCGCGTTCAGGATCAAAGCCTGGCAGAACCCGCGGATAAGGATATAGTTGGACCAATAGTCGGCACTGCCGCCATAAAGGTCCGCGGCCTGTTTGTACGACGAGAACCAGATAATGAACTGGATAAAGGCGAACTGCGCCGCCCCCTGCCTGGTCGCGAAAAGCTGCTCCAGCTCGAACCCGAAAAGCGCCGGGCTAATTTCTATTTTCATTGCGGTTTATCGAATCGAAATATATTTTTTCAAGGTTTACCTGCAGCCGGCGGAACTCCATTATTTTTGCGCCGGCTTTCACGCACGCCGCGGAGGCGGCTTCCAGCGCGATCTCGCCCGGGCATTCAACGTGCAGCTCGCCGCCGGTCAGCTCGTACTTTTCCGCTCCGAGCGCGGCGGCGACGGCGGCGGCCTGCCGCTCGCCGTCGGGCGGGGCCAGCTTCAGAGCGTACCTGAAAGATTTCAGGAAAGACATCTTCAGTTCGCTGAGGTCACCGGAGAGTATTACCCTGCCTTTCTCCAGGATGAAAACCTCGTCGGCCATCTGCTCCACCTCGTTAAGGTCGTGCGAGGTGAGGAACACGGCCGCCCGCTCTTTTACGGCCAGCTCTTTAAGGAATTCCCTCATCAGCACCCGTGCCGCCGGGTCAAGTCCGCTCATCGGCTCGTCCAGGAAAAGCACTTTGGGCTTATGCAGCAGCGCGCGGGCGAGAGCCAGTTTCTGCGCCATACCCTTCGAATAGGTCTTCACCGGGTTGTTGCGCACTTCGTAAAGCTCCAGCTTTTTCAGCAGCTCCTCCGCCCTTGCCCGGAAGCCGCTCCCGCGCAGCCCGTAAAGCCCGGCAAAGAGCTCCAGGTTCTTCAGCGCCGGCATGGCCATATAAAAGCCGGGGGTATCCAGGCACACGCCGTAGTTAATGCGCACCCGGTCGTAAGCGGCGGAGGAGGTATCGTAAACCCGGCCCTCGTACGAGACCAGGCCGGAATCGATTTTAAGCAGCCCCAGCACCGCCCTTACCGTGGTGGTCTTACCGGCGCCGTTATGCCCCAGGTAAGCCAGTATGCGCCCCGGCCGCAATTTGAAGCTGATGTCTTCGACGCCGGCGGTGGCGTTGTACTTTTTTACCAGGTTTTTTACTTCCAGTATTTCATCCATAGTTGGGTTCCAGAAAGTTCCCGCACTTTTTATCTTCAGGCGGCCTGCCTATGTAATTAAGGACGTCCGAGGATTTCAGCCACTTGCAGTCGGCGTGCTTAAGGCCGGTTTTAATGCCGCGCAGTATGCAGCCGTTACAGACAGCCAGCTTTTCACAGTCTCCGCAGACCGTCCTGGCGGGGGCGCGCATCCGGCTGAAGATCCCGCCCAGCGGCGAATGGAAGATCTCCTCGAAGGACTGTTTGTAAATATTACCAATTTGCAGTCCGCTGTCGAACATGACGCAGGGGCGCATTTCGCCGTCCGGCCCGACCGTGACCGTCTTGTGCAGGATCCCGCAGTTGCCGGTCTCCAGTTGCTTCATGGATTCCTTGGAGAGCAGGTGCAGGAAGCCCTTGTATTTTTCGTGGATCATCTTCTCGTAGTCGAGATACCGCTGCGGCTCCTTCGCGAATTCATCCGCCAATTCGGTTATCAGCTCTCCGCCGCGCCCGAAATCCTGCACCGGGTTGCAGCCGAAATAGACCGCCCCGTACTTTTTAGCCAGCTCGGCGGTCCCCTCCATATCGAAGAAATTCTCTTTCGTAACGCACATCGAAAGGCGGAAGCGGAATTTATTCTCGCCGAGCAACTCCATGGCCCGGATCGTTTTTTCAAAAGCGTCCTCCTTGCCGCGGAAAGCGTTGTGAAACTCCGGCCTGTGGCTGTCCAGGCTGATGTTGAACACCAGCCTGTCCCTGAACGGTAGCAGGCGCTTTATGGCCTCTTCCTGCAGATAATAGCCGTTGGTAAGTATGCCCACCACGCTAATGTTGTTATAAGCCCACTCGACAAGCTCGAAAAAGTTCTTGTAAAGCATGGGCTCGCCGCCGGTTATTTCCAGCGCCGTGCCGCCGTGGTCGCGGAACTCGCCAAGGTATGCCAGAAGCTTCGGGTAATCCATGTGCGGGGCGGCGGCGGGCGAACTGTCCCGGTAGCAGTGCCTGCATTTATAATTACACTGCGACGTGACCTCGACCGTGGTGTGCGCGGGGTAATTATATACGTAAGAGCCGCAAACCCGGACTTTCCCGGCGCCCGGCAGCCCGGAAGACTGGAGCATCCCGGCCGCGAGGGCCTTTGCGAAAAATTTATCCGAAACCTCTTTTGTCACGATATTGCCGGGATAAGCAATATTGTGTTTTTCCACCACGCTCCCGGCCGTTTCATTTCCGTCGCAGAACTCAAGCAGGCGGGCCCCGTCCAGGTTCACGCCAAGCCTCCGCTTTTCCGCCCACAGGGATGCCTCGTTCTTAAAGTAGAACGTAGCCCCTTCCGGCCTTTTCTGGAAAATAGAGTTATCCGGCAGCCGAAGATATTTATTCATTCTTATCGCCTCTTTTATCGCCGCCCCCCGGCAGGCGGCGGACGTGCCCTGCGGCACCGTCCGGCTCCCCGCCATGGCATGGAATTATAACATAGACGCCAGCAAGGCGGCCCCGTCAACACCAACCGCCGCCGCTGCCGCGGTTACCGGTGTTATGAGACACGCGGCGCAGACGGCGCAGACATTGCAGCCGGTGCAGGCATCTTTGTTAACTTCAACTATTTCAGGGTTAGACATATTGAGTTATCTCCTTATAATTTTCCGATCTTAGTTTGTTTTTCCGCATGCTTCCGGACCCTTTTCAAGGTCCCGAAATTTGTCGCACAGGCTGGTCTTAAGCAGCGCGGCCTGCTCGCCGGGCGCATAGAGGGAAAATCCCTTGTCGAAATATGACACCGCTTTCCCGTTATCCCTGCCCAGGAGCATCATGCTGGCCCCCAGGTAGGAATTTTTTACAGCCAGCCAGTTGTCGTTCTTTTCTATGATCCCCTCATAAAGCGCCAGCGCTTTTTCAGGGTCTTTTTTTACGTTATAGCAGGCCGCCAGCATATACCTGTACCAGTCCTTCTGGAAGTCCGGGGCCGCGGCGAGCGCCTTCTCGTAATTATCTTTGGCGCCGTCCACGTCTCTCTTTATCAGGCTGCCGGAGGCGAGATAGTCATAGCCCTGCCAGGAGGCGCTGTTCTTTTCAACCATAAGCTTTCCTTCCGCTATCAGCCCGTCCGGGTCGCTCATCTTCTGCCTCAGCGCAAAGCCGTGGGGGATGAGGGTGCTTTTGGCGAAAGCGAAGAACTTTTTAGCGCGCTCCAGCTCCCTGGCCATATATTCGCCGCTTAGCCCTGGAGTCAGCTTCCTCTCGCGGGAAAGTTCTCTCAAAAGATCCTCCGCTCCCTTTAGGTCGGAAGCGAAAGCGCCGTCGCTGTTGTTGTCGGCGGCAGCGCTTATCGCGCCGGTTTTTGCTCCGGCTTGCCCGACAGCCACTCCCTCAGCCCTGACCAGGCCGGAGGCAAGCAGCGGCAGCGCGGTCAGAAGCAGCTTTATTGTTTTTTTATTAAATTTCATATTCTTTATCCTCTTCATTCAGCTTTACGCGGCAAACAATACAGAGCATTATTTATGCCAATGACCGCAAAGCACCGGCGCAAAGGTATTTAGCTATGAAAGATGCTTTTTATCGGGGCTTGGACCGGAACAGAACAGACGAATATATTTTCATTCGAGAATAATTATTCTCAAATGAAAGCAAAAAAGCGGACCACGGGGCCCGCTTTTTCATTCAGCCGCGATGTTCTTAGCGCTTCTTTATGGCTAGGCTGCCGGCGCCGCTTTTCACTTCCACCTTGAAGGGGGCGGAGGGGGTGTCCCCCAGCTCGTTGGTCATGCTGCCGACGCCTGACTTGAATTTTACGGCCACTTTGCTGCCGGCCGGGAAGGCCAGCGTGGTGCTGCCCGCCCCGTTCTTGACCAGGGCCGAGCCCTGCCTCGGCGCCTGCGTCCAGGAAAGATTAACCGCGCCGGCGCCCGACTTGACCTCGAGGTCTTCGGAGTAAATATCGCCGCTTACGCTTCCCGCCCCGCTTTTTACGCGTATGGGCCCGGAAAGGGCCTGAAACACCACCTCGCCAGCGCCGGAGGAAATTTCCGCGCCGGCCGTGAAGCCGTTCGCGATCACGCGCCCCGCGCCGTTCATCACCGTCAGCAGTGTTTTAGCGGGCGCGGTGATCTTAAACCCGTTTTTACAGCTGCCGCCGAAACAGAACCATTTCTTTCTGGACTTAACGGTAAGGATAAGCTTCGAATCTTTGATCTCCATGGTCAGCACGGTTTTTTCGGAGTTGTAATCCCCGGTAAGCTCGGCTTTAATGGACATCCCCTCTTCGGCCAACAGGTTTATCTCTCCCGCGTCGGCTTCCACCTGTATAGCCCGCACCTCGTCCGCCCTGAAATCCCAATGCTGGGTATTTTGCATAATAAAAACCTCCCGCGCAGTCGCCATCATCCTTACGTATACCACAATAGCATAAAGTCAGGCCCTGAAATAACGCTATAGCGCCGCGCAAGCCCTTTCCCTAGCCAGGGAAGAGCGGTTCTTTACCTGACACCTTCAGCCAGGTGAGGCCGGCGAATTTTTCAGGGCCGTGGCCGGTGGCCATGGTTATATCGGTAAAGCCTTTAGCGTGCAGGTCTTTTGCTATATCTTCGCCTTTAATATTATTGCCAAGGTCGGAATCAATATAAACCGGGGTGTCTTTGGGCAGGGTTTCTATACCGGCGGCAAAATCTTCAGGGGTTTTATAAACTTTCAACTCTACGCCGGCGGCCTTGGCGGCCAGCTTCCAGTTCATGTGCACCACTAGCGGGCAACACTCACCTGGCCAAAATCCATGTTCGTGTTTTATTTATTATAATTAAAGAACAACCATGACACACAATGATTCCGCCGGCAAAGAACCGATAAAAGGCCCCGGTTTTGCCGCCTTTATAGACCTGCACGACTCCACCTATGCCTGGGACCAGAACGCAGATACCGCAGCGGAGATGATACGGGAACTCTACAACTCGGTAGAGACCGCCGTCGACAAGCACGGCGGACGCGTCGGGAATTTTACCGGCGATGGTTTCATGCTGCTTTTCACCAGCGTGGAAAACAGCATCATATGCCTCAGCCGAATAATACAGGATTGGGAAAAGACGCGCGGTAAGTACATTGAAAAATATTCCGCCAGCGGCGTATCCGTACCGGACGGACGCTTCCTGGCCCTGCGCACCGGGGTTTCTTTTGGCAACTTCGGCACACTGGCAATAAAGGACACCATACACTATTCCGGTTCCGGCATAAACAAGGCCCAGCGCTGCGAGGTCGCCTCGAAGGATTATTTCTGGCAGGAGACCATAGACACACTAACATCCCCGAATTATGTTTTTATAGACAGCAGCGCGGAGAACCTAATACAGGTACGGAGCGATTTCTCCGTTTCTGCACAATTACCGGCGCAGTTTAAAGGATATTTCCAGGCCGCAGCGTCGGCAGAAAAGCCGGAATTTGAATCCCGGAAGCAGTTTATTTACGCTGTCTGGCCCAGGGAAAAGGCCGGTTCAACCGGTAAATCGGCAAGAGAATTAAAAAAGCTGGCCTGGGCCCAGACAAAGTCCGATATCGGCGACAGGCTTATAATCGCCGCGCTGACAGCCAGATCCGGGATCAAATTCCACAAATTAGCGGAATCCTCCGCAGGCAAAACCAGAGATATATTGTTCAAAGAAGCTGTCACCGCATATAAAGATGCCTTGCGAATTTACACGTCAGAGCCGGATTCGCTCGATTATGCTCTCACCCAAAGCAATCTTGGCCACGCGATGGGAGACCACGCCGAACTTCTTGTTGGTGAAGAGAAAAAGAAAACACTTGAGGAAGCCGTCTCAGCGTACAAGGAAGCGCTGCGGATTTTAACGTTTGAGTCATCGCCCGGCGATTACGCCATGGCGCAAAACAATCTTGGCCACGCGATGGAAGACCAAGCGGACCTTCTTTCCGGAGTGGCGAAAAAGCAGAAACTTGGTGAAGCGGTTACAGCGTATAGAGAAGCTCTGCGGGTGCAGACATTTGAGTCATTACCCGACAATTATGCCATGACTCAATATAATATCGGTACCGCGCTGATAGGCCAGGCAAAACTCCTAACCGGAGAAGAAAAGAATAAAAGACTTGCCGAGGCACTAACCGCGTATTCCGAAGCCATGCGGGTACACACCCAAACCCACTATCCGAACCGCTACATCAAACTTGCAGATAAAGTCGCTGAATTAAAATCATTAATTCGCTAAAGCAGTGAATATACTTTCATTGAAGTTAAAACGGGCGCTTTTGTGCCCGTTTTAACTTGTGTCTTGTCGCCTGTGATTTGTGACCGGCTTTAGTGCTTGTGCGGCTCGCAGGATTCCATGCCGAACAGCGGCTTGCCGTCGGCGAAGGGCGAGATGGCGCGCAGGCGCTCTATTATCGGCGGGAATTCTTTAATGATGTAATCCACTTCTTCCTGCGTGTTATAGACGCTGAGGGAGAAGCGGACGGAGCCGTGCGCGTAGGTCTGCGGCACGGCCATGGAGATCAGCACGTGGGAAGGCTCCAGGGAGCCGGAGGTGCAGGCGGAGCCGGAGGAGGCGCAGATGCCCTTCTCGCTGATCATCAGCAGTATGGACTCGCCCTCGATATACTCGAAGCTGATATTGGTGGTATTGGACAGGCGGTCAGCTCCGCCGCCGTTCACGCGGGAATTCTTTATCGCGAGCAGTCCTGCCTCAAGGCGGTCGCGCAGGCCCTTAACGTAAGTGTTCTGTTTGTCCAAATTGGCGGCGGCCAGCTCGGCGGCTTTGCCAAACCCGGCGATATAGGGCACGTTCTCGGTGCCGGCGCGGCGGCCGTGCTCCTGGTGGCCGCCCATCAGGAACGGCGCGAAGCGCGAGCCTTTGCGCACGTAAAGCACGCCTATGCCCTTGGGGGCGTGCAGCTTGTGGCCCGAGAGCGAGAGCATGTCTATCTTGGTCTCTTTCAGGTTTATCGGCAGCTTGCCGACGGCCTGCACGGCGTCGGTGTGGAACATGGCGCCTTTGGCGCGGGTGATGCGGGCGGCTTCCTCCACCGGGTAGATCACGCCGGTTTCGTTATTGGCCCACATGATGGAGACCAGCGCGGTCTCCGGGGTGAGGGCGACCTTCAGGTCTTCCAGGTTTAGCTGGCCGGTGCTGTCGACCGGCAGGTAGGTGACGCGGTAGCCCTGCGTCTCCATGAATTTGCAGACGTTGAGCACGGCGGGGTGCTCCACTTTGGTGGTAATGATATGTTTCTTATCGGGCCAGGCGCGGATGGCGGACCATAGGGCGGTGGAGTCGGATTCGGTGCCGCAGCTGGTAAAGATTATTTCCGAGGGCTCGGCGCCCAGCAGCCTGGCCACGCGCTCGCGGGCCAGGTCCAGGTATTTCTGGTTGGCGCCGCCGAAGAAGTGCATGCTGGAGGGGTTGCCGTACAGCTCGTTGAAGAACGGCTCCATCTCTTTGGCCACTTCGGGCGCCACGCGGCTGGTGGCGTTATTGTCGAAATAATAGACTTTTTCCATATTGCCGCCTTATTCCGCCTCTATCTCTATCGCGGGGTCTATGCGCTCGCGCAGCTCTTTTTCCACCACGTTCTTGAGCGTGGCGCCGGAGGAGGGGCAGCCGTGGCACATGCCCAGGAAGCGGAGCTTTACCTTCTGGCCCTGGATGTCCACCAGTTCCATCCAGCCGCCGTCGGCTTTGAGCTTCGGGTTTATTTCCTCGGCCAGCACTTTCTCTATCATTTTTATTTTTTCGACCACGGTCATCTTGTCGAATTTTTTATGCTCGGCTTCGGCCCAGTAGTCTTTTAATATCTTCTCTATCTCGCCGTGGCACTGCTTGCAGCCGCCGCCGGCTTTGGTGAAATTGGTGACTTCCTCGATGGTATGCAGGTTGTTAAGCTTTATGGCCTTGAGGATCACTGACTCGGTAACGGTGAAGCACTTGCACACTATCTTCTCGGCCTGGCCGATGATTATCTTTTCGGCCTTGCCTCCGCGGTAGTTCTTTATGGCGGCCTCGAGGGCCTCCATGCCCATCACGGAGCAGTGCATCTTCTCGCCGGGCAGGCCGCCCAGGAAGTCGGCTATATGCTGGTTGGTTATCTTCGAGGCTTCCTCCAGCGTGAGGCCTTTAACCATCTCGGTGAGGGCGGAGGAGGAGGCGATGGCGCTGGCGCAGCCGAAGGTCTTGAATTTAGCGTCTACGATCCTGTCGGCGGCTTTGTCTATCCTCAGGGTGAGCTTCAGCGCGTCGCCGCAGACTATGCTGCCGATCTCGCCTACCCCGTCGGGGTTCTCTATTTCACCCACGTTCTTGGGGTTTTTGAAATGCTCGAATACTTTCTCGGTATAGTTCCACATAAAATTACCTCTAGCTATATACTATTAAATCCCCCGCCTATCTTCAACCTGGCAATTTCATGTTGCCGGAAATTCCTTTTTCAGCTCGCCCCGGTCCAGCGCCAGCGCCCACCACAGGCACAGGCTGCCGGCCAGCAGGGCTCCCATCCTCAGCGTGAAGGCCGCCGACCTGACCGCCGCGTTGAATTCAGGCGCCAGCGAGACCCCGCCGTAAACCAGCGGGCGCGGTATGGCCAGCCAGGGAAAAAGCAGCACCAGCAGGCCGGCCGCGCTCAGCAGGTACAGCATATAGACCGCGCCGCGCCTGGCCCATTCCCTGCGGCCCCACACCCCGAGGGCCAGCGCGAAGCCGGAAAACCAGAAAAAGACGAAAAAGATAAAAACAAGGCGCATGTCGCGGACGATAAGGCGGGCCAGCGGCGGCATATCCACCGGCACCGTGGAACGCGCCAGCGACAGAAAAAAAGCCTGGGAAGAATAAGCGCCCAGGAAGGTCAGAAGGTCGCCCGCTGCCATTAGCGACATAAGGCCGCAGGCGGCCGCGGCCGCCAGAGCTAAGCCGGAAAGCGCCCTGGATTTATCCGCGGGAAAAAGCTTCATAACGTAATTTTGATTATATAACTTTTACTTTCGCTTTACCGGGAGGCTCAAAAGTTATTTAATTATGTATGGCGGCTTGCCGCCACACAGCTCATCCTGCAGATCGGTACCCGGAGCCCCTATGTCAGTAAAAATTATCAGGCAATACACCGTGTTTCTCCCCAACGTCCCCGGCGCGCTCTCCAAGTTCATAGAGCTGTTCGCCAACGAAGGCATCAACATCATAGGCATAGCCTCGGAGATCAGGGACGATTCCGGCGTGGTCCGCGTAGCCGTGGAAGTGGAACGCAAAGTCAGCCATATACTGACCGGGGCCGGTTTCACCACTATTGAAACCTCCATGCTCTCGCTGGAGCTGCCTGATAAGCCCGGCCAGCTGCTGCGCCTGACAAAGGTGCTCGGCGACAACAACATAAACATCACCACCGTCTACGGCACTTCGTTCGGCGGCGCCAGCGGCCGCCTGCTGCTTAACGCCTCCGACTCCGACAAGGCCCTGGAAATACTCAGGACGGAGCTGGGGATAAAGTAAACCCCTCAGGGGAGCGGCGGCACTTTGTGGCGCGGCGCGGGGGGAACGGTGGTTATCTCATAAATCCCCACCGAATTGCCGCCGGCGCCGTCTATCCCCTGCGAAGTCACCCAGAGGAAGCGGCCGTCAGGACTCACATCCATACCTACCGGGAACGAATCCGCGCCCACGCGCGCGACTACCTCCATTTTTTCGGCGTCAACAACGGCCACCTGCGAGTCCGCGTTAAGGGCGACGAAGAGCCATTTCCCATTGGGCGAAAGCCGCATGGAGCGCGGAGCGCCGCCGACTTGTGCCGAGGAGAAAGCTATACCGGCGCCATTCCCGGAGGAGGCCGCCTCTTTCACGCGGGAGACTTCGGCGCGTATCACGGCGCCGGCTGCGCTGGAAGCCGCAAAAAGCCATTTCCCGTCGGGAGAGACGGCAAGGTCGCGCGGATTGCCGCCGAGAGCCACGCGCCCCGTCAGCGCCGGCTGGCCGGAACGGCCGGCGTCTATCACGGCCACCCCGCCGGCTCCTCCCATGCAGCCGGCAAAAAGAGTCTTGGAATCCGGGCTCCAGGCCAGCCCACGCACGCAAAGCCCGCATTCGCGGTCCCGGTCCATCCCCTCGGCCCCCGCCGGAGGCGCGGTCGACCCCAGCACCACCAGCCCGGCCGGGGCGAACCCCGCCGGCTCCGACGAAGAAATATCTATGAACCCAACGCTGTTGCCGCCCCAATGGGCCAGGGCCACGTAGCGCCCATCCGGGGAGGCGGCTACATTCTTTGTTATGGGTCCGGAGGGCAGCACGCGCACAATGGCGCCGGCCGCGGCGTTGATGACGGCCACCGCTGACGGCTGCGTCCCGTCCAGGTCGTAATTGCGGCGGTAATAGGGGACCCAGAGGAACCGCCCGCCATGGCTCAGCGCTCCCTCCACCGGCTTGCCATTAAAGACGTTCGGCCCTTCCGGCGGCAGGTCACCGGAGAACTTATAGCCGAACCACGGCTCCCTGCCCGGAAAAAGCCCGGCGTGCTTCGCCCCGAACGAATGCCGTATCACGCCGCGTTTGGCCGGACGAGCCGCGTCGTAAACCACGGTGCGCAGGCCCTCCAGGGAATTAACATAGGCCGTGACGCCGTCCGTAGAGATGACCACGGACTTAGGGGAATCTATATCCGGGTCATAGACGTCGGCCGCGCTCAGCGTGGAGGTACTGTAGCGCTGGAAGCGCGCCGCCAGCCGCAGCCGCAGCGGCGCGTCAGCCGGAGCGGAAACGGTGCCGATGGGGAAATGCAGGGCGGCTTTGGCCCTGCGCCGCTTATGCTCCTCCCACGCCCGGCGGGCGGCGGCAAGACGATTCGCCAGGGCCTTATCCTCGGGGGCCTGCAGGGAAAGCTCCTCCCAGGCGGATACGGCGTCCTCCCAGTGCTGCATAGCGGCCTGCGCGCGGCCTTTTCCGTCCAGGCACTCGCCGTTGCCTGGTTCGATTACCAGGCAGCGGTGGAAGTCGCGCACGGCCGCCGCCGGGCGTCCGCGCCTTAAAGACATTCTACCCTCCAGAATATACTTCGGAACGCGCTCGTCAGGAACCAGTACCGGAGCGGGAACGGCGACCGGGACGGAAACGGCTACCGGAGTCGGCGCAGCCGGGACGGTCTTACGCATATGGCAGCCGGCCGCCAGGACCAGCGCTACGCAGCCTGGCAGAAAAAGTATTCCAGCTTTCATCGGTTTCCAGCGCATATACGGCTATTAAACCGCAAGTATCACCTGACCCGCAGGCTAAATACTACAATAAAAAGCGGTATAATCCTGTTCAGCAAGGGGAGGTTGGAACGGCGATGGGCCGGCCTCGCCGGACTTCCCAGTTTCCGGTAATGCGCCGCCCGGTCGGCCAAGGCCGGGCTAATAGCCGCTTAAAGAGAAGTGCATGAAATCTTTTTGCGCCCCCTCTATTTCACCTCCCCATTCAAACCCGGCCTCTTTCATCCCGCGGACGATGCCGCAATCGCGCGTAAGCGTTCCTTTTACGCCGGTCCGCCATGGACCGCCCTGTATAAGGCGGCAACCGGGGCCGAACCTGGGGCAGTTGTCATAAAGCCCGTTCCTGGAACGGTTTATATCCACGGCGGCGCCGTAAGCGTGATTGCTGAAGCCGAGCCGGTCGCCATCCTTACCCAGCGGATTCTTAGTCCTGCCCGGGCGGTATGCCTCCACCTCCAGCACCGGCTCGCCGGCAGCCGCCAGTTTTTTCAGCGCCTCGCGCACGGCGGCTGAAAGTTTGCGGCATACGTAGAACGGCTTTATCCCGTCAAGCTCCACAAGCTCCTGGTCTTCGACGCAGACCGTGCAGCCGCTGGAGAGGTCCTTTTCTTCGGCCTTCAATTCGGAATAGGGGTGTTTTATTCTGGCAAAGTTAACGGCGCGCTTTTTGTGGATATTCCAGTTGTAGACTTCGTACGAACATGTTTCAGGCCGCCGTTCCTGCGACCATGACGGATATGGGCAAATCATCAGTAGCAGAGCCAATTTTATCTTCATATTCGCAGACCCTCTCGTTTTAGCGTGAAGCCGCGGGCGCTGAGGAGACGTGGGTGTTGGTTTCAGTCGGCAACCTGTATTGCGATATCCCGCAGATCCGAGCGGCCGCGGTCGTCCACCACCCTTACCACGTACTGTCCGGGTCCGGGCGAAATGAAAAAAGGTTGTCCGCTTTTTGATTTTCCCACATAGTTCTGGTTCATAAACCAGTAAAGTGTTGTGGCATCGGCATCTGTTACAGCCGTAAATGGAATCCTGGCATTCTCACTTTTCTTCATCCTTAAACTATACGTTACCCCCGACTGCGGGGAAGTTATTATGGGGGGCGCGCCTGTTTCCTTGTAATATCCCGCCGGGCAGGCTGGATTTTCCGGCGGCGGCAGTTTCCTGGGGATGCCTCCGGCCTTAAATACTTTTAAAATATCGGACGGCCAAAACTCATAAATATCCAGCCGCGTCCATTTCTTATCGAAACTGCAGGCGCGCAGCCCCGTCCGCCGGTCTATGAATACTCCGCGGTGTATTTCGCATGTTTTTATGGGAGATTTTCCGGGAATGAACCAGGTGTCCGTTTTTTTCAGGCAATACGGGCCGGGTATCTGGCCGGAAACGGCGCAGACCTCCACCTGCGCCGTTTTCTGCGCTGAAGGGAGAAGCGGCCGCAGACCTTTTTCCTGGGCCCGCAGGGCGTCGATCACCCGGAACATCAGCGGCGCCGCCGCCTCTACCCCGACAAAAGCCGGATTTGAGTCCCTGTTGAAATTACCCACCCAAACCAGCAGGACGTAGTGGCCGAATACTCCGACCGACCAGGCGTCGCGGAACCCGTACGATGTTCCGGTTTTCCACGCGACCGGCAGGGGCGAGGCCGTCCATTCCTGCCGGAACCCCTGGCCGGGGCGGGGATTAGCCTTCAGCATCTCGAGCACCATAAAACCGGCCTCGCCGCTCAGAAGTTGCACCTGCCGTGAATTATCTTCCTCCTTAAAATAGCGCAGGCGGCGCAAACGGCCGCCATTAGGCAGCATGGCGTATAATTCCCCGAGTTTTTCCATCGAAATTTCCGCGCCGCCCAGGGCGAGGGCCAGTCCGTAATATTTCTCATCCTTAAGCGGAGCGACTCCGGCCTTTTTAAGAAATCCATAAAGTCCCGGAGAACTCAATTGCATGGCAAGGTTGATGGCCGGAATATTGCGGCTGCGGATAAGGGCGTCCTTCGCGTGGACAGGGCCGGAAAAATCCCTGTCAAAATTCTCGGGATTAAAGCCGCCGTAACTTACCGGGGTGTCCTTCAGCATTGTCATCGGGTGGATCAACCCCTGGTCAAGCGCCAGGCCATATATGAATGGTTTCAAGGTGGAGCCCGGAGAACGCCTGGTTGTGGCGCCGTTTATCTGACCTTCTATGTTCTTGTCGTAGAAGTCCGCGGAGCCAACCGACGCCCTCACCTCCACCTCCCGCACGTCTATAAGCAGGGCGGCCGCGTTTAAAATACCCGCGTGTTTCTTCTGGCGGACATAATCACGAACCTGGTTTTCAACAAGTTTCTGCGTCCCCAGGTCCAGTGTGGTCCTCAGTTTGTTGCCGATGAGGCAGGACCGCAGGGCGGCGTCTACAAAATGCGGAGCGTGGAACGGCAGCGAGGAAACCGGCCTTATTTCGGCAAAAGCGGGAAAAGAGCCGCCATAACGTTCATCGCCGGGATGTTTTTTTAACCACCGGGCGAACAGTCTCCTCCGTGCCCTGTCGGCTTCTATGCCGTTCCCGGCTTTAGCCGGCGTAAGCGAACGCCGGGCCGGGCTTTTGGGGATGACGCAAAGGGTCATTATTTCCGGCGGCGAGAGTTTATCCGTTTCCCTTGAAAAATAAATAAGGCTCGCGGAGGGGAACCCTTCAACATTGCCCCCGCATGGAACAAGGTTGAGATAGGCCTCGAGTATTGTTTTTTTGGAATACAGCAGCTCGAGCTGCATTGCTTTCAGCGCCTGGAACGCTTTACCCCGCATAGTGCGCGAGTCTATCCGGTAAAGCATCCTGGCAAGCTGCATCGAAATAGTGGAGCCGCCCATACGGAACCCGCCCCTGGCCGCATAAGACTGCCAGAACGCCTTTACAAGAGAGAATGGATTCACGCCCGGATGAAAGTAAAAAAAACGGTCCTCCTGCAGGAGCACCGCTTCTATTAATTTAGGCGAGATCTCTTTTAAAGCGACCCAGCGCCTGTATTTTTCATCGGAAGACAAAGTCAGACGCAGCAGACGCCCATGGCGGTCGTAAACTTCGCGGGAAAGGCTGATGCCATGATTAAGCGGCGGTTTAGGAAAAACTCCTATAAGGATTACCGCAAGCAGCACACTGAGAAATATTTTTACAGGCCGCCTGAAAACCAGGCGCCTGAGAAAAACAATCGCGTCCGCCGGTCGCGGCGTCATTGCTCAATTTTCACATTTCCGGCAAGGCTTCTTGCCTGCACATTGCGGTCATACATAGACTCGGCGAAAACGGGCGCGGTCGTAAACGCGCCGGCGTTGGTGGCGCGTATCTTGTAAACGAATTCGCGCGCGTCGGCGCCGGCGCTTCCGTATATTACCACGCGGTCCTCTCGGACATCTACATAATCCGGCCGCCAGCCGCCGGGAGCCGGCGACTCCGCTTCAGTTTCTCCCTCAGAATACTCTTCTCCGTCCCCTTCCGCCTCCCTCCGCCGGGGTGCGGGCGCAGCGGTTTCTCTCAGGGACGGTTCCAGTACCACCTCAAAACCGCCGGGCAGCATATCTACAATGGCCACATTCTGTATCTCTCCCGGAGCGATGGCGCGTATTTTAACATGCACCTCCAGGTTAGCTCCGACTTTTACCTTGTCCGTCACCTGACCGTCCTCAGCGCGGTATTCGCGCTGCACTTCAAGTTTGTTCTTAAGTTCCGTCTGCGGCGGCTTAAGATCAAAACCGGCCGCAGTGACCTGGTAGAACAGGTTGTAGTCCGAACCATTGGCTATGCGCACGGTCTTAGCTTTATCTGAAAAAGTGGAAACGGGGAACATTCCACCGGGTAAGCCTAAGGTTCGCGAGCCGCCGTCAATAAGCATCTCGCTCAGAGATACCTTCTCCGCTTTCGGCGCGCCGACGGTTCCGGCATAAGCGTCGAACGCGAGGATGACGTACGCGGACGAGAGTGTGTTGTACTGATTTGCAATTACCGGGTTCACTATTTTAAGGATGTCGTCACCGCGAAGTTCCTCCAACTTTTCCGGGAAGTGCCTGGCCATGATATAGAGAAGCTGCGCGTCCCTGACAAGGCCGTCATAAAAGAACCCGTAATCGGAGGCTTGAGCGTCTCCAAGGCGGCATTTTTTCATAATGCGCTCGGCATCGCCGTTCTGCTTCATGATTTTATACGCGGCGGCAAGGTAGACCGCGGCCAGGTCTGTCTCCCATTGTCCGCGCATTTTCGTCTCCAGCTGCTGCCGCAGCGAGCCCAGCGCCCCGCTGATAACTATGCCGTTGCGCGTAAGCACATACGCGGCATAGGCGCGCGCCCTGGCGTCGTTCAATGTCTGAGCCTCGCTGCCAAGCAGCCCGCCGAGGAAAGAGAGCCCCCTGCTAAGCAGCTCAGCCGGGACCGGGTAGCCCTTCTCTTTGGCCTCTGTCAGGAAATGCAGCGCATAAACGGTCTGGAACTCCGAATAATGTGAATTGGCCGCCCAGAAACCGAACGCTCCCTCCGCGTTCTGCCTTGAGCGCAGGACTTTTATTGTCTGCTCCATGCTTGCGCGCACTTTATCCGGAGCATAGCCGAACTCCGCCCGGTTAAGCAGAACGATAGCCGGAAAAGCCTGGCTTACAAGTTGTTCCGTACAGCCGTGAGGGAACTTATTAAGATAATTAACCAGGCCTCTCGCCAACCCCAGCGGTACGGTTGAGTACGCGGCCTCCAGTATCCTGAAATCGGGATACAGCCGGCGTTCTACCGGCACCTCCGCTTTCCCGTCTTTAACGTAACCGCCGGTCACGCTTGTAACATATGGAGCTGCGGGCCTCAGGCTGATGTCCACAGAGGACTTTGACTCCTTTTCTCCCAGGAACACCCTGAATTTAAGGGTAGCGGAGCCGGGATTATCCAGAGCCTTTACCGTAAACCTGGCGCTGCCCTCGCCGCCCTCGGAAACATTTATTTCCACCTTGGACTGCCCCTGCACGGCCAAATGCCCGGACGGGGATAATTCCAGGGACAGTTTTGAATTTTTGCCCGAACCCTCCACATTATTGGCTACACCCACACTAACGTCAAAGACATCTCCGGGCGAAACGGCCATAGGAACGTTAGGCGTCAATACGAACGGCCCGCGGACCACGGTCTTTTTTTCCGCCACGCCTACCGTATACGGAGTGACCGCGACCGCCATAATTTTCAGGGAACCGTTGAAATAATCCGGCACCTCGTAAACCACCTCGCGCGGAACGCTGTCCGCGTTTATGATCCCCGACCAGTAAACGGCGGGCTTCTCCCTTTTGCGCTTAAACGGGTTAAGATTCTTGCCTATAGCCTCGAACCCGGCGTCGCCGCCGGGGGCGGACAGACGGCGGACCATCTCGAACTCCGGCAGTATAAGGTCCAGTATCTGCCAGGTGTCCACTTCCAGGGCCTTTTTTTCAAAGAAGTAAGAAAGAGGGTCCGGTGTTTTATAGCGGGCGACCTGCAGAATGCCCTCGTCCACCGCGAAGATCACTATCTTTCCCGCTTTGGCGGTGCTGTACTTTATCCGCAGAGGCTTGCCCGGCAGAGCCAGCTCCGTACACTCCAGGGTTATAGGCTCGGTCAATTTCTTCCGGCTGATAGTGAACGGAACGACACCGTAGCTCAACGGACTCATGAATATTTCCGGAGAATCCGGGGCGCGCAGGAATGTAACATTTATATAGCCGTTCCCCTGCATCCCCGGCGGCAGCTGTATCCTGGCCGTGGTGGCCGTAGTGGAGGTTTTAAACCATTTATGCGCATAAACCCTGTCGCGTTCTATGGTTATCAAGCCCGCGCCCGAATACGGGGCTTTTATTTGTATCTCTATAGTTTCGCCCCCGGCGTAATCGTCCTTATCGAGACGCACCTCAAGCTCGGCATTCCTGTCAAGAGACCTTTCGAGATTGGCGCTCCCGGCCACGTAAAAGGGGATACGGCATAGCTCAAGGTTGTCCTGGTTCGACAGAACGAGGGAGAAAGAGCCGCTTTGCCCGGTTGGAAGCTTATATGCTATCCCCTTTTCAGGGATTTTAAAATCCGCCTTGCTTATCTGCACTTCTTTTTCCACGGACTGGTACTTATAAGTTCTGTCCGGCTGCTGGATAAGCGCGGAAACATACTTTAGTTCCACTATTTTAAGTTTCAGGCCGGGAACTTCCACTTTATCCAGTTCCGGCCCCACCCCCACAATGTTCACGAAACGATCGCTGCCCTTGGAGATATATTTCATGTCTCCGTCGGCTTTATAGCCGACAAGATAGGGCAGCGGTGAAACCAGCATGGAACTTTCCGATACTACTCCCCTTCCGCCTTCCGCCTCGTACCCTTCGGCGGCGAAATTCACGCGGTAGGTGGCCTTCTCGAACTTTTCCAGTCCCAGCTCGAACTCTGCCTCGCCTTTATCATCCGTCTTTGCCGCTTCAAGAGAATCACTAAAACTGTTCTTCGCCCTGAGCGGGTCGAAAAAGAGATGCTCCGGATATTCTTTAAAAGCCGGATAACTGGGGGAAAGCGTAACAGAAGCCTTGACCCTCCTGTTCTGCGCGGGAGTGCCGAAAAGATTCTTGAGCGATACTACTCCTTTCAGGCCGGCCGGAGGCACCCAGCCTTTTTTCCCGGCCTCCGAAAATTTAGTGGTTATCGTCATGCGGTCCGGCAGAAATTCCTCTATCTTTACCGAGGCGGAGCCCAGGAGGTTGGCGCGCCGGTTATCTTTGATGATGTAGATCTGAACCTGGTAGCTGCCGGTAGGGGAATTGTCTTCGGTTTTATACTTCACCTCCTGGAAGCCGGCGGCCGGGAGGCTGAATTTCTCCTTCATTATCTCCAGGCCCCGGGAATCCGTGACGACGGCCTCCAGCGGGATTCCGGAGATATCCTTGCCCCACTCACCGGACCTGATGATGGCGCCGATATGGAATTCGTCTCCGGGACGGTAGATACCCCTGTCGGAGAATAAATAAGCCTGCAGACTGTCCCCTCCCGCCGGCGGCCGTGCGCCGCCCACATCGAAACGTGAAAAACCGAGCTGCCGGCTGCTCCAGTTATACGGCAGGAACGAAAGGTCCGCCCCTTTCCTTACTACATATACCGTGGGATTTTTTTCTCCGTCAAACCCTTTTAGAGAAGGAAAACTCGCGTGCCCGTCCTCATCTGCGGCTGCCGAGACCACGGCCAGGCCGTTTTTACCGATCACCTGAACCTGTGCCATAGACGCGGGTTGTCCGCTGTGTATGGACTGGACAAAAACGTCCCGCCCGCCGTCCTTGGAATCTTTAACCACGATCCCCAGATCGGTCACCAGGATAAGCCGCTTATCGGCAACACCCAGGGAGACTTTTCTTACGGGATCCCAGCCCTCGGCGGCAAAGAAAAACAAGCCTCGTTTGGCTCCTCCGCCCGCGTCCCCGTCCATGTAACCTGAAAGGTCGAACGAGGAATACTGCGTTTTTCCATACTCGACTTTATTCAGCGGGCGTATCTCGGAAAATTTTTCAGTAATATTGTCCTCGCCAAAATTCCAATTATTGAATTCCGGCAGTTTTATATCCCCGCCCGACTGGCTGACCAGATGGTTTATCTGGTTGGGGATAACCCGGCCTATTTGAAAGCGGATCGCATCTATGTCCCTGGAGACAAGAGAAAGTTTCTTCTCGCCGCTCAGGCTGAGTATGGAGCCGTCAGCCATTATCTTAAGTTCTTTCGGAAATTCGGGAACACGGGCAATATACTCAAAATCCCTGGCGAGGATAAAATCGCCGTAACATTTGAGCCCCTTTTTCACTTTCGCGTAAACGTACCTGCCGGGCTGGGACTTATATTTAAAACTATGCAGCGTGGCGTACTCGCGATCGGTCGGCAGAGGCTCGAGTTTCAGCCTGGTGGAGAGCGCCATCACCTCCGGCCCGATGCGGGCCGGATCCCCCCATGAATAATATTTAACAGCCGGTTCCCCGTTCAAAGCCGGGTAGTCGACAGGAAGTTCATAAACCTCGAGGACGCTCTGGATCTCGGCTTCCAGAACTCCGGCGCTGGCCTGCAGCACCAGCACCTGCTCGGGTTCGTAACGTTCGTTACGGACCAGCGTAAGCTCTGCGGAAGACAGCCTGAAATAAGAATACATGCCGGGCACCACCACTTTAGCCTCAGCCTGTTTTTTGGACGGGGAAGCCTCCCGCCCCGGCCGTACCCCGTCGTCGATATTAAGCAGCATGTAAGTGTCTTCGGCCGGTATCCTGACGGAGTCGGAGTGTATATACGCCTCGGTCTTGTATTTGTTGTAAAAAACGACGCTGGGATAGTCCTTGTCCCCGCCAAGCCCCAGGAAGCCGCCCCTCTGTCCCTCCATCCTCAGGTGTACTCTTTTCTCAAAATCCCCGGCATCTACCGGGTGTGTAAAAGAAATAGTGGCCACGACTTTCTTCATGTCAGGCTTCTGCGGGTCTATATAGAACTCGGATTTTGTTATGGAGTAGTCGAAAGCCGGCGTGGTAAATTCATGCTCATATTTTTCCAGGCTGACATGCTGGGGAAAAAGCTTCTTCTCCATTTTAACCGTGTACCGCCGCCCTATAGCCCAGTCCTCCGCGGGAGTGAATTTAAGCTGCCTGTCGGAAACCCACGTCCACTCACCTTTGAGCTGCGGAGTGATAGAGATATCAGACTCAGCCTTTTTTCCGATCTGGTCGAGGCGGGCGGCCGAACCGCCGAAATCAATATAGATCGGATCCGGCACGATCGTATCTTCTATTTTGGTAAGCCCCGGGGCCGTGCCCGAAACGGTTAACCGGGCCGCCACCGGGCGGTTCACGTACCAATAGATCCCGCATGCGAAGACGAGAACCCCCGTTACCGTGAGGAGCAATATCCTCAATGATCTCTTGGGGTTTTTTCTTACCTCGCCGCCAATCTCGGCAACAGCGGTCCTGTATCTTTCAAGCAGTTTCGTCCGGGCTTCGTTAAACCAGTGCGGGGGTTCCCACGCTATTTTACCCAGGAAGAATAAATTTGTTCCGGTCTTGGTTTTATCCTGCTCTTCCATGTTGTATTCCTTAAGCTCAGGGACAGGCAGAGAACATCGTCCCGGATCTGTTTTGTATAACAAAAGCCGTAAACAACTCCCGCTACGGCATATTCATGTTTATATTCCCAATACCCGATAAGTATTGTTAGCAAATGTAAGCCGTGCTATCAAGCGGGGAGCGTAATATGACAAAAAAACCATCCGCTGATAAAGCGGATGGTTTTTTTCGTTTTTTCCCGGTTACTGAGAACCTGCGACAACCTACGGCCTTGTCAGTTTCTTGTATTTTATCCGGTGCGGGACGTCCGCGGCGGTGCCGAGGCGGGCGTGCCTGTCGGCCTCGTATTCGGAGAAGTTCCCCTCGAACCAGGCTACCTTGCTGTCGCCCTCGAAAGCCATTATGTGCGTGGCGATGCGGTCCAGGAACCAGCGGTCGTGGCTGATGACCACGGCGCAGCCGCCGAAGTTCTCCAGCGCCTCCTCGAGCGCGCGCATCGTGTTCACGTCCAGGTCGTTGGTGGGCTCGTCCAGCAGCAGCACGTTGCCGCCTTCCTTCAGCATCACCGCCAGGTGCACGCGGTTGCGCTCGCCGCCCGAGATGTTCACCACTTTTTTCTGCTGGTCCTGACCGCTGAAGTTGAAGCGCGCCACGTAGGCCCGGGAGTTCACTTCCAGCTTGCCCAGCCTCACTATGTCCATCCCGCCGGAGATCACCTCCCAGACGTTCTTGGCCGGGTCCAGCGTGGAGCGGCTCTGGTCGGAGTAGGACAGCTTCACGCTGTCGCCCACGCGGAACTCGCCGGAGTCCGGCTTCTCCTCGCCGGTTATCATCTTGAACAGCGTGGTCTTGCCGGCGCCGTTGGGGCCGATAATCCCGATTATGCCGCCGGGCGGCAGGGAGAAATTCATGTTCTCCATCAGCACCTTATCGCCGTAGGCCTTGGTGACGTTCTTGGCCTCGATCACCAGGTTGCCAAGGCGCGGCCCCGGCGGGATGAAGATCTCCAGGTCCCTGGCCAGTTTCTCGCCGCTCTCGCCCAGCAGGGTCTCGTAGGCGGTTATGCGGGCCTTGGACTTGGCTTGGCGGGCCTTGGGCGACATGCGCACCCACTCCAGCTCGCGCTTCAGCGTTTTCTGGCGGTCGCTTTCGGCTTTTTCCTCTACGCGCAGGCGGTCCCCCTTCTGCTCCAGCCACGAAGTGTAATTGCCCTTCCACGGGATGCCCTGGCCGCGGTCCAGCTCCAGTATCCAGCCGGCCACGTTGTCCAGGAAGTAGCGGTCGTGCGTGACGGCTATAATGGTGCCTTTGTATTCCTTAAGGTGATGCTCCAGCCAGGCCACGGCCTCGGCGTCCAGGTGGTTGGTGGGCTCGTCCAGCAGCAGGATGTCCGGCTCCTGCAGCAGCAGCCGGCACAGCGCCACGCGGCGCTTCTCCCCGCCGGAAATATTCTTTATCGGCGTGTCGGGCGGTGGGCAGCCCAGCGCGTCCATGGCCAGCTCCAGGCGGGAGTCGATGTCCCAGGCGTTCAGCGCGTCTATCTTCTCCTGCACCTTGGACTGCCGGTCTATCAGCGCGTTCATCTTCGCTTCGTCCATCGGCTCGGCCAGCTTGTCGCTGATGTCGTTATATTCCTTCAGCGCGGCGATGGCCTCGGGCAGGCCTTCCTCGGCCACCTGGCGCACGGTCTTGTTCTCGTCCAGCTTCGGCTCCTGCTCCAGCATCCCCACGGTGTGGCCCGGCGAAAGCACGGTCTCGCCGCGGAAATCGTCATCCACGCCGGCCATGATGCGCAGCAGCGAGCTCTTGCCCGAGCCGTTGAGGCCCAGCACGCCGATCTTGGCGCCGTAATAGTAGGAGAGGTAAATATCCTTCAGGACGGCTTTTTTGTCGTAGATCTTGCTGACGTCCACCATCGAGAAAATAATTTTTTTGTCGTCTTTTTTTTCAGCCATTGTATTGTCCTTTTCCAAATTCTTATCCCGGGAGACCGGGAAGCCCTGCCCGGAGGGATCACAGCGGGCTTCCATATTATCCCAAAAATACGAAGCGGCGCGATACTGCCCTCCGTATTTTCCGGCCTGTTCCGCGTTCCGGCGCCGGCCAGCAATTCCGCAAGCCCTGAATAATTCCTGACGCCATCCGTCGTTACTCCATCTCAAAGCCACCCCATAGCAGATTCGCATTCATTCCGCGCAGGTGCTTGTATTGTATATCTGTTATATGCTAATATAACAGAATGAAAACAGAATATATCTTATCAAATAAGGCTAGGCCGGAAAGAGAGCGCCAGGCGCTTTCCCGGCTGCGTCAAATCCTCGCCGGGCAGGGGCTCCTGCGGGCCAGCATCATCCGAATGAACAAGCGCTGTGGCAAGCCCTCTTGCTGGTGTGCAAAGGCTAAAAGGCATTGGCACTTGTCCTGGTGTGTAGGCCAAAGCCAGGGAGGAAGGCCGCGGATGAAGCACATTCCGGCAGAACTACTGCCGGAGGTTAAGCTCTGGGTGGGGCGATATCAAGAAGTCCAGAAGTTGCTGGACGAAGTTTCCAACGAAAACTGGAAAAAGATTATTCGCCACACTACAAAAAAGCCTTAAGCCAGAATGCTCGGTCGCCTCGCCCGCTACATAGAGCGTCGGTGGGACTTTCTCAACATGCTAAAACATGTTCGTGACAGCCGCCAGAATTCGACCATTCCGACTTCCGCCATATTTCTGAGCGTGTTCGGGATGCACTCCATTCGGCTTGGCAGTCTCAACGGATTGGAACAACAACTCCAAATCCCCGGGCGCTGGGAACCCTTGGTAGGTCCCGTTAAGCCATCGGCCGATACAGTGGCCTATGCCATGGAGCGTTGCGATCCGGAACCACTGCGCATGATGCTGGCCAATGCGGCCCGCCTCGCTAAACGCAAGAAAGCGTTCAAGCGTCTTTATCCCGACACCTACTGGGTTGGTGCTTTGGATGGGATTGAAACCTACAAAAGCAAGAAGGGTTGTTGTGAGAACTGCTGCCAGCGCAATGTCGGCACAGATGAAAAACCGATCATCGAGTACTACCACCGCGAGGTGGTTCTACAGGTGGTAGGAGTGACTCCGGCCTGTATCTTAGACGAGGAGCCTGTGCTTCCCGGTGAAACTGAGACGACAGCGGCGCTGAGGCTTTTGGAGAGATTCCATACGCGGATGCCGCGATTCCTCGATGTTTTGACCATGGATGCTTTTTATCTTCAGGCGCCCTTTGCAAAGAGGGCTCTGGACCTGGGCTATGGACTGGTTACTATTCTCAAGCAGGAGAATCGCGATTTGTATCGGGACGCGGAAGGGCTTTTCCAGATCACAACGCCCGAGACAGCGGCACTGGTCAACGGTACGGCCGAGGTGTGGGATGTGAAAGATCTCACCTCATGGAGCCAACTCGGGCGTCCCGTCCGGGTCGTGCGAGAACTCAAGAAGTACCTCAAGCGGGAGAGAGTGGCTAATAATTGGGTTGAGCGTAAAGTGGTAGAAGATTGGCGATGGGTGGTGGTATTCCCTGATGGCCAACAACCGCCGACGGATATAATCCGACGCTGGGGGCACGCCCGCTGGGATGAGGAAACGCGCGGCTTTGGAGAACTGACGAAACATTGGCACCTTGACCATTGTTACCACCACCATCCTGTCGCCATGCTGGCAATCCGGCTGATCCTCTACTTAGCGCTTTTTCTCACCTCGTTATTCTTTCAGAGGAATCTCCAGCCGGAGATACGCGACGGCAAGACCCGACTGCATCTGGCGGGACTGTTGGCTGATGACTTGGTGCGGGGCGGCGTGGCATCTTTCTGGGAGAAACCTCCCTGAATTTCCCTCGGTCCTATGCAGTAACTCGCCCCGGCAGCTCACCCAGCCCCCGGGGCGCGGGTGTCTGCCTTGCCGCCGTTTTGAGCGCCTTCGACCGGCGCGGGACCGCCGCCGACGGGGCTCCGGCGATCATTTTGGCCTCTGCGAATCTGCTCACCATCACTTTATGCGCAAAACAGAGAACTATGAAGGGGGCTTACGGAATTGTTG
>JAUSCK010000238.1 GCA_030651035.1 Elusimicrobiota bacterium
CCGCACTATATGCGGGCTGGGTGTGAAGCACAACTCTGTGTTCAGGTTCCGAAGCTGGCGGAGGGTAGAAGTCAGCGGGGCGATGCGGGGACCGGGTTAGCAAAAGCCTGCCGGAGGCCTGAGCTTGCGTAGCGCGAAGGCCGAGGCGGGCAAGCGCGAGCACGGTGTGCGAGACGCTGGTTTTGCGTTCCGGTCCCCGCATCGCCCCGCCAAATGTCGGAAACCCGCCGTTCTCTCTGTATTGTAACTGCTTATGGTTTCAATAAAATATAAACTTGCCTGCGTGGTGTGGGAACTTACGCTGGGGTGCAATTTGAAATGCCTGCACTGCGGGTCCACGGCGGGGGGGAGGCGGGCGGAAGAGCTTTCTACCAGGGAAGCCCTGGACCTCTGCGCGGACCTGAAAAAGAGCGGCTGCCTGGGGGTGGCGCTCATGGGGGGCGAGCCGCTGCTGAGGAAGGATTTTTTTGAAATAGCCTCCCGCGTGAGGGAACTCGGCATGGAACTGTCCGTTATCACCAACGGCACCATACATTCCGAAGAGATCTTTGAAAACCTGAAAAAGCTCAAGCCCCGGGCAGTGGCCGTCAGCCTGGACGCCGCGGACCCGGCCCTGCACGATAAAATACGCGGCGCGGCGGGAGCCTTCGAAAAATCGAACGCTTTTATAAACCGCTGTCTTAAAGAAG
Source organism: Elusimicrobiota bacterium (assembly GCA_030651035.1). GTDB lineage: Bacteria > Elusimicrobiota > Elusimicrobia > Elusimicrobiales > UBA9959 > UBA9959. Next base: position 690 of record JAUSCK010000238.1, read on the forward strand.
GCCTGCCGGTGAGCGTCATAACTACCGTCCATAAACTTAACATCGGTGAACTGGCCAGACTGCGGGACTTCCTGAAAGGCCGCGGCATAGCCTGGCAGGTGCAGACCGCCGGGGGCGAAGGCGGCCGCTTCTCAAAAGAATTCCTGCTGGACCCGGAGGAGTTTTATTCCGTCGGGCTTTTTGTAGAGGCCTGCCGCCGCGAGTACGGCCCGGAGGAACTGCCCGTAATAGGCGCCCACGATCTGGGCTATAATTCCCGGCTCCTGAAAAATGTCTCGCTTTATGAAAAGTGGGAAGGCTGCCAGGCCGGAGTCTCGGTGGCGGGCGTCAGGAGCGACGGCGGCGTAATGGGCTGCCTCGCTATCAACGACGAGAAATTTCTTGAAGGCAATGTCAGGCGGAAAAGTTTTTACGAGATCTGGAACAGCCCGGATTCTTTCCATTTTACCCGCAATTTCAAAAAGGACCAGGCTGGTATCATTTGCTCTGCCTGCTCCCATGTTGAAACCTGCAAGGGCGGCTGCAACGAGATGTCCCTTATGAAAACCGGCGCGCCGCACAACGACCCCTATTGCTTCTGCCGGCTTGAGAAGGAGATCTTCCGTGACGAACTCAAAAACCCGCTCAAAAACATAAGCCTTAAGATCTCGGGGCTAGCGGGAGGGGAAGCCTTCCGAAAACTGGGACGGATGTTTTCGGGGAACAGGGGGGACAAGCCATAAAACTGAACATCGGCTGCGGCTATAATCGCCTTGAAGGATATCTTAACCTGGACTCTAGCCCGGCTTCCGCCGCCGACAGGCTGATGGAGGCGCACGACCTCGCGCTTGAAAGCTGTTCCGCCTCCGAAATAAAAGCGCTCCAGCTGGTGGAACACCTGGGTTTTTTTAAGACTAAATATTTCCTGTCGGAGTGCTGGCGTGTTTTAAAGCCCGGCGGAACGCTTACGATAGAGACCCCGCATATAGAAAAAACCTTCGGGATCTTCCTCGCCGGAGACCGCGTGGTTAAAGAGGCTGCCCTGGGCTGGGTATACGGCTCCGAAACCCCGGGCATGAACCACCTTTATTGCTTTCCGAAGGAACTGCTGGAGGAGTTGCTGGCCGGGTCCGGCTTCGGAATTAAAAGCGCCGGGGAATTTCACTTCCAGCCGAACCGACCCGCGCTCCGCTTCGAGGCCGTAAAAAAAGACGGCGAGAGGCTGACTCTCAATTCCGCGCTGCGCAGGCGCCTGCTGGACAGGGGCCTGGCGGATTTTGCCTGCGAGCTTGCGGGCGCCGGGCTGGAGCTTGTGATAAAGCGGCTGGTGGAAGGCTGCGGAGATCCGGCGGCGGAGCTCGGGCAGGCGCTTTACAGCGCGCCCGCGGCGCTTGAATACTTTACGCTGGCGGAGGAGAACGAGAAGCACCCGTCGCGCGAGGCTGCCGCCTGCGCCCGGCTGGCCGGGTGGAATTTGCAGGGACGGCTTGCCGCGGAATTCGCCGACGGGCTGAAAAAAGGCCTTGCCGCCGCGGCGGCTTTTGAGGCGGGCCTGGCGCTGGGCCGGGGGCTGGCCTCGCGCGCCCTTTCCGAAACCCCGGCGCCTTACGGGCCCGGGCCGGCCGCGGGCGCTCCGGCGGTTTTTACGCTTGAGACGGCCTCGGCATGGGTATTTAAAAGCAAATTCAGCCGGCCGGCGGCCTGAATCCGCGGCGGGCATTTTTTTTTATCCTCAAAATTGACTAGAATTTAAAGATAGCAGCGGAATACGGGATCAACATATGAAAAAACTTTATGAACTCGGCGCAAAAACCGGCCTTAATGCCGGCGAGGTGAACCGCATAGCGAAGTGCGGGATACTGGGCCTGCTGGCCTTAGGCCTGGCAACTTTTATGGGCTGTCTTAAAACCCAGAAAACAGAAGCCCCCGCCGCGGCCGCGAAGCCCGAAACGCTGCAGGACCTCGCCAACTCCGTAAGGACAAGCACCGCCCCCGCAGGGAAGGATACCAATTGCGGGCCTTATCCCGGCTACCCCTGCGGCACGCGATATTATACGGTAAGCCGCTCGGATTTTTATTTATAATGAAAAAACTGGCCGCCCTGGCGCTGCTGGCAGGCCTGGCCGGCTGCGGCAATTATTTTTTGGTCAGGGTTCCTTACCAGATGCCGGATATGCCCGGAGTCGCGGCCGCCAGGCCCGCCCTCTCGGGCCTGTACCTGACGGTAAAAACGGCGCCCTCGCCTGAGGAAAACGCGCTGGGCTCGCTGGCCGCGGCGCTGATGAACAAGTCCGGCCCCGATTTCAGGCCGGCGGAACTGGCGCGGCGCGCCGCCCGCGCGCTGACCCGCCCGGGCTCCAGGGTCTGCGCCTGGCGGGTGGATAAGTACGGCGCCGGGGACGCTTTCGCGCCCGTAATAAAGCCCTCCGGCCTGCTGGCAGTGAACACGGCCGGGCCTTCGGTCTCCTCCAGGAAGGAGGAGCGCACCTCCGTCTACTACGACAAGAAAAAACAGAAGCAGACCGTGAAGAGCAAGGTGTGGGCCTATTCCGCCTCGATGTACGCCGAGTTCAAGCTCTATTCCTGGCCCGCGGCGGAGCTGCTGGATTCCTGGGCAGACACCTTTTCCCACTCCGAGGACCGCCTGGACAATTCAAAGGACGCCGGCGACTGGTACTCCGACAACGAGGACAGGCTTTTCATCGCCGTTACCACGAAGCTGGTGGCGCGCTACGCCGGCCGCCCGGTGGACCGCTTCAGGCCGGTTTTCAGGAAAAAGGGCGACAAGGAATCCGAGGAGGCCGGGCAGCTGGCGCAGAGGAACAGCTGGGATAAAGCCGAGGCTGTCTGGCTCAGGCGCGCCTCGGCCGGCGGGGACTGGCGGGATTACCTGGGCCTTGCCGTTTCCGCGGAGCTGAAAAAAGATTATACGGCGGCTGACGCCAATTACCGGCAGGCGCAGGCTCGCGCCGCGGGCGACAAGGAAGCCGGAGTGGTGCGCTGGGGGGAGATATACCGGGACCTGGAGCTGGCCTCCTCCACAAAGGCCGCCGGCGGCTGCGACGGAGAATGGTTCGGGGTGAGGACGGCGGTGCTGCCTTTTTCCGACGAGACCACCAGCATGGACGGCCCGCCGCTGGTGCGCCAGCTGGTGCATGAGCGCCTGAAGGCGGGCGGCTATAACCTTGTGCCGCTCGACGAGACGGACGAGATACTCCGCAGGCACGGTTTCAGCGAAGGCGGCCAGCTGGCCGCGGCCAAGCCGGAGGAGATATCTGCCTGGCTGGGAGCCGGGAGACTGGTCTATTGCAATATAACGGATTTCAGCGAGATCATGGCCGGCGTATACAACCGGCGCATGGTAAAAGGTTCCGCCAGGGTCTGGGCGGCCGGCGTGCCCGAGCTTTCCTTCGAGGAAAGCGTAGTGAAGGTCAAGACGCCTAAAAATTTCGCCGGGGGGATGTTCAGCCAGCTCGCAAAAGGGCTGGTCGAACGCATTAAGAACAAGCCACTGGCTTTTGAATCAGGGCTTTTTTCCCAGCAGGTTTCCGAGAACCTGCCGAACAGGCCCTAGGAGCCTGTCCGACATAAGCAATTTCGGCTGCAATTGCCGCTTTTGGCCTGCGCCTTTGCGCCGCTCAACTTACACCTCCGTCGAGGGTGCGCGTTTCGCGGCGCTTCGGCTCGGCTCAAAATCGTCAATTTCGCCATGAAAGCCTTATGTCGGACAGGCTCCTAGCCGAATGTATACAAGATAACCTTCCTTAAACATCTTCGCGTATTGTATAATATATAGTCAACTCTACTAAAAAGCAGTCGGGGTAGGCCTCGCTATACATGACCTATAAAATATTTTCCACCCTGCTCACACTGTCTGCGGCTTTTGCGCTGGCGGCCCCGGCCCATTGCGCCTGGGAGCGGCTGCGCTCCTCCGACGCCCCTCTGGCCGTAGTCTACGCCTCCACCGGCGCCTACGAGGTGGCCTACACCGTGGGGGAAAACTGCGCCAGCCCGTATGAACTGACCGAATCGGCCAACAGGGTCTGGTCAGGCTACCTTTCGATGATACCTTCCAGCCTTGTGAACCAGGGCTTTTACGGCTTCGACTCCACCTCCGGCGTGACCATGGACGGGGCTCTCTGGGGCGTCCCGTCCGGACTTGAGGAGGTCAAGCTGCTGTTCTCCACGGATATCTCCACCGGCCTCTCCAGCCCCGGCATAAGCGTCACGCAGGTGCAGGACAGCACCGGCACCGAGCTGAACGCCAACTGGCCGGTGACGATGACCTACTCGGGACAGCGCCTGGTCATTGTGCCTGACAGCGCCTGGCCCAAGGGCAGCGTATTCTCGGTGTATTACTCCTCTTCCATCGTGGACATAAACGGCCTCCCGGTCTCCGGGGCCACCACGGTTTATTTCTCGGTAATAATGGACCACCAGGCCGACAATACGGCCAGCGCGCTGGGCAACCGCCGCGTGCGCGTGCTGATCCCCGCCAACGCCTACGACGAGGATTTCTTCCTGACGCTCTCCACGGACGCCGCCAAGCCGGAGATTGTCGCCGCCAACACGAAGCTTGCGGCGCAGCCAGGCTCTCCGGAGTTCATAAACCTGGTGAGCGTGCGCCCGTATGACGCCGCCGGCAACCAGGCGCAGCCCAATTCCGCCTGCGTGGTCTCGCTGCCCTATCCGGACGCCACAGGCGACGGGATAGTGGACGGGTCCGCGGCCGGGCTTAAAGCCTCCAACCTGGCAATATGGCTTCTTGACGAGGAGCGCAAGCTGTGGGTAAAACAGACCGGCGCTTCGCTTGACCCGGCCGCCACGCGCGTAGCCCTGCCGGTTTCTCATTTTTCCACCTACGGCCTGCTCGCATTGCCGGACACCGACCTGACCCCGGCCTACGCCTACCCGGTGCCGTTCCGGCCTAACTCCGGCAACCCGGCCAGGTATGGAACCTGGGCGCAGGGGATCACGTTCACCAGCCTGCCGGCTTACGGCAGGGTAAAGATCTACACCATAAGCGGGGCCCTGGTGCGGGAGTTAGATATTGCCGCGCCGACCCTCCCGTGGGACGTGAAAAATACCGACGGGCAGATAGTTTCCAGCGGCGTCTACCTGTGGGAAATAACGGCCGGGAAAAACAGGAAGACAGGCAAGCTGGTGATAATTAAGTAACGCTCCGATGAAAAACTTTACCGCCCTTAAATTCATCATCTGCGCGGCCCTGTGCTGCTGCGCCGCCGCGCCCGCGCGCGCCGGGGCGGGCAAGTCAGGCGGCGAATTCCTGCGCATCATACAGAGCCCGCGCGCGGTGGCCATGGGAGAGACCGGCGCGGGCCTATACGGGGACCTTCTCGGCGCCGTGGCAATGAACCCGGCCGCCCTGGCCAGGACAGGCTACCGCGAGGCGGCTTTCTCCTACAACTCCTGGCTCGAGGGGATCTCCCTGCAGCAGGCCGTTTACGCGCATCCGCTGGGGGGCGAAAACGGAGTCCTGGGCGGCTCCATTTCCATGCTGAACATGCCGTCCATCCAGGGGTTTAATAATTCCGGGGCTGCCGCCGGCGATGTTGACGCCGGGGATCTGGCCGTGGCCGTTAACTACGCTGCCAGGCTGCGCGGGCCGTGGCGGGACAAGCGGATCGGAATATTCGCCGGCGGCGCGGTAAAATACGCCAGGGAAACGCTGGACACGGTTTCCGCCGGTACCGCTCTTATTGACGCCGGGTTCCTCTGGGTCTCGGCGGTCCGGGACGGCACCCTCGGGCTGGGGATCTCGGCGCAGTCGCTCGGCGGCGGCTTTAAATTTGATTCCGCCACCGACCCGGCGCCCGCGCAGGTGCGCGCCGGGGCTTCTTATATATTGCTGGCGGCCGGCGACCCGCTCACCTTCACGCTGGACCTCAATAAGCCGAACAATTCCGGCTCGGTCCTCTCTTCGGGCGCCGAGTACGTGCTGCGGCGCATCGTCGCGCTGCGCGCCGGCTACGTTTCCGGGACCGACCTCGGCAGCGGCCTGCGCTTCGGCGGCGGCGTGACCATAAAAATGCTGCAGTTCGACTACGCGCTTTCAAGCTACGGCAAGTTCGGCGCGGCGCACCGCTTCAGCCTTGCGTACAAGTTCGGCAAGCCGGTCGATATAACGCCGCACCTGAGCCCCGCGCAGGAGAAGGCCCGCTGGCAAGCCGGGCGCGCGGACCTGATGATGCGCGAGGGCCGCTACTACGAAGCTGTCCTTGAGCTGAACGACGCGCTGGCGCTGGACCCGGGCTGCGGCGAGGCCCTGGAACTGATGCGAAAGGCCCGCGCCATGGTAGAGGTCTCTAAATAATGACGCTGGCCCGCCTGCTGTTGGCTTATGCCGCGGCGGCCGGCCTGGCGGCGGCGCAGCCCGCGGACCCGGCCGGCGAAAGAGCCGGGGCGCAGGCGCTGCCGGCGCTGATAGATAACGTGCTGAACGATCCCTCGAACCCCGAGTCCAGGGAGCGGCTGAAAAGCGCGGCTGAACTGGCCTCCGCCAGGGAAAAAAAAGCCATAGCCGCCGAGAAGGCCGTGCTGCTGGCCGGCGCGGAGCGGGACAGGAAAAAAACGCTCGAGATGCGCGCCGCCAAGGAAAAACGCCGGCGCGCCTGGAACAAGGCTTTCGCCAGGGTCTGCTCGCTGGCCGCGGACGCCGACAATATGAGGGAAGCCGTTTACGCCTACGAGGCGCTGCTCGAGAAGTCCCCGGTATACTCGGACAACGGCGAGGAGCTGGCGGCGGCTTCGGAGAAGGTAAAAAAAATACTTTACCGGACCATAAAGAGCGAGTACCCGCACCTGGTCGAGGGCCGCGACCGGATAGACGAGCGGGACATAGCCTCGCTGCTGTTTTACAGGGCCTCCACGCAGGACGACTTGGGAAGGTACGCGGATACCAGCAGCACTCAGGAGGCCCTGAACAAGGCTGACAGGTTCAGGCGGCTGGAGAGGGAGCTGAGGCTGCAGCACTCCAACCTTACCAAGGGCATAAGCCTGTACACCAAGCGGCACTACTCCGAGGCGCTCGCGCTTTTTGAGGAAGTCCTGGCTTTCGACCGGGCCAACGAAGAGGCCCTTTACTTCTGGGTAATTGCACGGGGAAAGACCAAGTCCGCCGCCGGCGATGAAGCCGGCGAGTAACGATAGATAAGAGGTGAGTCTGTGAAGATAAAACCCGCATTGGCCGCCATGGCGGCCGTACTTGCACTGCTTTCCTGGCTGGCCCCCGCGGCTTACGCCGCGACGCCCGCCGCCCTCAGCTACCAGGCCACCCTGAGGAAAAACGGCGCGCTCTTCAACGGCACGGCCGCCATGGAGTTCCGCGTCACCGGCGCCGACGGCACCGTGTACTGGACCTCCGGCTCCACCGACGTTGTGGTCACGGCCGGCCTTTTCCGCTACGCGCTGGGCTCGCCCAACGAGGCGCAGTTCGCGGCCATACCGTGGGGCGATATTACCCCCTACGTCCTGATGAAGGTGGACGGCGGCTGGCTGCCCAGGGAGCCCCTTTATTCCTCCGCCTATTCGCTGCACGCGTACCGGGCGGAGGGCTCCTCCGGCACCTTTACCGCCCACGACGGCGACATCCGCATTTCCACCACCTCCGGCAGCAGGGGCATGTTCTTCCAGGACGGCTCAGTTCAGTACAGGGCCTCTGGCTGGACGGTTTCCGGCTCCGACGCTTACACCACTTCCGACGGCAACGCCGGGATAGGCATAGCCAACCCGCAGGCCAGGCTGGACGTGCAGGGCGGGCCGGCCGCGCAGTACACGCAGATCTGGCGCAATGAAGCCGGAGTCATCAAGGCCTCCATGACGGCGGCCGGAATGCTTTACGCCGACGGCTCCCTGATGCGCAATATGCCCACCGGGGCGGACGGGCTCGGTACCCATACTGCGACCCAGGACCTGAACATTAACGGCTATAACGTCGCGAACGTCAATTCTATTTCAGGCTACGGGCAGGCCCTCAGCGTGGGGTCCGCGGTATGGATGCTGAACTCCCGCTTCGGCCTGGGAACCAACGCGCCGGCCGCGCAGCTGCATATTTCCACCTCGGCGGGCTCCTCCGGGGACCTGCTGGTCATCTCCACCGGCATCGCCAAGGTAATAAGGATGAACGGCGCCGGGGCCATTTACGCCACGAAGTATTACGGCGACGGCTCGTCGCTGATCGGGGTTACCGGGGGCGGCGGAGCGGACAACCTCGGCAGCCATACCCTTACGCAGAACCTCGTGACCGGCGCCTACTGGATCTCCAGCGACGGCTCCGCCAAGGGCCTGAACCTGGACGCGCTGGGCAACGCCGGCATAGGCCAGGCGGCCGGCTCCGCCAGGCTGGACGTGCGCGGCGCGGTGGGCAACTACATACAGCTGTGGCGCAATGCTTCCGGGCTCATACAGGCCTCTATGACGGTGACCGGCGCGCTTTACGCCGACGGCTCCCAGCTGCGCAACCTCCCGGCCGGCGGCACCGCCACGCGGGCGCTGGACATGGCCTCTTTCAATATCAACAACGTCTCCACCGTGACCGCGGGCTACCTTTCCAGCCCCGGCGCCGGGGTGGTGTTCACTACCAACGCGCTGGTGATGGGCGGGCGGATCGGCGTGAATACCGCCGCGCCGCAGGAAAAACTGCATGTGGTAGGCAATATATTAAGCTCAGGCCTCTCCGGTTCCGGTAATCGCTGCGTTTACGCGGACAATACCGGAGTGCTGAGGCTTTCCATCGATAATTGCGGCTTGGCCGGTGTAAACGGGGACCAATTGGGCCTGCATGTGATGTCGCAGAACCTGAATACCAGCGGCAACTGGATCTCGGGAGACAACAACCCCGCCGGGCTGACCGTCGCCGTTACGGGCAACGTGGGCGTGGGAATGAGCGGCGCGGCCACGCGGCTGGACGTGCAGTCCGGCGCCGACGGCTACGCGCAGTTCTGGCGCAATTCCGGCGGCACTATTGTTGCCTCCATGACTTCGGCCGGGCTGTTTTACGCCGATGCTTCCATGCTGCGCAACCTGCCGGTCGGCGCGGACAACCTGGGCACCCATACCGCCGCCCAGGCGTTGAACATGGCGGGCTTTCAGATACTGAACGTTTCCTCAGTCACCGTTACCGGCGCGCTGGGAGTGGGCGCGGCCAGGTTGAGCCTTAATCCTAATGTGGGGGTTTCATCCGAAACATCTTCCACCCTGGGTGCCGGTGTACGTATCTCCTCGAACGTGTATATAGTGGGATTCTCCTCGGCCGCCAGGTATTATGGCGACGGCTCCGGCCTGACCGGTATTACCGGTGTGGCGGATAACCTCGGCAATCACGCAGCCACGCAAAACCTGAATATTGCTTCTTTTAATATCGACAATGTTTCAACCATGACGGCAGGCTATCTTTCCAGCCCCGGCGCCGGGGTGGTGTTCACCACCAACGCGCTTATCATGGGCGGGCGGCTGGGCATTGATACCGAAGCCCCCCAGGAGAAGCTGCACGTCAACGGCTTTATACTCAGCTCTCCCCTGTCCGGCGCCATCAATCGCTGCGCCTTCATCGACCCCGAAGGCGTCATCAGGGCGAAGGGCTCCGACTGCGGCACGGCGGCAGGAGCGGCAGACGATCTTGGTTCGCATGTGATGATCCAGAACCTGAACACCAGCGGCAACTGGATCTCGGGCGACAACAACCCAGCGGGGTTGACCATCGCCGTTACCGGCAACGTCGGAGTCGGCAAGAGCGGCGCGGCCACGCGGCTGGACGTACAGTCGGGCGCCGACGGCTACGCGCAGTTCTGGCGCAACTCCGGCGGCACTATTGTAGCTTCAATGACCTCAGCCGGGCTGCTTTACGCCGACGGCGCGGGCCTCAGGGGCGCCGCCTCGGACAACCTCGGCAGCCACACGGCTTCGCAGAACCTGGACCTGGCCTCTTATAACATCATTAATGTGTCCACCATAACGGCGGGCTACCTTACCAGCTCCGGCCCCGGCGTGGTCTTCAGCACAAATATCATAGTGGCCGAAGGCGGCCTGGGGATAAATACCTACGCGCCGCAGGAAAGCCTGCATGTAAACGGCAATATTCTGAGCTCAAACCTTTCGGGCCCGGCCAACCGCTGCGTGTATGTGGATATGAACGGAGTTCTCCGGGCCAAGCTTGATGACTGCGGCATTGCCAGCCCCACAGGAGACCAACTGGGTCTCCATATTATGACTCAGAACCTGGTGACAGGCGCCAACTGGTTAAGCGGGGACGGCGGCAACGACGGCATCAGGATAGACGCCAGCGGCAACGTCTCCGTCGGCGCCGCTACTGCAGGCGCCAAGCTTGACGTGCGCGGCTCCGTGGGCAATTACATACAGGTCTGGCGCAACGTGGCAGGCACAGTGCAGTCCTCCATGAGCGTGACGGGCGTGCTTTACGGCGACGGCTCCGGCCTGCGCAACCTGCCTTCCACCGCCGACAATATGGGCAACCATACAATGGGCCAGAATCTGCGCACGGCCTTCAACTGGATAAGCGCCGACGGCGATTCCGAGGGCATATTCGTGAACGCCTTTGGCAATGTTGGCCTGGGCACCCCGATGGCGGACTGGCCCGCGACGCGGCTGGACGTAAGGGCCGTCAATCTAGACATCAATTCCCAGATCTGGCGCGATTCCGCCGGCACTATAGTCGCCTCTATGACCGCGGCGGGAGTGCTTTACGCCGACGCCTCAAAATTGAGGAATATCCATTCCAGCGCGGACGGCCTCGGCAACCACATCGCCACCGCCACGCTGCAGATGGCGGGCTTCGATATCAAAAATGCCGCCGCCATAACCGCTTCAGGGCAGATCACTTCTTATTCCAGCGTTACCGTGGCCGGCGCCGTCGGACTTGGCGCCGCTAAGCTGCGGCTTGGCACCGGAATCGAAATTTCCTCGGCGCCCGCCGCGCAGCAGGGCGGGGTTTATGTCTCTACCAACGTATATCTGGCCGCCGGGGCCCGGTATTACGGCGAAGGGCCCGGGCTTACAACCCTCGACGCCTCCAATGTTTCCGCGGGCACGCTGAATGACGCGCGGCTTTCCTCCAATGTGCCGCGGCTGGACGCGGATCAGTCATTTGCCGGCGTGAACACTTTCGCCAGCAGCCTGACCGTGACCTCGGCCTTGGGCGTGGGCTCGGCCAGGCTGCGCCTTAACCCCGGCGTGGAGATCTCGTCCGCCACGGCCGCGAACAGCGGCGGCGTCTACGTTTCTACGCACATTTACCTTGCGGACGGAGCCAGGTACTACGGCGACGGGTCAGGCCTTATCAACGCGGGGGATAACCTGGGCAACCATCTCGCGACCGCCGCATTAAATATGGGCGGCAACAGCATAGTGAACGCGGCGTCGGGCACGTTCACGCAGGGCATAACGGCGTCCTCGTTCACGGCCACCGGCGCGGGCCTGGCGGCGGCGCAGCTGCGGCTTAATCCGGCCGCCAACCTTGTGATCTCCTCGGAGACCAGCGCGGCCCTGGGCGCGGGCGTGCGCGTGTCCACCAATATCTATATAGTGGGGTTCAGCTCCGCGGCGGCGTATTTCGGCAGCGCCTCCGGCATGACCGGCCTGCCTTCCGTCACCGCCGCATTGAACATGGGCGGCAATAGCATATTGAACGCGGCGGCGGGCACGTTCACGCAGAGTATTACGGCGTCATCGTATACGGCCACCGGCATCGGCCTGGCGGCGGCGCAGCTGCGGCTTAATCCGGCCGCCAACCTTGTGA
>JAUSCK010000241.1 GCA_030651035.1 Elusimicrobiota bacterium
TTGCTAACGGAGGGGGAGACCGCAGGGGCCAGGTTAGCAAAAGCCGCCGGAAGGCGAGGCTTGCGTAAGCGCCGAGCCTGAGGCAGGCAGGCGCGCGCACGGTGTGCGCGACGCCGGTTTTGCGTTCTGGCCCCTGCGGTAAGCCCCCGACTTCACATCTCGCGGTCTTAAAATGAGAACAACGATCAAATCACCGGCGACAATTGAGGGGATAGGGCTGCACAAAGGGAAGCCTTCCCGCGTCACTTTCCTGCCGGCGGAAGGGGCCACCGGGCTGCGCTTTATTAGCCCCGCTTTCGCCCAGTCGCTCCCCGCCCGCCTCGATAAAGTAGCCGGCACCGCGCGCGGCACCAATATCAGCGACGGAAAAAACACCATCTACACGGTCGAGCATCTGCTCTCCGCCGCCGCCGGCCTCGGCATAGACGACCTCGATATCGAAATAACCGGCGAAGAGCCCCCCGCCGCCGACGGCTCGGCGCTGCCCTTCGCCACCGCGCTCCTTAAAGCCGGCCTGCTCGAAAAACCCGCGCAGGAGCGCAGGAGCCTCTCCCTCTCCGGCCGCCTGGAAATGGCTAAAGGCGACAGCCGCTACACCGCCGCCCCCGCGCCTGGCGTCTCCTTCAAGCTTACCTACGACTACCCGCATCCGCTGGTGGGCAAACAGGTCATAGAATTCCTGCTGACCCCCGAAGAATACCTGGTGCGCGTGGCGCCCGCCCGGACCTTCGGCTTCTCGCACGAAATAGAGGCGCTCAAAGCAGCCGGCCTCGCGCTGGGCGGCTCGCTCGAGAACGCCATCGTGATAGGCGAAAAAGAGATAATGGCGAAAGGCGGACTCCGCTTCGCCGACGAATTCGCCCGCCACAAACTGCTGGACCTTATAGGCGACCTGGCCCTGGCCGGCCTGCCGCTAAAGGATATCCATATAGAGGCCGAGCGCCCCGGCCACGCCGCCAATGTCAATTTTGCTAAACTATTATTAGAAAAGGCGATTTAACACATGACTGAAAATAAACCCCGCCACTACAAGCCTGTCCGCGTCATCCCCTGCGCGGAAATACTCAGAATCATCCCCCACCGCTACCCCTTCATGATGGTGGACCGCGTAGAGGTGGTCGAGGAAGGCAAATACTGCGTCGGCGTCAAATGCGTCAGCGCCAACGAGCTCTATTTCCACGGCCATTTCCCAGAAACGCCCATAATGCCGGGCGTGCTGATGCTGGAGGGCATGGCCCAGACCACGGCGGCCATGATGATGGACCTCCCGGAAACCAAGGGCCGCCTGGCCTACTTCGCCGGGATAAGCCGTGCCAAGTTTCGCCGCCAGGTAGTGCCCGGCGACGTGCTGAAGATGCACGTCGAGATCGTCCGCTTCAAGAGCCGCATAGGCAAGGTCAGGGCCCAGGCCTGGGTCGGCGACGAGTCGGCGGTCGAAGCCGAGCTGACCTTCGCGATAGGCTAAGATTTTAAACGACTTTTTGGAGGAGAAGAATGCCAAGCAAGATACACCCCACGGCAGTGATAGACCCCAAGGCCCAGCTAGACGAGAGCGTGGAAATAGGCCCCTTCGTCGTGATCGGCGAGGACGTGCAGATAGGCGCCGGCACCAAGGTCGGCCCGCACTGCATAATCGAATTTTCCACGATAGGCAGGAACAACCTGTTCACCGGCGCCGCCTACGTCGGCATGCCCCCGCAGGACTGGTCCTACAAGGGCGAGCACACCCGCTTCACCATGGGCGACAACAATGTCATACGCGAGAACGTGACGCTGCACCGCGGCTCGCACGCCACCAACCTCACCTCCATGGGCTCCAACTGCATGCTGATGGCCAACTCCCACCTCGGCCACGACTGCCGCGTAGGCAACAACGTGATCCTGGTGAATTCGGCCGCGCCGGCCGGCCACGTCGAGATAGGCGACCGCGCGACCATCTCCGGCCTCGTCGGGATACACCAGTTCACCCGCATCGGCAAGTACGCCATGGTCTCGGGCGGCGGCATGGCGAACCAGGACATCCTCCCCTACGTGACAGCGCGGGGCGACAGGGCCAAGCCCGTAGCGCTGAACCTGGTCGGCCTCAGGCGCAACGGCTTTACCCGCGAGCAGATAAAAGCCATAAAGCACGTTTTTAAGACCCTGTTCTTCGAGGGCCTGCTGCTGAAGGACGCCATAGCGAAGCTCCGCGCCGAGAACCTGCCGCCGGAAGCCGCCCTTATGCTCGACTTCTGCGAAAGCTCCAAGCGCGGCATCGCCCGCCCCCGCAGGAACGTCCGCGAGCTGGACGCCGCGGCAAACGACTGATGGGCGAAAAAATAGGACTCATAGCCGGCGGCGGGAGCTTCCCGCTGCTGTTCGCGGCGGAGGCCAGGAAAGCCGGCCGCGAACTTTTCATCGTAGGCCTTAACGACATCACCCCCAAAGAGATAGAGCAGTACGCCGGCGAAACCCGCTGGTTCCGCCTCGGCAACATCGGCGGCCCCATCGCTTACCTCAGGGAAAGCGGCGTAAAAAAAGTTTTAATGATCGGCTCCATACCGCATGTCTCCATCTTCGGCGGCATCCTGCCCGACATGCGCGCCGCGAAACTCCTTTTCAAGCTGCGCGACAAGAAAGCCAGCGCCATCTTCGCCGCCGTCGAGGAAGAATTCGCCAGGGACGGGATGGAGATAGTAAGCTCCGCCACCCTCCTCGAGCACCTGCTGGTCAAACCCGGCCTCATCTCCGGGAAGCAGCCCTCCGCGGACACCCTCAAAACCGCCGCCTTCGGCTGGAAAGCCGCCAAAGCCCTCGCCGCCTTCGACATCGGCCTGACCGTAGTGCTGCGCGCCCAGACCGTCCTCGCCGCCGAAGGCTTGGAAGGCACCGACGAGTGCATAAAGCGCGCCGGCGAAATATTAAAAAAGCTGGGCAGAAGCCACCCCATGACCGTAGTAAAAGTCGCCCGCCCCAACCAGGACATGCGCTTCGACCTGCCCGTCGCCGGCGCCAGCACCCTGCGCATAATGGCCCAGGCCGGCGCCGACACACTGGTCATCGAAGCCGGCAAAACCCTTATTTTAGGAATGGAAGAATTCCTCGCCGCCGCCAAAGAAACCGGCATCACCGTCTTCGGCGCCACCGACGAAACCTCCTTCACCCAATAAAGTTTTTATAAACAGTTCGAGCATTTAGTAAATCGGTAAAAACAAAGTTCTTAACGGAGGGGAGACCGCAGGGGCCAGGTTAGCAAAACCGGTCGG
>JAUSCK010000242.1 GCA_030651035.1 Elusimicrobiota bacterium
AAAAGGATAGATGATAAGAACAGGCCCCCCGCTTCAGAACTAAACAGGCTTTCAAGCCTGGTCTGGAGCAGCGCCCTGAAAAAGAACTCCTCAAAGAAGCCGGCGCTAAAAAAACCGTAAGTGACCGCGACGACAAGGCCCAACAAAAGCTTGGCAATGGGGAGATGTCCTTTCCAAATGAACATCGCCGAATTGCTGGCCACAAGCAGGAACGGTATAACTATCAGTGCGGCATAAGCCGCAGATCGAAGGGCCTTCTTGAAGCCGACCGCCGTGATGCCTAAATCGGACGGTTTGTAGCCGAGGTAATAAAAGTACAATGCCGGGATTACAGCATAGGATCCCCAGTAAATACGCATTACTTCAAAAGTGCGCCCGTCAAGATATTTTTGGCGCAAAAGAGTTAGCTGGATAGCCATGTAAATAAAATACGCGGCCAGAAGGAACAATGTTTCCCGGCGCGCATTCTTAACCGGGCAGCCGGAGCTTTGCGATCGCCCGGGCAGGGCTGTTTCACCCGGAATAGCGTTATCCGCAGACTTCCCGGCCTCAGGAGACGCGCAGGCGGCGGCGGGTTTAACAAAAAAGAAGATGAGCAGGAACTGGGCAACATAAAACAGCGATACCAGGAACTGGCTGAAAAGTTTTCTTTCAGCCTCATACCTGGTCAGGCCATAGCTGCTTACCAGCCAGAGCAGAATAAAGATAACGAAATACCGGTTAAAAACGAGCTTCTTCAAACTTGTCATTGATCTGGCGCCTTATTCCTTGCTCAGCCTGTTAGAAAACAGGAACATTGATGACTAAAAATGATCGATCGCTCGCCGTATCACGGCACAAATATTTTAGCAAATGGGAATTAGCCATTATCCCTGGCCGCCCAGCCGAGTCTATATAGTCTCCTGGTACCTTCCCACCCCCTGGTACCTTTCCCCCCTCGCGTGAAACCCTTATGGGCCCTTTGCGCTCAAGAAGTCCGTACATGAAGGCGAAGCTGTGCCGCAGCCTGAGCCGTCCGTGATATTTGTGCCCTTCAGTCAGCATAAATGAAATTACTGGTTTTGTAAAAAGCGCTCACTTACCTTCCAATTTGTTTATAATACAATACTTGCGCAACCGGTTATTCCGGTCTTCAGCCGGTGAGGATTCTATTGCTTCATCTAAGTCCGTCCGCGGCTGTTATCGCCAAAATAGTTATGTTATGACAGAAGAAACGCCCCCCCACAAACGCCGCGTGCGCTACAGCGGCAGGAACCCGCGGAGGTTCGAGGATAAATACAAGGAACTGGACCCCGCCAAATACGCGGGCGACATAGAGCACATCATAGCGAAAGGCCAGACCCCGGCCGGGATGCACAGGCCCATCTGCGTGGAGGAGATACTTACCATACTGGCCCCGAAGCCCGGCGAGGTCTGCCTGGACGCCACGCTGGGCTACGGCGGGCACGCGGAAAAGATATTGCCGCGGCTCCTGCCGGGCGGGAAACTTTTCGCGGTGGACGTGGACCCCCTTGAGCTGCCCCGCGCCGAGGCGCGGCTGCGGGCGCTCGGCTTCGGCCAAGACGCCTTCATAGCGCGGAAAATGAACTTCGCCGGCGTCCTGGGCCTGCTGCCCGAAGCCGGCGGCGGTTTCGACTGCGTCCTCGCCGACCTGGGGGTCTCTTCCATGCAGCTGGACAACCCGGCCCGCGGGTTCACCTACAAGGCCGACGGCCCGCTGGACCTGCGCCTTAACCCCGCGCGCGGCAAGCCGGCTTCGGACCTGCTTGGCTCGGTTTCAGCAGCGGCGCTGGAGAAACTGCTTTTCGATTACGCCGACGAGCCCGAGGCGCGGGACATAGCGCTGGCCATCAAGGCGAGCCTGCTGCCGGTCACGACCACGGCGCGGCTGGCCGGCGCGGTGAGCGGCGGGCTTAAAAAACTTCACCCGGAAATACCGGACAGTTCAATAAAGAAATCCCTGCAGCGCACCTTTATGGCGCTGCGCATCGCGGTGAACGAAGAGCTGAGCGTGCTGGACCGCTTCCTGGAAATACTGCCCTGGTGCCTGAAGCCGGGCGGCCGGGCCGCGATCTTGTCCTTCCACTCGGGCGAGGACCGCAGGGTTAAGAAATCTTTCGAGCGCGGGGAGGCGTCCGGGATCTATTCCGAAGTCGCTCCCGCGCCCATGCGCCCCACCCCCGGAGAGCGCCGCGGCAACCCCCGCTCCGCCTGCGCCAAGCTGCGCTGGGCCGTCCGCTCCGCCCAGCCGGCAGCGTAAAGCTGCGCACACCTTTCCCCGTATATGCAAAAACCGCGCGCATGAAGCGGGCGGCCTGGAAATCCCTGCCGGAACTGCTATTTAATAGGGGCGGTCATTTTGGTTAAAGACCCGCTCACATTGGCGTAACTGCCTTTGTAGTAATGGCCCCACTCCAGGCAGACCAGGTTGTTCATTTCAGAGGCCGCTATCTCGTGGAACAGCATAGCGCTTGAAAACACGAACAGCGGAACACTGGCTGCGCCCACAACCGCCCCGGCCCCGTGCCAGGCCAGGCGCTCAAAGGCGAGCTCCAGGACTTTTTCAGTGCCTATGATCCCCGCTTCCTTGCCGGCGTGCCAGACCAGGTGGTGGGTAACGGTCTGCGCCCCCTCCACATGCCCGACATAAACCCCCTTCACGTCCCGCTTCACCGCGCTGGCGAACCGGTCCAGGAGCTTATCCGCCTCGGCCTGCTTCGGCTTGTTTTTCTCAAAGCTCTTGTGGCAGCCGGCGGAGGCGCGCAGGGAGAAATATATCGAACCCTGCAGGTCACCGGAGCAGGAGGTCCGCCCCTCGGCGCAGTCCCGCTCGCCCAGCTTGCCGAGCATGGCGCCGCAGGCCATGTAATACATAGGGGTGACTTCCCCGTCCTCCGCCTGCTGTTTGCACATCTCAAGAACTTCGTTGACGCAGTTGAAGCCCCGGTTGTTGCAGCGCCCGCCGCCTATGCCCTTGGCAAAATCCCTCAGCGAGTTATCGGCGCCGTTGCAGTCGTCCATCTTTTTGTCGCAGTAAGCGATATAGCCGGATAAGTGGCGCAGCACGGCCCCCTTTAGATCGTCTTTTGGCGCGGGGCCCGCGCTTTTCTGACTGCCCGGCATAACCTCCAGGGTCGGGGCTATCGCAGTATTATTCCCCTGCCTGCTCTCGGCCATCGCCTCGCCCAGCGTCCCGCTGACGTCGCCGAAATCACCGGCGGCAGCGGCGCCGCCAAGCGCGCAGGTAAGGATAAGAGCGGGGATCATATTTTTGCAGTTCATATAGATGCCGGATAAACTCCGCCCAAATAGTATACCGTGGCGGCCTTGACATGTCAAGGCCGCCGGCAATATATATATATTCAGAATTAACCGCGGTCAGTGAGGGTGAGCGGCAAGGCTACTTCAGGAGGCTGTTCACCTGTAAAACCAGCTTTTCAATAGCCACCGGCTTTTGCAGAACAGCCACTGTTCCGGTAAATATCGCCGCGTCTACCTTCTCCGGGCACCCGGTGACGAAAAGGACGGGGATATCTTTCGCGAGCAAGCCGCAGATCTTCTCAAAAACCATTCTTCCGCCGCCGCCGGGTATCTCCCAGTCGAGCAGCATGATATCCGGCTTAAAATCCACGCATAACATGATAGCGGAGGTGGCGTCGGCGGCCACCTCTACGGTAAAGCCGGCCTTTTCAAAAACGATCTGGTAAAAGTCCAGCGTTCCGGGGTCATCGTCAACCGCAAGTAATTTCTTTGCCATAGCTCTCTAAATAACCGTCCCCGCTATTTTATCAGATATTTTACGGCCGCCGACGCGCAGGCCATCCCGAACGCCCCGGTCACAAAGCCCGCCGTCCCAAGGACTACGCTTTTCTTGGTGCAGCTCTGGAATTCATTTTCGCCCTGGGGGCATAGGCAGCCGGCCTTGCAGTCGGTCAGCTCGACCGATTCATGGGGCTTTCTATGCTGCTCGAGCGTGCAGACGCACTGTACACCGAAATCCCCTTTTTTGGGGAAGGCGTACTTCTCGCGCAGGATATTGCGCACCGCCCGCGCCAGCGGGTCCAGCTCGGTGCGGCCCAGGTCCATAACCCGCACCTGGGTGGGGTCCAGCCGGCCGCCGGAACCGGTGGAAACCACGATAGGGATTCTGTTTTCGCGGCAGTAATTGATCAGGAAACACTTCGAGGTGATGTGGTCTATGGCGTCTATGACAAAATCCGGGCGCTCGGCCATCATGGCTTCGCAGGTAGTGTCGTTGAAATAGTTGGCGACGCCGTCCACGCGCGCCTCGGGGTTTACAAGGCGCAGGCGCTCGGCCAGGAGCAGCGCCTTATGCTTGCCGATGGTCCCGCTCAGCGCCTGCAGCTGGCGGTTGAAGTTCCGGATGCAGACGGTGTCGAAGTCCACCACCGTTATCCTCCCTACGGCCGCCCGGGCCACGGTCTCGGCCGCCCAGGAGCCTACCCCGCCGCAGCCGATCACCATCACGTGGGATTTCTTCAGCTTTCCCATCGCCTCCGGGCCCACCAGCCGCGTCATGCGGTCAAAGCGGCGCTCCGGGTCTTCCATCTGCGAGAAATTTGTCGGTTCGGTCATAGCCTGATCCCAGCGTCTATATATTTTTTAGTCGGCGAACGTTATATCGCCCGCGGCGCGGGCGGGATCCTCGAAGTAGGCATCGTGATCCAGGGCGGCGGCGCCCCCCCCGTCCTTCCCGTCGGGGCCGAAGCTGTAGACCGAGAATTTCCTGCCGGCTTTGACATAACTTAACGGCGTGAATTTATTGAACGAGTCCTGCGGCACCGCGTCCAGGTAGGCGGGAACCAGCTGGCCGAGGCTTTCCGGCAGGCGCCTGGCCCCGCGCTGGTAAAGCTTCACCGCCAGGGCCGACCGAAGCACATTGAGCTGGCAGTAATAGAGGTGATAGCGCGGTATGAGCTTTTCGTAGGACGGAGCCGCTA
>JAUSCK010000249.1 GCA_030651035.1 Elusimicrobiota bacterium
GTGCGGGCAATAATAAGGAAATTTTCGTCTTCCCGGCTGAGTACGGCCGTCTTTATCTTTCTTACCATCTGCTCCACCGGTATCAGCTGCTTGCCGGAGAGGTGGCCGCAGCGCTTGGGAAACACCTGGTCCTCGATGTGGATCCCGGCCACCCCTGCCCGCTCCATTTCCCTGACGCACCTCGAAACGTTCACGGCCTCGCCGAAGCCGGTGTCCGCGTCGCACACGCAGGGCAGGTCCGTGGCCCGGGCGATATACCCCGCCATGGACGCGAATTCGGTCAGCGTCAGCATGCCTATATCCGGGAAGCCGGCCCCGTTATTCAGGCCCGCGCCGGAGATATATACGCCTTTGAACCCGGCCTTTTGTATCAGCCTTGCGCCCAGGGCGTTGAACGCGCCGGGAAGGACCACGCCGCCCCTGCGGACCAGGCCCTTGAATCGTTTACGCATCAGATCTGTTTTTTCCATAATTTTGCGCCTGTCCCCTGTTAGCTTGAAGGATAAAAGCCATAACTATTTTACCATACCTGTTAAGGCTTGAACCGCCGCAAAAAACTATTGACTTAAGCCCAATATCTGTTAAACTTGAATTATCACGAGCTTCTTTACAAGAGGAGACCAGCTATGAGCGCGGAAAAAAAAGACGATATTGCGGCCGGCGGATATTTTTCCATCCCCGCAGGCCTGGGCTTCCCGGTAACCACGAAGATCTTCACCCCTGAAAAATTCACCGAAGAGCAGAAGATGGCCGCCGAGACGGCTAAGAAGTTCATAGAAAAAGACGTGCTGCCGAAACTGGCCGCGATAGACGAGCAGACTGGTGGCGACTACGGCATAACGGTCGGCCTGCTGAAAAAAGTGGCGGATATGGGCTTCCTCGGGACCGACGTGGCCGAAGAATACGGCGGCTCCGGGCTGGATTTCACCACCGCCATGTGCGTCTCGGAAGTGTTCGGCGCGGGCGGGTCCTGGGCGGTTTCCTGGGCCGCGCACAGCGGGATCGGCACCCACCCTATATTGTTCTTCGGGAACGAGGCGCAGAAAAAGAAATATCTCCCGAAACTGGTCAGCGGGGAATGGACCGGGGCCTTCGGCGCCACCGAGCCGGAAGCCGGAACCGACCTCTACGGCGCGAAGACAAAAGCGACCCTGAGCCCGGACGGAAAATCCTACATTCTCAACGGCAGCAAAACCTTTATCTCGAACAGCGGCTTCGCCAATCTGTTCGTTATCCTGGCCAAGATCGACGGGGACCCGAAGAAGTCCGCCTGTTTCATCGTGGAAAAAGGCACGCCCGGCTTTACCGTCGGCAAAGAAGAATCGAAGATGGGCATCTGCGGCTCCTCCACCTGCCCGCTTAACCTGGTGGACGTGCAGGTCCCGGCCGAGAACCTCCTGGGCGAGATAGGCAAAGGCATCCATATCATCTTCAACACGCTGAACCTGGGCCGGCTGAAGCTGGGCGCGATGACTACCGGGTCCGGCAAGTCCGTGATCAACGACGCCGTTAAATACGCGGTCGAGCGGAAACAGTTCGGGCTGCCTATCTCCCAGTTCGGGATGATAAAGGAAAAACTCGCGAACATGGTAGTCGGGGCCTGGATGACGGAAAGCGCCGTTTACCGGACCGCCGGGCTGGTGGAGGAAAAGTTCAACGCCACCGACTTCAAGGATTTCACGCAGACCCTGGACGCTTTGCGGGAATACGAGATAGAATGCGCTATTCTCAAAGTAGCCGGCAGCGAGATGTTCTGGTATATCGCCGACGAGAACGTGCAGGTGCACGGCGGCTACGGCTACATCAAGGATTATCTGGCCGAGCGCTACCTCAGGGATGCCCGCATCAACAGGATATTTGAAGGCACGAACGAGATAAACAGGCTGACCGCCATTCTGAATATGCTGGAGCGGGCGGGGAAGGGTAAACTGCCCCTGGCCAAGGCCGGCGCCGCGCTGGCCGCCCAGCTCGAGGAGTCCGCGGGAGAGGAGCTTCCGGACGAGCCGCTGGCTTTGCAGGCAGAGCTGGTGAACGGCATGAAGAAAATGTTCTTCGTGGCCGGCGGCAGGGTCCTTGAGAAATTCCCGGTCAGGGAAAAGATAGTCGCCCAGCAGGAGATCCTGCGCCGGTTAAGCGATATGCTTATCCTGATATACCTCTCGGAAAGCGGCCTGCTGCGCGTAAAAGAGCACGGCGGGGAGATCCAGGAAGCCATTGTGAAGCTTTACGTGCAGAACGCCGCGCTGGAATGCGAGAAACTCGCAAAGGAAGTCCTGGCTTTCCTTGAAGAGGGCGATATGCTCAAATCCTACCTCGGCCGCCTCAAAAGGCTGGGCCGGCCCCTGGCCAACAACCTGTTGGATTCCGTGTCCCTGGAGCGCAAGATAGCGGATAAGCTGATAGAGAGTAAGAAATACTTTCTTTAAATAACTGGTTGTGTCATTTTTCTTGACCCCGCTCTGAAAAAGGGGGGGTGACTCCGTGCCGGTTTTTGGTAAATGCAAAGGTTTCGCGCTGGTTGGCCGTTAGGGAAGACAAATGGAGCACACTTTATTTAAAAAATTCGTCAGGCTTCCGTTAGCCGAAGCGCTGATCATCCTGGAGATGATGCTTATCTGGCTCTATCCGCACATAATGGAGAATCTTTCTCCCGGTCTCCTGCATAATATTTCTGTCTGCCTGCTGGCGGAATTGATCCTGAGTTTTTTCGCTATACTTCTCGGGCTTAACATTCTATTTATTAAAAAAGGGCGGCTTATGGGTAAACTGGTTTTTACTCCGTTTTCCCTGATTTTCATTATATTCTGGAGCGGGGTTATAGTTAAACTCGGAGTCTATGTCCAGGCGTTCATCTTCATTCTTTTGTTTATCTCGCGGGTCGTAAGAACGGAGGAGCTCGATTTAACCCGGCGGGTTTCGGTTCAGGTCTGGGGCTCGTTCGTAAAAATATTTATTTTGTTCCTTATCATGATCCTGTGCTCGCTGCTCGACGGCTTCATTCCGCCGCTTGGCCTGCGGCACTTTAACCAGTTATTGCAGGAATCAAGCATCCCCCTGCAGAACCTGCTTTTCGGAACGTCTCTGTATTTTCTGATCGCCCCCTGCGTCGAGCGGCTGCTTCTTGAATACTTTAAAAAGAGCGATTCAAGCTCCATGTTCGTTTTGGATCCGCCTTAGGATATCGAGCCTTGCCTGATTATGACCAAAACAGATAATTCTTCCGGTACTCCGGGTTTTATGCGGCTCGTGAGGTCGCTGAGATCTATGGCCGGCTGCCTGGCGCTATTAGCGCTGGCCTGGCTTTGCGGCTGCCAAAAAGCGCTGCCGGAACCTTTTGAAAAAAACGGGAGCTGGGGCTACAGGCTTAAGGACGGGACAGTCCGGATAAAGCCGGTTTACCTGGTCGCCCAAGAATTTTCGGAGGGGGGGGTAGCTTTTGCGGCAGATGCGGCCGGCTGGGTCTGCCTCGACGCCGGCGGGACAGTCCTGCTCCGCCCTTTGCTTTTCGATAACGGCCCCGATTATTTCTCGGAGGGGCTCGCCCGGTTCACGGCTGACGGCCGGGTGGGCTTTTACGACAGTAAGTGCCGGGTAGTAGTCCCGGCTATCTATGATTTCGCTCTCCCTTTTGAAGACGGAGCATCGGAAGTCTGTATGGGGTGCAAAGCGGTCAGCGCCGGCGAACATAAGGCGGTTTCCGGCGGCAAGTGGTGGGCGATTGACGCAAACGGAAAGACCCTGGTTAAACCGGAACAGCCCGGCCCTGCAGCCGCTGGAAAAGCAGTATCTCCCGCGCCCCAATGAGGCGCGGCTGCTGACCCTGCTTGGCGGCCAGCCCGGTGAAGATATTCTCACCCTGCTCGAACAGAAATGGACAGGCAAGAGATCCGACGAATTGGGGCCTATGCTGCGAGAGAGCGATATCCCGGTTAACTTTAGCAACTATAGCGGTTAGGTGTGGAAGCGGTGGTGCCTGGCTTTTCAAAGCCGGCAGGAATCCTGCCGATATTATGCCGGCCTTGACGGTTGCTATCCGTTAGCCGATATCCGTCAAGCCCTTTATTGCTTTAATGCAATATCATTATAAATGGTATCATTACAATAATCCTGCTCAACTTGTGCAGAATCTTAAGCCTTTAATTTCTTTTACATCTACTTACAATTTTTATATTTAAATTATGATTTGTAATATTAAATTACCCCGTTTAAATTCCGGGGCGCCGCCCGCCCGTTTTTTTTTGGCAGTATTCGCTCTTGCCGCTTTTGCCTTAACTTCCAGCTTTCGTCCGGCCGCGGCCGGCGGCTCAGAAACTGAGACAGAGACCGTCATCGCACCGACAGGGGAGACTTTGTGCGCCGGGGCGCCGGTCCTGGTTCAATGGACTTCGTCGTTCTGGCCGTCCTCGACCGTCGACATCGGCCTTCTGCGTGTGTCGCCTGCACCGAATAAAAACCTCGGCTCCCTGGCCTCCGGCGTTCTCAATAACGGCGAGACGCACGTTGATCTTCCACAGTCGCTCAAGTGTAACTCTTCTCATATTTACCAGATTACCGTGAAGACGGGAGTGAATGATATTGAATACAATCACCCCAGCGCATATTTTAAACTGTGCTGTACCTGCGCCTCTCTTACAGTTGTGAAAACCCTGGTTAATAATACCGAAGTTGCCGTTCCGGACAAGTCGTTCCCGGTCGACGTTAACTGCGGGCTGGACGGCCCTAAAACCACGCTGCTTTTGTCCGAAGCTAATAATTTCGAGGACTCGGTGAAAGCCATCCTGCCGGGCAAGACCTGCAAGATCAAAGAACAGGCGCTGACAGCGCCCCGGGTTGCCAGTGGGAGACAACTTACCCCAAAGGTAAGAGCGTAGTCATTAAGAATGGGGTAAATCAGCGTGTAGTGCGCAATTTGCTGAGCTGCGACGAGACTAGCTCAGGCCCCGGGCCGGGTTCAGACCCCTCCGCCGGTTCGCTTACTGTGGTGAAGACGGTGGTTATAAATTCTACAGTCACCCCGCCCACCTCGCCGTTTCTCGTGCAGGTAACCTGCTCTAACTTCGGGTCAAACACGCTGCTCTCTCTCACTGGCGCCAACAGTTTTACTCAGACCGTTCACAATATCCCCGCGAATTCATCCTGCACAATAACCGAGCTGGCGCCGTCAGTGCTACCCGGCCTGATAAACCAGGGCTGCAAATGGACTATCGCTTACCCGAACGGCCAGAACGCGGCCATGCCCGACCCGGCTACAGAATTGACGCGCACCGTGCTAAACACCTGGACTTGCGACAATGGCGGAGGGGGAGGTCCAATTTTTGATTCCGGTCCCGATCCCGTCTTTGGTTCGCTTAAGATATTGAAAGAAGTCATCATTAACTCGACCATCACGCCGTCCACTGCGGAGTTCAAGGTACAGGTTACTTGCAACAATTCAGGTCCGAACCAGCAGGTCTTGCTGTCGAACCTAAACAGCTTCACCCAGACCGTCAGCAATATCCCGGCGAATTCATCCTGCACAATAACCGAGCTGGCGCCGTCAGTGCTGCCCGGCCTGATAAACCAGGGCTGCAAATGGACTACCGCTTACCCGAACGGCCAGAACGCGGCCATGCCCGACCCGGCTACAGAATTGACGCGCACCGTGC
>JAUSCK010000251.1 GCA_030651035.1 Elusimicrobiota bacterium
TCAGAAGGATAAATGCCCAAGAAGCTCGGAGCCCCCAGGCTCCGTATGCGCCCCGTTTTGCTGTTTGATACGTGATATTTTGTAATTTTACAAAAGACGTGACTGGCCAGTATTGTATGCCGCACGCCCTTCATGGCTGCCTTTTGATATACGCTATGGACACGGGCGCTTTAAATTCGTAAAGTTAAAATATATCTGGGAGAAGGAGCACTTTATGAAAATATTGATATCGCTGTTTCTGGTGTCTTTGCCTGCTGCGGCGCAGGCTTGCGGTATGTCCGGCGGAGTCGGCCAGGGCGGCGGCCAGGGCTGCGGCGGCGGGCACGCGGCCGTGGCGGTCTACGCGGCGCTTGCTGTCCTGGGCTACTGGATCCTGCAGCACGCGGCGAAGGAAACGGCCACCTACGTTAAACGGGCCGGGGTTACTGTGGGGATGACCCTGGTTGTCATCAGCCTGTTCGGGTTCCTGTGCGGCGTGAGGGCACACATCAAGACGGCCACTGCGCCCGACTGCTCCGAGATGATGCGCAACGCGCAGGGCGAGATGCCGCGCGGCGGGGCGGGGATGATGATCCGCGACGGGCAGGAGATGATGAAGCGCGGCGGACAGGGAGGCGGCACTGGTCAAGCGCCCGCTATATCCGAATCCAAATCTCCCGCACCTGCTCCCGCAAAGAAAAAAGACAAATAAACAGCCTTGGTTTAATATAAAAACAGCCGGCCCGACCCCGGCTGTTTTTATTAGCGCAAATTCACAAAAAGCGTTAGTTATGGTTAAATTCAGTCACGGGGGGCTGTTGGCTGCCGGTATAGCGCTTTGTACGGTGAAGAGGAAGCAAACATGAACATAATCGAGATCAAAGGGCTTAAAAAAGATTATCCGCTGGGCGATACCATCGTGCCGGCGCTGCGCGGGGTGGACCTGGCCGTGGCGGAGGGCGACTTCATGAGCATCATCGGCCCCTCCGGCAGCGGCAAGACCACGCTCCTGAACGTAATAGGCTGCATAGATTTCGCCACTTCAGGCAGCGTCAAAGTGGGGGACCGGGAAATAACCGCCCTGAGCGACAGGCAGATAACCGACATCCGCCTCAACAAGATAGGCTTCATCTTCCAGACCTTCAACCTCATCCCCGTGCTGGACGTCATAGAGAACATAGAATTCCCGCTGCTGCTGATGAAGAAATCGGCGGCCGAGGCGCGCAAGCGCGCCGATAAGCTGATAGAGGAGGTGGGGCTTAAGGAGTACGCGGCCCACCGCCCGGCCGAGCTTTCAGGCGGGCAGCGCCAGCGGGTGGCCATAGCGCGCGCGCTGGTCACCGGCCCGGACATGGTCCTCGCCGACGAGCCCACCGCCAACCTGGATTCCGTGACAGGCGCCTCCATACTTGAGCTGATGCGCCGGATGAACGAGCTGGAAAAGACCACTTTCATCTTCTCCACCCACGACGCCAACGTGCTTAAGTACGCCCGGCGCATAGTAAGGATCAAGGACGGCCTTATAGAGCCCGAACCCGCATGAAGCTGGTACTGACCATCGCCTGGCGCAATATCCTGCGCCACAAGGGAAAAAGCCTTGTGATAGGGGTGATCCTCTTCACGGGAGCTTTCCTGATGACGGTGGGCAACGGCGTTATCTCGGGCATGTCCGCCGGTGTGGAAACGAACATCATAAACGGCTTCATGGGCGATATCGTCCTTATAAGCGACGCCCAGAAGAGCGACAACATCCTGCTGAACATGATGGGGTCGAGCATCGAGCCGGTGACCACTTACAAGAAGATAAAAGAGATACTGGCCGCCCAGCCTTATGTGCGGCATTTCCTGCCGGTGGGCAAGAACCTGGCGATGGTTCTCGACGAGGATTCCGATACGCCGGGCTTCGCCTACCTGATAGGCGTGGATTTCGCCGAATACCGCAAGATGTTCCCGGATAATTTCACGGTCATCGAGGGCAGCTACCCGGCGCCGGGCGAACGGGCGCTCCTTTTCCCGGATTTCGCGCGCGGCGAGTTCTATAATTACTATAACGTCTGGTTCGTCCCCGAGGGGGGGAAGGTAGTTAAAGAAAATCTCAGCAAAGAAGCGCTGGCCGCGATAGACACGCTGCCGGTAAGCAGCAGCGCGGTGATGCTGGGAATGTCGAGCGGCATAAATACCACCAACGACATCCGCTTCCCCGTAAGGGGGATAGTGAGGTACAAGGCCCTTAACAAGATCTTCGGCCATTTCTGCCTGGTGGATATCGAATCCTACCGCGAATGCCTGGGCTATTTCACGGCCGCCGACATGGCCGCGCAGGTGCCCAAAGAGGAAAAAAAGCTGCTGGGCCTGGAGGGCGCCGACCTGGATTCGCTGTTCGGCGGCGACGCCATGATAGTGTCCGGCTATAAGAAAGCGCCGGTAAAGATCAAGCTCGAAAAGATCTCGCCGAAGCTTACGGAGGACGGGACTTACAACGCGGTTTTTATCAAGCTCAATGCCGGCGTGGCTTACAAGGAAGCGCTGGGGCGGCTGAACCGCGCCCTCTCCGAAGCCGGGACCGGCGTGCACGCCGTCCCCTGGAACAAGGCCTCGGGCCCCATGGGCAGCATGGCGCTGATAATAAAGAGCGCGCTGTTCCTGTTCGTCACGCTGCTTTTCTGCGTGGCGGTGATAATAATAGTGAACACGCTCACGATGTCCGCCCTGGAGCGGGCCTCCGAGCTGGGGATGATGCGGGCCGTGGGCGCGCAAAAGGCTTTCATAGCCGGTATGTTCCTGGGTGAAACCGCCATACTCTCCTCGGTTTTCGGCGTGGGCGGCATACTGGCCGGCATACTCGCGGTGCGCGTCATCCCGCTTTTCCGGATAACCACTGCCAACGACATGCTGCAGCTACTCTACGGCGGCAATTTCTTCAACCCGCTGCTGAGCTTTTCGGGAGTATTGCTGACAGTTTTCCAGCTGCTTGTTGTGACCATCATAGCCGCGCTGTATCCGATGTGGGTGGCCGGCAATATCACCCCGCTGGACGCTATTTCAAGAGATTAATTTATGCTGCTGATAAAACTGTCTTTGCGGAATCTGCTGCGCCAGAAGCGCCGCAATATCCTGCTCGGCTCCGCCATGACGATAGGCGTGGCTATCCTGGTGACGGCTAATTCTTTCTCCCACGGCATTTCGGACATAATGTTCAACAAGGTGATGCGCTACGTCACCGGCCACGTGGCCATACGCTTCAACGAGCGCGGCGGGGTGATGCGCGAAATATTCCGCGACAGGGCCCGCGTTCTGGCGGCTATAAAGGACGAGCCGCAGATAGAGAAGATAGACGAGGGCATAGCGATGTTTGCGCGCGCCATAGGCAACGGGCGCTCCGACAATATAATACTGATCGGTGCGGACACGAAAAAAGGCCAGACCGAAAAAGAGAAGAGGGAACTGGAGGAATCCTTCAGGCTGACCGAGGGCAGCTGGAAGGACGTCGATGACCTGTCCGTAGAAAACCCTGTTATAATTACCGAGGATAAAGCCCGCTACCTCAACGTCAAAAAGAACGATATCGTGCGGGTGCGCTTCCGCAACATGTTCGGCCAGGACCAGGCCGCCAGGCTCACTATCGTGGGCATAATGAAGATAGACAATATCTTCATGCAGGGCGTGGTTTTTCTGGAGCTTACCCGCGCAAAAGAACTGCTGGGCTACCGTCCTTATGAAACCGGCAGCCTGAGCCTGACGATAAAGAACCCGCAGAAGAACGCCTTCGCGGTGGCCGGCCGCATACACGAAAGGCTCAAGCCCGGCACCGCCGTAATTTACGCCTCGGCCGCCGGCCGCACCGGGCGCAGGCCGGCCGCGGTGCTGGGCTTCAAAAGCGACGACCAGTCCAAGAAGAAAATAGCCGGGCTGCTCAAGCTCGCCTCCGGAAGCTTTGATAAGGCTTTTAAAAAAGACGGGGTTATCGTTCCCGCCGGGCTGGCCCGGGCGCTGGGCGTCGCCGCCGGGGACGCCGTAAATATCCGCTACGACAGGAAGTTCGAGAAAGCCCCCAGGGAAGCCGTGCTGCGCGTAAGCGCCGTCTGCGCTTCCGGCGAATATCCCGGCCAGGACGTTATCCTGATGAACGACGCCGGCTTCTATGATCTTTATTACCAGGAGCTGCCCGCCGCCCCCGCGGCCGGGCCGTACTCCGCCGTGTCCGCAGACTGGGCCGGGCTCGTAGCGCCGGAGTGGGTGCTGCTCAAGCGCACCTTCAACACCGAAGAGTACACCAGGAAATACCAGGAGATAGCCCGGAACAAGTGGAAAGGCACCACTTTAGACGTGTCCACCATGTACGAGACGGCCAGCGACATACTGAAGCTGGAATCAGTGCTGAACATCATAACGATCTCGGCCGTGCTGGTGCTGTTCTTCATAATACTGCTGGGCGTAGTGAACACCCTGCGCATGACCATACGCGAGCGCACCCGCGAGATAGGCACCGTGCGGGCCATAGGCATGCAGCGCGCCGACGTGCGCAATATGTTCATACTGGAGACCTTTTTCCTCACGCTGTTCTCGGCCGCCGTCGGGGTCGTAACGGGGTTTATCGTTATGCGGCTCCTGTCGCTGATAACCTTCCACCCGGTTGACAACCCGCTGGGCATGCTGCTGGTGAACAGCCACCTGTACTTCCTGCCCACCTTCACTGGCATAGCCGGCAGCGTATTCCTGATAATAGCGATAGCCGTCATCACGGCCTGGTTCCCCGCGCGCCGTGCCGCTAATCTGTCTCCGGCCCAGGCCCTGGGGCATTTCGGTTAGGACAATATGAAACTACTGCTGTTGACGCTCCTCACACTGTTGCCGGCCGGCCGGCTTTGCGCCGAAAGCCGCGTGGTGCCCATACTCCGGGCCATAGACGCGAACTACAAGCTTAAGAAAGACGTCAGGGCTGACGTGACGCTTACGCAGCAGCGGGCCGGGCAGGGCACCAAGATCATAGACATGGCGTACTTCCGCCGCGACTCGGACGACGCCTTCCTGATAGCGATGAACGCTCCGGAGAACGAGAAGGGCAACGGCTACCTGCGCGTGGGCGACAATTTCTGGATGTACCGCAAGAACACCCGCACCTTCCAGCACGTGAACCGGGACGAGAGCATAGGCGGCACCGACGCGCACAGCGACGATTTTGAGACCCGCAAGCTCGACGAGCTTTACGGGCCGGTGGCCGATTCTTCCGGCACCGAGAAATTTTCCGAGGAGATGCTGGGCAAGGTGCCGGTCAACAGGTTCGAGCTGAAGGCCAAGGTCAACGACGTGGACTACCCGAAGCAGATATTCTGGACGCGCCGCGACAACAACCTGCTCCTGAAGCAGGAGTCTTATTCCTTATCCGGAACGCTGATGCAGACCGCCTATTTCCTTAAGTTTACGGAGATAGAGGGGCGCTACGTGC
>JAUSCK010000257.1 GCA_030651035.1 Elusimicrobiota bacterium
TCAAGACCGGCCTGATGGTGTACGCCCGCTCCATGGCAGGGGCCTCCTACGGCGACAGGATATCATTCCTGGCCGACCTGGAGGCGCCCCCGGGCGCGGCAGTCCCCGGCAGCCTTGACTGGGCCGAGTATCTTCTGGACCGGGGGATAACCGCCCAGGCCCGCGTCCGTGAAATAGAAGTTGCCGGCAGGGCCAACGGTTTTATACGGCTGGCCAGGAGGTTCCGCTATTCCGCGATGGGAACTTTCGAGGCGGGGCTGCCGGCCGAGGCCGCCTCGGTCCTGGGCGGCGTGGTTCTGGGTGAAAAGAAGAGCGTCCCCCCGGGGCTGAAGGCCGCTTTCCAGGATTCCGGCGCCATGCACCTGCTGGTGGCCTCGGGTTCGAACGTGGGGTTCGTGGTGGCCGTGGTCTATTTCCTCTGCGCCCGCCTGGGCCTCAAGAGGAAATATTCAGGGCTTGCGGCGCTTGTCCTCGCGGGGTTTTACGTGACGGCGGCCGGGCTGGATTCGCCGCTGGTGCGGGCCTACATCATGTTTTCAGCCGGGCTTTGCGCCTGGCTGCTGCGGCGCGAGGCGGGGGCCTTCCACGCGCTCACCGCGGCCTGCCTGCTCATCCTGCTGCTGTCGCCGCGTTATATTTATGACGCCGGTTTCCAGATGTCTTCCCTTGCCGCCTACGGGCTTATTGTCGGCATGGCGCTCTGGGGCCGTTACATGAAAAAGGGCGGCCTTGCAGGCCACGCCTCGGGGTTGTTCCTGATGAGTTTCTTCGCCCAGCTTTGCCTGTATCCGCTGCTGGCATTTTACTTCCACAAAATTTCCCTGGTCTCGCTGTTCTCAAATATGGTGCTGGTCCCGGCGTCCGGTGTGGCGATGGGGCTGGGTTTTCTTCTTGCCTTTCTCCCGGCGACCGGCTTCGTTTTTAGGGGCCTGGCTTACGCGACCGGACTTTTCATGGAGGCTTTTATAGGCGCGGTCAGGTTCTTCGCCGGGCTGCCTTTTTCCTCGGTCAGCGTGGCGGAGCCTTCCGCCTGGTTCGTCGCGGGCTTTTTTGTGCTGGCTTTCGTGCTGCTTCACGCCCCGCTGCTCGGTTTCAGGAGCCGCAGGCTCTATCTGGCCGCCGCCTTTGGGCTGGGTTTAACGGCCTCGGGGCCGCTGATAAAGAGCCTGGCCGCGGGCCCGGCTAAATACAGAGCGGTTCTTTTTGGCGATTCGAATACCTCCTGCGCCCTGCTCAGCGTTCCCGCCGGGCTTTTCCTGGTGAACCCCGGCGTGAACGGCAAAAAGCTGGCGGATTCTGTCTTTGTCGAGGGCTCGCGCTCGCTGGAGGGGGTGCTCCTCACTTCGCTTGAGGAAAAAAACTTCAGCGGCCTGGAGGGATTGTCGGGCCTGGTCGCGATAAAGAGCGTCTTTCTCCCGTACGGCCCGGGTACGGGCGAATTGAAACGGGTTTTGGCCAAGCTTGAAAAGGCCGGCGCGCAAATCCATAAAGTATGGCCGGGGGAAGCGCCTGTGCCCGGGCTTAAAGTGGCGGCGGGCTGGGGCGGTGACAGGGCAGGTTATTCGGGCAGGAACGACAGGCTGGACTGGGAGATAGGGGCGCTGAGCATAAGAAAAGAGGGCGGCTACGCCGAGCAGATTTGCCTGCCCCGCAATTTGGCCCGGGCACGGGAAAAAGTGCGGGGTCCGGCCGCCGCGCAGGCCTCGATCCAGAAAGGTAAAACCGTAGCTCTGGAATTCGAGCTTCCCGCCGCGGCCTGCGGAAAATAACCCGAAAAAATAAT
Organism: Elusimicrobiota bacterium; assembly: GCA_030651035.1. Lineage (GTDB taxonomy): Bacteria > Elusimicrobiota > Elusimicrobia > Elusimicrobiales > UBA9959 > UBA9959. The sequence goes on from JAUSCK010000257.1 coordinate 1,784, forward strand.
TTAATACTATAGGAATTTGCTTTTTTGGGGCAAGATTAAACATGGATAGACAGGATGTACAGGATTTTATTGACTTCTTATCCTGCTCTATCCTGTTCATCCATGTAAATACTCTGTAAAAAGTCCGCCAGAAGGGGGTTAATCTGAAGCCTGGCGGCGGGACTGCTTTATGTCCGAGCGGATCTTTTTGCCTTCAAGGCGGCGCTGCTTCGAGCCGTAAGAGGGCTTTGTGGGGCGCCTGCGCTTAGGGGGGCGGGCGGCCCTTGCCAGCAGCTCTTTGATGCGCGCCCTGGCGGCCTGGCGGTTCTGTTCCTGGGTGCGGTATTCGCTGGCGATAATGAGGATCTCGCCCTCGTCGGTAAGCTTGGAGCCCGCCAGGTCTTTGAGCCTCTCCTGCGCGGCGCAGGACAGGCCGGAATTGTGCGGGAAGAAGCGTAGCTGCACGGTGGTGGCCACCTTGTTCACGTTCTGCCCGCCGTGCCCGCCGCTCCTGACGAATTTTTCCTCGAAGGAGCCGGGGGGGAGGGGGAAATCGGATTCGCTCATGAGTGTATCTTATCAAAAAAGTTGCGGCGTTCCGCGGAAGTTTCCTATAAAGTAGATATGGAAAAAATCGCTTTGATCACCGGGGCCTCTGCCGGCATAGGCCGCGCCATCGCCGAACTGCTCCTGAAAAGCGGCTGTAAGGTTTATGCCGGCGCGCGCCGTGTGGCGAAAATGAAGGACCTGGAGGCGCTGGGCGCAAAAATACTGGAGCTGGACGTAACGGCGGAAGCTTCGGTTATAAGCGCCGTTGATACTATCTTGAAGGGCGCGGGGCGGCTGGATATCCTTATTAATAACGCAGGCTACGGCGCGCACGGGGCGGTGGAGGACGTTCCTATAGAAGAGGCCCGGCGGCAGTTCGAGGTGAATGTGTTCGGGCTGGCGCGGCTTACGCAGCTGGTACTGCCGCATATGCGCGCGGCGGGCGGCGGGACGATAATTAATATTTCCTCCATTGCCGGCAAGATCACCATGCCCACCGGCGGCTGGTACCACGCCAGCAAGCACGCGGTCGAGGCCTACTCCGACGCGCTGCGGCTTGAGGTGGCGCAGTTCGGCATTAAAGTGGTGCTTATAGAGCCGGGCCCGGTTAAGACCGAATGGGACAATACGGCGCTGGTGAACCTTGAAAAATATTCCGGCGCAGGGGTTTACGGGCCCATGGTGCGGCGCATCACGGAAAAATTCAGGGCGGGCTACAGGAGCGGCGCGCCGGGGCCGGAGGTCGTGGCGCGGGTTATTCTTAAGGCCTTGGGCTCTTCCAGTCCCGCGGCGCGCTACCAGGTGCCTTTCAAAGCTTCGTTTATTATTTTCCTTAAATGGCTGGTGCCGGACCGCGTGCTGGACTGGGCGATACTGCGGATGCTCGGGGCGTGAGGGAAAATAAAAAACCCCGGTTTTGCCGGGGTTTTTCTTTTCATCGGGGGAAACTTAGTTCGCGCCGTAGTTGTAGACGTCTTTGTTTCCGGAGCGGTCGACTATGGCCCAGTAGGGCTTGTCGCCCAGGCGGAGGTAAAACACCCAGTTGGTCTCTACCTTCTCTCCGTTCAGCGGCTGGTAAAGGCGATAGGGGCTGACGAGGGCTATCCTGGAGGCGGGATTATTCATCGCGTCCAGAAGCTTCTGGCGGGCCTTCTTCAGGTCGGACTTGGACGGAGTGCCGATGGTTCCCATGCTCTTGAGAGTGTTCGAAAGCGCGCTGGAGGGGTTCGTGTAGTCCTCAAGGAAGTTCGCCAGCGCCTGGCGGAAGGCGTGCTCGAAACAGAAAGTGTTGCTGTAAACCCGGTCCTGGCGTATAACTTCGGACTCCGTTATCTCCACGGTTATCCCGGTTATTCCGAATTCTTTGATCAGGAGTTCCTCGGCGCCGGAATAGTTCTGCCCGTCGCGGGGGCCGGCTCTTGAAGGGACGGCCGGAGCGGGAATTTCAACGGCTGCGATATTTTCGGTGTTTACTTCGGGGGCCCATTGGGCCGCGAAGGCGGGTGCTGCTGACATGGCCGCGGCTAATAATATAGCTGACAAGTTCATCTGTGCTTTTCCTCCCGATCCCCATTCCCAACTTATATAGTCTAACAAACCTCCGCGCACTTCCGCTTTGACGACGGTCATGTCGGCTATTTTCAGCGGTCGGGGGGGGTGCATTACCTCCATCTCGGAATATTTCCCACACTCTAAGCTGATTTCATCCGCAGCATTTTTAAAATAAATAAAAAAACACTTGACATTTTGTTGATATGCTTGTAT
>JAUSCK010000259.1 GCA_030651035.1 Elusimicrobiota bacterium
CGAATTTCGGGTCCGCTTTGTCGCCGGCCGCTTCAACATGGAGGCTGCCCGGGCCATGACAACCTTCACATCCCTTAGCCTCTTTAACGGCAAGTTCAAAATCTTTTACCTTTCCATGAATAGTCTTTGCTATTTCGGCGCCGTGTTCCTGATGGCAAGCTATGCAGGTTTCAGCGCCTACATATTGGGGGGACCCTGCAGGGGCCGCGGTTTCCGCCGAAGCCGCCTTGAAAGGAACTACCAGGGCCAGGGCTGCCGCGATCCAACTTAATTTTCTCATTTTCATTTGACCTCCGTAATTTACTGCCTGTCTCCGTCGTAATTCACCGCTGTTAAAACTTTTTTCCACTACTGTCATGACGTTTTTTTACGCTGCTCCGAACCGACATGACAACTTAAGAATACAAAAATACGCGGAAACCGGTACGCAACAAAAACCAATATCCGTATTGATTTATAACATCAATCCGGTTTACATAAAACAATAGACCCCTCCCCCTCCCAATGAACAAGCCCTCCTTCCGGAGGGCTTGCAGCGCAGCCGCATTATAACCACAGAACTAATTAAAAAAGCGGCCGGCTGAAAGATCAGCCGGCCGCCTTATGGGTTTTGCTTCGTTTAGAACTTTGACGACACAGCAACCGAGGCCATATTGACCCAGCCGCTGTTTTCGGAGTTCAGCTTGTCGGTCCACTGGTCCCGGCGCAGGCCGAGATTGGCTGTCAGGCTCTTGTTGTTCACGGGGCTGAATTTAATGTTCATCCCGGTGCTAACAATCCGGATGTCGGAGGGCTCCAGGTCGGTTACGGTTCCGGCGTCACCGGCCTTCGTCAGGACTACATTGACCGGGGCCTTTCCCAGCGAGCGGGTATACGAACTGTTGGCAGTCAACGTATACTCCTTACTGAGTTTGGCGCTGCCGTGGAAGCCCATCGTGTCATTGGCGTAACGATAGAGCACGCCCAAGTTGCGGATCGAGCGCTTGGAGGGAATGTTGTTAGCCTGGGAGATGACCGAATAACCGCCGTAATACAGATCGCTGTGGCTGGATACCTGGTCGAAGGCGTAGTTGGCGCCGGCGGAGTATTTCCTGCCGCTCCAGTCCAGTCCGGCCAGATAGGTGTTCTGGTTGTCCTTGCTGTTGGTGTGGTGGGACTTTTCGTTAGCTCCGGACATCACCATGGCGGAACCGGTGAAGAACAGGCTGCCCTTAATGGGCACGTAGAGGTCGGCGGAATATTCGTCCTCAGTAGTGAACATGGACTCGACTAGGGCCACATTAGCGCGGGTAGCCTTGTAACCAAGCCCCAGCTCGGCTTCCATGGGGAGGCTGACATTAGCGCCGGCGGTATAGATGCTCTGGGTGTTCTTCTCGGCAAGAGTGTTCCACTGGGTATTCTTCTCCACATAAACGCCGTCAGTATAGGTCTGGGAGGAGCTGTAAACCTCTGACCCGACATGGCGGCGGTAGTTATGGCCCAGCTTATAGCCCAGGTTGAAGCCCAGCTTGTCGGAGAAGTCGTAATTGGCCAGCATTTCGCCATTGAAGGTTGCCCGGTCAATATAGGAGGTCGCTCCGGTTTTCGCGGACGACACCACACCGTTGGTCCATTCGGTATTAACCGACCATGAGTCGTTTTCCGTCACCTGCTGCGTACGGCCATAGCCCTTTACGGTCACGTTCAGCTTTTTGCCGAAGCGGTGGGAAGCGGCCAGCGTGGCGGTATAGGAACCCAGCTTGTAACCGTTTACCTGGCCCTCGCGGGTACGCGACATGAGGCTGCCGTTCAGGTTATAGCCGGCTACGGGGTGGGAGCGGAAAACCAGGCTGCGCTGTTCCATCGTGTGAGCGGGAGCGGTTTGCAGGTACTGCGGATAGCTTCTGGTTGAAACAATGACCTTCATGGAGTTGTCAGCGAAGTTACCGCGGACATAGTCATAAGCCACCGCGCCGTCTCCGATTTTGGCATCAAAGCCGAGGGTGAGCAGCCGCATCTCCCTGTCAAGGTCGTGAACCATCGCCTTGGAATAGTTGCGGGCGATGATGGTTCCCTGCTCCTTCTCCTCCCAAATACCGGCGTGAACGCCGTAGTCCCCGGGGGCGTAGGAAACATTTATATTATCCTCTGTGCGCTTGAAGGATTGGCCGCTTATATCGTTCTTGCCTAATTCAGAGTTAGTTAAGTTGTAATTCCAAACGGTCAACGGGTTATACGGCTTCGTATTGGGGTCAAAATACCAGGCGCCGTTCACCATCATGCCGGTCCGAACCCAGGGCTGCCTGTGCACCATGGTATTCTCCGAGGCCTTTATTCCCAGAGCTCCCACGTTCAGGTCGATGTACGCGCCGCCTTCCCCGCTGCCGAAGCCGTAGCCGGAGAGGTCCAGGTAGGACTTCTCCCCGCTTGCGGCGGCTTTGAAGTCAATAGAGCCGGCATTAAGAATGTCGTTCTTCCTGCCGTCGTATTCCTGCACAAGAGCGCTGCTGCCGGAATAGCTCTTCATAAGGGCATTCAGTGTTATATCAGCGCTGAGGTTCTGCGCCTTCAGCGGGGTGGCGATTACCGCCAGTATAAGGATTGCTGTTAAATTACGCATTTTTTATTCTCCTATTTTGTTATTCTGTTTGCCGCTGTTAATGTCCGAGCCCACCGCTGATATCAGAACCGTGGATATAGGTGTGACAATCGGTGCAATTGCGCTTGGTAAGGTCGAAAAGGCCCGAGGCAGGGGTGAGGCCGTGCTCGTTCTTGTGGCAGCGCAGGCAGAGATAAGGCATACCCTGTTTAAGCAGGAACTGGTTGGCGGAACCATGCGGCTTGTGGCAGATGGAGCAGTCCTCGGTTACAGGAGCGTGCTCATGAGCGAAGGGGCCGGCTTTCTCGGAATGACATTTGTAGCAGGTCTCGTTCACGGTCTCTTCCTTAAGGTTATCTTTGGCGCCGCCGTGCGGGTTATGGCAGCCGACGCAGGACATCTTCCCTTCCTGTATAGGGTGGTGGGAGGGGAGGCTCATTTCGGCCTTCTTGCTCTTGTGGCACGCATAGCAGGTTTCAGAGACGCTCTCTTTCTTGAGGTTCTTGGGACCGTTGCCGTTGTGTACGCTGTGGCAGGTGGCGCAGGTAAGGCCCTTGGCCGCGTGCTTGCCTGTATCCCAGAGCATAACAGCCTTCTGGTTATGGCAGGCGAAGCAGGTTGCGGAGGCGGCTGAACCCTTCAGCTTGGAAGGGTTCTTGATGGTGGCGAAACCGGGATTGGTCTTATCTCCGGCGGCGGCCGCGTGAAGCGAGCCGGCGCCATGACAGGATTCACAGGTCTTGTCGGCCGAAATCCCTTTTACTATGGGCAACTTCTTCCCGTGCATGGAGCTGTTGAAGCTCGCGGCCTGCTCAGAGTGGCAGGCTGTGCAGGTTTCCGACCCGACCAAGGTCGCGGTCTCAGCCGAAGCCGCCTTAAAAGGAACGACAAGGGCCAAGGCCGCCGCTATCCAACTTAATTTTTTCAGTTTCATTTAACCTCCGTAGTTTCCCAAAATCTTCTCGTGCGATGCTTAACTGTAAGAATATGACCGGTGAAAACACAATGGCATTGCTATATACTGCTCAATAATACTACAAAAATATCTCAAGGCGCGATGTGCACTAAAGTCAACGGCTGCATTGATTTAAGGCAATGCTCTATTTGCACAAAAAAAGACCCGGGGCCTGCCCCGGGGAGTTTCTTTCGCGCGCGCGGTTATCTGCGGGAGACTTGCTCCAGCCTGGACTTATCTTTAACCGTGACGTCCTGCCCGGAGACAACTATCCAGCCTTTCTTGCGGAATTCGGACAGCAGGCGGCACAGCACTTCGGGGGAAGTCCCCAGTATCATAGCCAGGTCCGCTCTGCTCTCCGGGAACTTGATATTGGAGGAGCCCTTGACATCGGCTTTCTCAACTATGTACTTCGCCAGACGGCCCCTTACCGTTTTAAAGCCGAAGTCCAGCAGGTGCTCCTCGGCATGCCCCAATTTCGCGGCCAGGCGGCTAACGAGGGCGCGGCATACCTCCGGGACCTCGAGTAAAGATTTTTCAAAAAAAGCGCCGTCGAGGAAACAGATACGGCAATCCTCCAGCGCCTCGCCGGTGGCCAGGTAGTTTTCGCCGGCCAGGAAAGCGCGCTCCCCCAGCATATCCGGCGCCTCCACTACGCGCGGGATGCTGGCATGAAGGTCCGTATCAGTCCTTATTATCTTGACGCGGCCGGCGCAGAGGAAATAAACGCCGAAGGGGCGGTTGCCTTCGTAAAAAATGATATTGCCCTTGTGATAATTATTGGCCACGCGCTTCTCGCGGACCATTTCCCACACCGTATCAGGCACTCTGGCGAAGCCAGGCATATTAACGATGGGGCATCGGTTCTTCATCGCTTCAACAGACCCGCAACCGCATTTGCCGGCTATAGCTCGCATAAGATCTCCAGAGCCGCCTGGTCCTGCACGTCAGTGGCGCCAGTAACTATGCTAATACAATACCGGGGGAATAGATATGAAGGAAAACAACTGGTGGATTGATTTTAAACAGCCGCGCGGTTGCGGCATATCAAGGACTATGCCCGCACGGAGAGAAGCGGGCCAAAAGCGGCAATTGCAGCTGAAATTGCTTATATCGGACAGGCTCTTAGCGGCGTGAAAACTGCTCAAGCCTGGGCTTGTCTTTAACTGTGACGGCCCGCCCGGCGACGGCTATCCAGCCTTTCTTGCGGAATTCAGCCAGCAGCCGGCACAGCACTTCAGGGGAAGTTCCCAGTATCTTGGCCAGGTCGCCCCTGCTTTCGGGGAACTCGATATTGGGCTCATGACGACATAGTGTGGGTATAAAAGTAAGCGCCTGATACGCTATGCTTCCTGTATTCAAGGCAGGAGGAGCGTAGCAGATGCAAGAAGATCATCTCACACTCGTGGTGCTGGGCCGTATATGACAAGAGCTATGACAACACAGATGTCAGCAACCCCTGTGGTGAACATGGACCGCGCGCAGAACTCGCCGGAGGCCCTTTCCTTAAATAGTCCAGATACCCTTGACAAAGTCCATATCTAGACTTATACTATACTTAGAGAAATTGAATAAAGGAGAATTATATGAGAACCTTTACAACTCCAACGGGTAAAATTGATTTAAAAACGACATCGGGTCCGGCGCTCAAAACATTCTTTAAGATTACTGAACGTTGGGATTTGAATGTAGAGGAGCAGATGAAATTGTTGGGCATCACGGCGAGATCAACGTTCTTTAAGTGGAAGCAAGATCAGGACGGACGCTTATCAATGGACACCCTGGAGCGGATCTCTTATATCCTGGGTATTTTTAAAGCGTTGAACGTCTTGTTGCCGGAGGATGAAACCGCCGACAAGTGGATTAAGAAACCAAACGACGCCCCTATCTTCGGGGGCAAATCGGCGCTTAACCGGATGCTCTCCGGGCACGTAAGCGACCTTTTTGTCATCCGCCAGTATCTGGATGCCCAGCGAGGTGGATGGGCATGACTATTCCGCTCCGTCACGTCACATGGAAGCCGTGCTGGCGTATCATCCCTGCGCGCTATTCGAAAAAAAAGTCATTCGACCGCGTTACCGATCCCGAAGACCGCGAAGTCATAGAGCAGTTGGAACAGATGACCAATGAGCGGACGCGCCAGGAGCATGGCGATATCAGCCTCGTCCTCCCAGGGGAGCGGGTGACGGGACCAGGCAGCGCTTATATCATGGCTGCTTTCGCCTATTGCAATCCTATTGGCAGCCGGTTCAGCGATGGAAGCTTTGGTGTTTACTATGCGGCGCGGACGATGGAGACTGCTATAGAGGAAAGTTCGTTCCATCGAGAAAATTTCTTGCGCTACACCAAAGAAGACCCTATGCGGCTGGAAATGCTGGCGCTCACAGCCGACCTCAGCGGCGATCTTCACGATATACGCGGGATGGTTAAGCAATTCTCTAAAGTTTACAGCCGGACCAAATATTCGGCCTCCCAGGAGCTTGGGATCAAATTAAGGAAAGGTGGCTCCCCTGGGATAGCTTACGATAGTGTCCGCCGCCAGGACGGTGAGTGCGCGGCAATATTCCGTCCTCGGACTTTAAGTCACTGCCGGCAGGAGCGGCATCTTATATATGAGTGGGATGGGAAACAGATTTCCAAGGTGTTTGAGTTACGCGAATATCTCCAAGAGTAAGTTCGCTTTCTTTATAATACCAAAAGTGGGGCGTTCTCATTATTCCTAACCTCGCGTCCGCCTTCCACATCGGCATGTGCTGGACATCCGCGGCAATGTCGTGGAAAAGAAATTGCTTAACCTGAATCCTGCAGGAATAATTCTATCCGCCTGATTTGTCTAAGTGGTAATTTTCGGCTATCGCCGGGACACCTGCTCCAGCCGGGGTTTGTCTTTAACAGTAACGTCCCGTCCGGCTACGGCTATCCAGCCTTTCTTGCGGAATTCAGCCAGCAGCCGGCACAGCACTTCGGGGGAAGTCCCGAGTATTTTGGCCAGGTCGCCCCTGCTCTCGGGGAACTGGATATTGGAAGAGCCCTTGGCGACGGTCTTTTCATGGATATACTTGGCCAGGCGGCCCCTTACGGTCTTAAAGCCGAAGTCGAGCAGCTGCTCCTCGGCGTGGCCCAGCTCGGCGGCCAGGCGGCTCACCAGGGCGCGGCAGACCTTCGGGCTCTCCAGGAAGAACTTCTCGAAATAAGCACCGTCGATAAAACAGATGCGGCAGTCTTCCAGCGCCTCGCCCGTGCCAAGGTAGGCTTCATTGGCCAGAAAAGAGCGCTCTCCCAGCAGGTTGGGCGCCTCTATAACGCGGGGTATGCTGGAATGCAGACCGGTGTCCGTCCTGATTATTTTAACCCGCCCGCTGCAGAGAAAATACATCCCGAAAGGGCGGTTGCCTTCGTAAAAAATAATATTCCCTTTGCGGTAATCATTAGTGATGCGTTTCTTACAGAAACCTTCCCACACCGAGTCCGGCACGCCGGCGAAGACGGACATTTTCAGCATCGGGCACTTGCACTTTGCGATATCAAAAGTCTCACATTTGCATTTCGGGCTTATGCTTTTCATATTCTTTCTCCTTATAGCAGCAAGGAACATTATCAGTCGTAAGGATTGGTTAGTTGTAAGGATTAAGTGGTAAGGATTAAGTTCTCAGTAGTATGCAGATCTTATCCTTAATCCTTAATCCTTAATCCTTAATCCTTAATCCTATCTCCTCATCCGTAAGGTAGCAGGCGGGATCGGCCTCCCACATATCTCCGGTGGCCCGGAGCGCGCGCACGCGGAACCCGCCGCCGCAGACGTCCTTCCAGGCGCAGGCGCCGCACCGGCCCTTTAAAAGGGGCAGGCGATCCCTTAGGCCCGCAAGCACGGGGTGTTTCCCCTCTCCCCACACTTTGCTGAAAGGGGTCTGGCGGATATTGGCTATGGTCAGGTCCTGCCAGAACTGGTCCGGGTGGATATTCCCTTTCCAATCTATATTGGAAAGCGTAACGCCGGAGCCGTTGGCTCCGCCGCCGTTCCACTTGAGGATCTCGAGGACGGCCTTGGCGCGCTCCGGGTCCTTTTTCAGCAGCTTAAGATAAAGGTATACCGCGTCGCAGGGATTATCCACGGTGAGGATCTCGGTGGGCTTTGGCTTCTTCGCCAGGAGTTCTGCGCGGCGGATGATGGTATCCATGGCCTTGCGCGACTCGGCGTGGCTGAGGTCGTCGCCGCTTATTTCTCCCCCCCGCCCGGAATAAACCAGGTGGTAGAAACAGGACCGGGGGATCTCTTCTTTTTCGATAAAATCAAAGATCTCGTCCAGGTTCTCGGTATTGTGCTTGGTAAGCGTGAAGCGCAGGCCGGTCTTCTGGCCAACCTCTTTAAGGTTGCGCAAACCTTTAAGCGCGCCCTCAAATGCCCCGTCCACGCCGCGGAATTTGTCGTTTATCGGGCCGATCCCGTCGAAAGAGATGCCGACGTAAGTGACGCCCAGGGACTTTATTTTCTTAGCCATCTCCGGGTTTATCAGGGTCCCGTTGGTTGAGATGGTGACCCTTATACCTTTGGCGGCGGCGTAGGACGCCAGCTCGAAGAAATCAGGGCGCGTAAGCGGCTCACCGCCGGAGAACAGCAGGGCCGAAACGCCCATCGTGGCGACGTCGTCTATCATCACTTTAGCTTCCGCGGTGGTAAGCTCGTCGGCGTCCAGTTCCCCGGTGGAATTTGCGTAACAGTGCACGCATTTCAGATTGCAGCGCTTGGTGCTGCTCCAGACCACGATGGGCCTGCGCGCGCCGGCGCTCTCCTTCCCCCCCGCGGCTCCGTACCGCAATTTAACAGAGGGAGTATCGATGCTGCACCACATTTTTGTTATATCAAGCATATAGTTGTATTCCTCGTGGGGTCAGGTCTTTACTTTTGACCTATGATTTAAGGTCAAAAGTAAAGACCTGACCCCCTTTTTATTTTTTAGCCTTTGCCTTCGGCTCATAGAGGCAATACGGCTCCTGGCCCATGTAGTCGCCGGTAGTGCCGAAGGCCCTGGCGCGGCAGCCTGCGCAGATGACCCGGTATTCGCAGACGCCGCATTTCCCTTTGAGCTCGTCCGGGTCGCTTATGGTCTTGAAGACCTCCGAGTTTTCCCAGACATCCCAGAAATTCTGTTTTCTCAAGTCTCCCGCCGGCACCGGGAGGTAGCCGCACGGAAAAACCTCTCCCTTATGGGAAATGAAAGCTATGGCGCTGCCCGCCAGGCAGCCGCGCATCTGGGCCGTCCGGCCGGCGAACTCGGGGCTTGAAGCGGCCACCTTCTGCCGGACTATCCGGGTCTGGTGGGGCGCGCAGGTGGCCCTTATTTCCATACCTGTAGTTGCGGGATGATGGCTGTGTATAGAATGATGGGAGTGGGACTGGCCGCCCTGCTGCACCATAAGCCAGTTGAGGAACTCCTCGTAATTCTCCGCGCCCAGGCGCATCGTATCGGGGAGCTCGGCCCCGCAGCCCACCGGGACCAGCAGGAAGAAATGAAGGGCGTCCACCCCAAGCTCGCGGGCCAGCGCCACCACCTCGTCGCGCTCGGCTACATTCTTGGTGCTTACCGAGCAGTTGATCTGGGTGGAGATACCGGCCGCCCTGAAAAGTTTAAGGGCGTTGACCGCCTTATCGAAAGAGCCTTCCTGGCCGCGGAAATTGTCGTGAGTGGAAGCCCTGGAGCCATCTATGCTTACCGAGATCCTGTGGGGACCGTAGGAAGCCAGCATCTTTGTCATCGCCTCGTCCACGAGCGCGCCGTTGGTAGCTATGGCGAAAGGGATGCCGTGTTCTTTGGCAAACCCGAGCAGCTCGGGCAGGTCGGGGCGCATAAGCGGCTCGCCGCCTGAGAACACCACCATCGGGGGGCGGCCTTCGCCTTTAAGTGAGCCCAAAATAGCCTTGAACTCTTCGGTAGGGAGCTCATAAAGCTCGTCGCCCCTCTCGGGGACATTGGTCCTCCTGCAATGCACGCATTTCAGATTGCACCTGGAGGTGGTTTCCCAGAAAACAAGCCTTGGCGGATTTCTTTTCATATAGGTTCCTTGCCTCTTTTATTTTACTTTTTTAAACAGAGCGTACATATATGGTCTTGGGTCGCCATATGGATTAATAAATATATGATCAAAATGCGAAATAAGCATGAATCCCGGACCCAATCTTTTTGACAATTCCCCGGCAGAATACCTGTGCAGGGTTAATCCGGCGCATTTTGGCGCGCCTGTCTTGGAAAATTCCGCGAATATCGCATGGCCGCCCGCTTTCAGTGTCGCTCTTACGTTCTTAAAGTACCCGGCAATATCCTCTTTATCGGTCAGGAAATGTAAAACCGCTCTGTCGATCCAGATATCGGCCCTGGGAAGCGTATCGGGAATGGGGCGTGCAATGTCCTGGCATAGCCAGTTAATTCCGCTTCCTTTGTCTTTCAACCTGTTTTTAACCCGGTTCAGAGCCTCGCTGCTGATGTCGTTAAGAACTAATTCTACCCCCTTGGACAGAAGCTCCTCTATCAGAACCGAAGTGCCGGCTCCGGGGAGAAATACCGTAGACCGCTTCCATTTTGGGATACTGTTTAACAATTTCAATGTTTTAGACGCATTTTTTTCGTACCAGCCCAATTCACAATCTTCTGTGTCGGAAAATATGGCATCCCAATGCTTACAGCTCGATTTTTTCATGCTTCTTCCTTAAATTAGTGCTTCCTCCGCGGCTTTGAGCGTCACCGCTATGTCAGCGGGGGTGTGCGCCGCGGAGATAAAACAGGTCTCAAACTGGCTCGGCGGCAGGTAAACGCCCCTTTCCGCCATGGCCCAGAAGAACTTAGCATAGCGCTTAGTATCGCAGGCGGCGGCTCCGGTCCAGTCTTTCAGCGGGCCTTTCGAGAAGAAAAGGGTGAAAAGCGAGCCCACCCGGTTAAGCGTAAGTTGCAGGTTCCCTTTCCTTATAATAAGGCGCAGGCCATTCTCCATGGCCTGGCCGGAAGCTTCCAACTGCTTATAGACACCGGGTTTGGAAAGCTTTTTGATCGCGGCGCAACCGGCCGCCATGGCCAGCGGGTTGCCCGAAAGCGTGCCGGCTTGGTAGATCTTGCCGACCGGGGAAAGATTCTTCATTATTTTCTCGCTGCCGCCATAGGCGCCTACCGGCAGGCCGCCGCCTATTATTTTGCCTAAAGTGGTAAGGTCCGGCTTTATGCCGTACAAACCCTGCGCCCCGCTGAAGCCTACGCGGAAACCGGTTATAACTTCGTCAAAGATAAGTAGCGAACCGAAGGCTGTGCAGGCCCTCCTGAGCGCCTGGAGGAAGCCCGGCTCGGGAAGAACCAGCCCCATATTAGCGGCTATGGGCTCCACTATAACGCAGGCCACTTCCCTGCCGCTTTTCTTCATATAAGCCGAAAAGCCCTCAATATCGTTATACTCGAGCGAAACGGTGTTGCGCGCGAAAGCGGCAGGAACCCCGGGGCTGGAGGGCGAGCCGAAAGTGGCGGCGCCGGAGCCCGCTTTCACCAGCAGGGAATCGGCGTGGCCGTGGTAGCAGCCTGTGAATTTGACTATTTTGTCCCGCCCGGTATAGCCGCGCGCGAGCCTTATGGCGCTCATCACGGCCTCCGTGCCGGAAGAGACGAACCGCAGTTTTTCGATAGAGGGCAGGCCTTTCTTTATCATTTCGGCCAGCACGGCTTCGGCCTCGGTTGGCGCTCCGTAGGAAGTGCCTTTGCCGATGGCGGTAGTGATCGCCGCCTGTATGTCGGGGTCGGCGTGGCCTAGTATCATGACGCCCCAGGAAGTGACGTAGTCAACATAAGAGTTGCCGTCAACATCGTTGAGCCGCGCACCTTTCGCGGACTTAATGAACAGCGGCGAGCCGCCAACGGCGTTAAAGGCGCGGACAGGGCTATTTACCCCGCCGGCCAAATGCTTAAGGGAATAGTTCCAGAGTTTTTTAGATTCAGAGGTATTAAGTTTCATAATAAATGTGTTTTCAATCCTGTTTCAAAGCATTCACGAAAGCATCCAGCTCCTGCTCCGTTCCTTCGAAGGGAGGCATATTCTCGGGCGGGTTCTTTAAGTAATTTTTCAGTTCCTCTTTAGAGTGATGGAGGAGATGCTGGTCCAGGGCGGGCCCGAAAGTCCCGCCTTCGCCTTTATAGCTGTGACAGACAAGGCAGGAGTATTTTTCCAGCGCCTGCTCCCGGCTCATCAGGACAGTGGGGGTTTTTACGGGCGCGGCTTTAGCGGCCGGTTTAACCGGTGCGGTTTTCACGGGCTCCGCTTTCACTTTCTGAGCGGCCGTCGCCGGCTGCGCCGCCGCGGTTACAAGCGCCCCTGTCATATACATATGGCCGTAGATCAGAAAAGGCTTTCTCGCCCGCTCGCGGGTGTAGCCGCCGAAGGAAAAAGCCGTAAGGGCCGCCAGGCCGCCGACCAGCAGGGCCGCACGCTGCTTTTTCCGTGAAAGCAGGTAGATGACCGAAGCTGTTACCGCTGCTGTCGCCAGGCCCGCCATCGGCCAGAAGAACCTGGAGACGCTGCCGCTTACGATCTTGGTAAAGATCGCCGGATCTACGGACTTAAGCGTAAAAAGGAAAGACAGCCCGCTCAAAGGCTGCAGAAGGATGCCGATGGCGAAGATAGTCCCGCAGTAATCGGCCATCCACGAATAGTAGGCGGCGTCCGCGGCTTCGGCTTTTCGCAGTTTGAAGAAAGCGTAAATATAACTGAACATCGCGGCGTTCAGCACGCAAGGCAGCAGCAGGTGGATGCTGGACGCCGGCATGGCCGGGTTGAAGACGGCTTTAAGGAGGCCGGGATCGCTGAAATATGTTCCCGGGGTAAGCATGAAGGACCAAGCGGCGTTTATCACCAGCGCCGCGGCGGCGGCTGAGGCGGCGGCGAGCCCGCCTATAGCGATATGCAGGCCTTTGTTTTTAGTTGTTTCCCAGTTGAGGCGATAGGCGATAGACGAGGCCATCATGACCATGAAGATCGTGACTTCGAGCATCAGCGGCCAGAAGAAGATATTGTAAAGCCGCGTGGTGAACACGGGGAAGAGGCCAATCAGGAGAACGACAATCGTAACGCCCAGGACCCCGTTGAGCTTCATCATGCTCGAGAGGAACTTGACGTAACCGAGGGCGAAGCGGTCGTGGAAGGCGCTGTCCTTCCGGCAGCCGATCCATTCGCTGGCGAAAGCGAGGGCCAGCCCCCCCGTGGCGACGAAGGCAAAAAACACATGGACCAGGATGACAAGGGCCATGATGAGGGAATTGCCTGTGAAAGGAAAAATTATCTGTTGCATGCCTTAAGAAGCCGCTCCGCCGTCAGAAGTACACCATGCTGGTCTTTTTGAATTCCCTGAGGCTTTCGAGCGCCAGGTAGTCCTTCACGCCGGTCTTCTTGACCAGGCCGGCCACGACCTTGGAAATTTCCGCGCGGCTGCGGCCGTGAACCATGGTATAAAGATTATAGGGCCAGCCCGGGCGGGTAAGGCGCTGGTAGCAGTGGCTGATGGCCGGCGAGGCGGCGGCGGTTTTCCCGAAGGAAACGGCGCGACCCTCGGGAACCTTCCAGGCCACCATGGCGTTGGCCGAATAGCCTGCGCGCTTGTGCCTGACTATCGCGCGTATGGAGCGCAGCACCCCGCGGCGCTTGAGCTCCGCCAGCACGCCGAGAAATTTCTCTTCCGACAGGCCCAGGCCGGCCGCGATCTTTTTAAAAGGAGCCGGTTCCAGCGGGATATCCCCCTGCAGCGCGCGGACAACGGATTCTTCAAGGGTCATAAATTATTCACATGGATGGACAGGATAGACAGGATAAAAAAAGAACGAAGATCCTGTTCATCCTGTATATCCATGTTCATTCTTTTGCCGCTCTTAAATTCATATCGGGAACATCGTCTTTATCTTGAACATTCTTTTTACCGGGAAGGAGCAGCACTTCTCCACCCCCGGCAGGCGCCTGAAGGAGGCTATTTTTTTATCGACGCCTGCCATCGTGCCGTGCACGCCGACGGTGAACCAGAGGTTCATCTCCCCAGCCCTTTCATAGCAGTGGGTGACGCCGGGAAATTTAGAGATCTCTTTGGCCACCGCCGCCAGCCGGGCGGGCTTCACGCGCATGCCGGCGAGGGTAGAGGAAAAACCGAGCTTTCGGGTTTCAAAACTGCCGCCTATCCGGCGTATTACGCCTTTTCTCTTATAGGCTTTCAGGACCTTCAGGACTTCGGCCTCGGATACGCCGATGCTTGCGCCCAGCGCGGCGAAAGGGCGGCTGACGGCGGGAATATCCGCCTGGGCCGCGTCCAAAACCAGTTTTTCTACTCCTTTAACCATTTAGCAGCTTCCTTGGCGTGGTAGGTGATTATCATGTCGGCGCCGGCCCTCTTTATGGAGGTAAGTATCTCAAGGACCATGGCCTTCTCGTTTATCAGGCCCTTCTGCGCCGCTACCTTCACCATAGAATACTCCCCGCTTACGTTATAGGCCGCGGTCGGGAACTGGAATTTATCCTTTATAGCGCGCAGCACATCCAGGTAGGCCAGCGCGGGCTTCACCATGACGATATCCGCGCCCTGCATCACGTCCAACTCCACCTCGCGCAGGGCTTCCAGGAAATTAGCCGGGTCCATCTGGTAGGTTTTCCTGTCGCCGAACTGCGGCGCGGACTGCGCCGCTTCGCGGAAAGGGCCGTAGAAAGCCGAGGAGTATTTGGCGGCGTAGGAAAGTATGCCGACATCCTGGAAGCCTTTGCCGTCCAGTGCCTTCCTTATCGCGCCCACACGGTTGTCCATCATGTCGGAGGGCGCGACTAGGTCGGCGCCGGCCCCGGCGTGCACCAGCGCCTCTTTTACCAGCAGCTCAAGCGTGCAGTCATTGTCCACCAGCATCTCGCCGCCGCGCGATTTCTTGACGACGCCGCAGTGGCCGTGGCTTGTATATTCGCAAAGACAGACGTCGGTCATTACGGCCATGTCCGGCACGGTCTTTTTTATCAGCCTGACGGCTTCGGGAACCGGCCCCCTGGGGTCATAGGCTTCCTTCCCGAGCGGGTCTTTTTTAGAGGGCAGGCCGAAAAGGATCAGCGAGTTTATGCCGAGGGCGCGGCATCTTGCGGCCTCGACCGCCGCTTCGTCCACGGAGAGGTGGAAACAGCCGGGCATGGAGGAGATCTCTTTTTTGTGTTTTTTCCCGGGCACCACGAACAGCGGGTAAACGAAATTATCGGTGACTACGCGGGTTTCCCTGAACATTTCGCGCGCCCACTTCAGGTTCCTGAGTCTGCGCGGCCTGGCTGAGTCGGAAATCATAGGTCTTCTCCTTCATATTCACCGCAGAGGCGCAGAGGTCGCAGAGAAGAGCGAAGCAACAAAATTAAATGTATCCGGCAAGAAACAGATGCTTAACTCTTTCCGCTCTCTGCGTACTCTGCGACTCTGCGGTGAAATTCTTATTCGCTGCTCTTAGTGCTTCTTAAAATACTTCAACGCCGCTTCTACAAGACCGGGGATGGTATAGTCCCTCGCTTCGAAATCAGGTTTAAAACCCTCGGACTTCATTGTCCCGGAGGTGATGGGGCCTATGCTGCCCATAGCCACGCCTTTAAGAAGCTTCTTGTCGGCGCCCTTGAAACTTTCCAGGAAACCGGCGACGGTGGAGGAACTGGTGAAAGTGATAAGGCTTACAGTTCCTTCCTCCAGGTGGCGGCGCAGCTCGGCGAGGTTTCCCCTGTCGGGAAGGGTGTTATAAGTGGGGATCTCGGTTACCAGCGCGCCGGCGCTTTTAAGCCCGGAGTAAAGCATGTCCCTGGCCATTGCGGCCCGGGGCAGAAGTATTTTCTGTCCTTTCACCTTGCCCAGCGCTTTCAGGATCGACTCGGAAATATATTTCTCGGGCACGAGGTCCGCTTCTACGCCTCTGGCCCGCAGCGCTTCCGCCGTGGCTGGACCGATGGCCACCACCTTAGCGCCCGCGAAACGGCGAGCGTCAAAGCCGAGCTTTTTAAGGCGGTTGAAAAAAACTTCCACGCCGTTGGTGCTGGTAAAGATCACCCAGTTATAGCCGGCAAGTCCCTTTATCTCCCTGTCCAGGGCCAAAAAGGATTTGAGGGGTTCTATTTTAATGGAAGGGAAAATTATCACTTCGGCGCCGAGCTCTGAAAGTTTCTGCGCCAGGGCGCTGGCCTGCTCACGCGAGCGGGTTACCACTATTTTCCTGCCGAAGAGCGGCCTGTTCTCGAACCAGGACAGTTTTTCGCGCAAACCGGCCACCCCGCCGACCACCGTAACTGCCGGGGCTTCTATTTTCGCCTTGCGCGCGAGCTCGGCTATATTGGACAGGCGTCCTGAAAGAGATCTCTGGCGCGGCGTGGTCCCGTTGGAAACGATAGCGGCTGGAGTGGAGCCTTTCAGCCCCGCGGCCATGAGTTTCGACGTTATCACGCCGAGACTTGAAACGCCCATCAGGAACACCAGGGTCCCGCCGCCGGAAGCCAGGCTGGCCCAGGGCAGGTCGAGCTGCCCGTCCTTCTTCATATGCCCAGTGACGAAGGTAACCATGGGCGCGAAAGAGCGGTCGGTTACCGGGATGCCGGCGTAGGCGGGAGCCGCCACGGCCGAGCTGACGCCGGGAACTATCTCGAAAGGGATCCTGGCCGCCGCGAGGTCCCTGGCTTCTTCTCCGCCGCGTCCAAAAATAAAAGGGTCCCCGCCTTTAAGGCGGACCACGGTGCCGCCCTTGCGCCCCAGGCGGACCAGCAGGCTGTTTATATCTTCCTGCTCCATGGCGTGTACCGCGCCCCGCTTCCCGACATAAATCTTTTTAGATCTTTCCGGAGCGAGGTTGATGAAATCCGGATTGGACAGAGCGTCGTAAACCACATAGTCGGCCGCCCGCAGGCACTCCGCGCCTTTTATCGTAAGCAGGCCGGGATCGCCGGGACCGCCGCCCACCAGGTATACTTTGCCTTTCATATTTGCCTTAAAACCCGGGATTAAGGATTAAGTACTAAGGATTAAGTTTCAGAAACTTACCACTTACTATATTTCCTTTACAAATCTGAAATAAGCCGCTTTATCGGCCTTGGATTTAGTGGCCAGCATTTTAACGCGCAGCTTCCGCAAAGCCTCTACTTTTTTACTGAACGCTCCGCCGTAGGTCCTGCCGAGCTGCTGCCGTATCTTTTTAGCCAGGGCCGGGCTTGCGCCTCCGGTGGAGACAGCTATGGTCAAAGCCCCGTTCCTGAAAACCGCCGGTACTATGAAATTACACAGAGAGGGCCGGTCCACCACATTTACCAGCGCCCCCGTCTTTTCGGCGGCCGCGCCGACCAGCGCGTTTATTTCTTCGGAGTCCGTCGAGCAGACCACGATGGCCGCGCCCTTCAGGTCCGACAACCTGAATTTCCGCCTGAAAAATTTGATTGATCCTTTTTTGCCCAGCCTGGAAAAACCCGGATGGAAAAGGGGAGCCACGACCTTGACTTCGGTAGCGCCGGACATAAGCAGCGTTTCCGTTTTGCGGAACGCTACCTCGCCGCCGCCTACCACCAGGCATGGCTTCCCCTTTAGGTCCAGGAACACCGGGTACAAAAAGGCTTTTATTTCGCTGCCTCTTTCTTCTCTTCCCCCGCGCCCTTCTTCCTGTCCACGTCCACGTGGGGGCTGTGGCATTCGCGGCAGTCGATTCCCTTGCCGTTTATGGTAGTTTTCTTTTCAGTCTTGGGAGCTTTCATGTGAGCGCTTCCCGCGCCGTGGCAGGCTTCGCACTGCACATTGGCCAGTTCCGGGGTTTTTTCCATGGAGACAAAACCGCCCGTCTTGCCGTAGCCGGTCACGTGGCACTTCACGCACTCGGGGTTTTTCTGTTCCTCGGCGGAAAGCGCTTCTATCGCCTTAGAATGCTTCATTTTCGTCCAGGTAGCATGCTGCTTGGAATGGCACATTTTGCACTTGGCTGCGCCGAGGTATGTAGCCTCGGCGGGCTTTGTTTCAACCGGGGCGTCCTGGGCTATGACCAGCCCGGTAAGACCCAAGAGCGCTATCCCCCCCAACAACGAACTTAATTTCATTTTTTTCTCCTTTAGATTTCAACGCATGAACAGACACCGCATCAGAAGCTATGCCTTTCAGGAGATCTGTAACAACCAGACGGCCTGTCTTGGAAGGCCATAGCGTTACCCGCAACTTTTCCAATTCGACAGTAATAAGTATACTAATTATATTTACGCGCCTCAATTTAAACCATCAGAAAAACCGGATAACTATCATCCATATTTAGCGAGCGGTAAAGCCGGCATACCTGGAGCAGAGCTGCGGCTTCCGACCCGGGCGAAGGGTAGGTACAGGACGGGCGGAAGTGGGTTGTGGACGCGGACTGGAAAGTTCTTTGACCGGGTGAACGGCAGTCCTATTAACTGCCGCCCCTATCCCGATTAGATGCTTGGAACGTTAGTGAGCATCTCCAGCATATTTTTCGAACGTTCGTCGTGCGGGTTAGCCTTGAGCGCCGAGCGGAAAGCGCTGATGGCCTCAGTATTCTTGTAAAGCCCCAGATAAGACTCTCCCAGCTTGTACCAGGCCGTGGCCGAAGAAGGGCTGACTTTGAGCAGTTTCTCCAGGACGTCAATAGCGTCAGGGAAACACCTTCGCTGAAGATAGGCCTCCGCCATGTGGTAATACACGATCCGCGTTTCCGGGCTGATCGCCTTCACCTTCTGGAAATGATGCAGCGATTGGTCCGAGTTCCCGATGTGGTAGTAGGCGAACCCCAGGTAGTAATGCGCCATCGCGAGGTCAGGGTCAAGGCTGAGGGCCTTTTCCAGCTCGGCGATCGCTTTATCAAGATAGGCCAGCCTGTAGTAGGCTATGCCTATGCGCATATGAACAACAGGGAGGTCTGGCTTTATCTTGAGAGCTTTACGGTATATGTCGATAGATTGAAGAACGAAGCCTTCGCTGAAATACAGGTTTGCGAGATTGTCCCAGGTCCAGAAATCCCTGGGATTGTTTTTCAGGCGCTTAGCCAGAAGGACCGCCATGGATTTAAGTTTCTTGTTCGCGGGAGGGATCTGCAGCAGGATATTCGCTACAAAAGACTGGTCAGTTTTCATATAGTTTCGCCTAACGAGTCGTTATCTGGCTGCCGCGGCCTGAGAAAGCCGCTTGCCAAGCTGCTCGTTTCTAAAGAATGTTTTAATACTGTTAACTACGGGCCACGGCAACGCACCCCATGTTAAATGATAACAGAAAGCTGGCGCGAAATCAAGATGTAAGCCGGTAAAGCAACAATTCCGTAAGCCCCCTTCATAGTTCTCTGTTTTGCGCATAAAGTGATGGTGAGCAGATTCG
>JAUSCK010000266.1 GCA_030651035.1 Elusimicrobiota bacterium
CGTTGGTAATGACCACCCTGTTGGCCGAAGCCTGCGTCAGAGTAGCCAGCGTCGGCACGCCGGAACCGTCACCTATCAGGAGCTGGCCGTTGCCGAGAACTGCCGTGGCGCCGATATCGGCCGCGTCGTTGCCGTAAAGTATGCCGCCCGCCGCAAGAGTATTCACGCCGGTGCCGCCGCGGTTCACATCTATAACCGCGCCGTCCCAGGTGGCGTTAAGGCCGCCGGCGCCGACGGTCCCGGCATTGGAAATGCGGATGGTATTGCCGGTGAGTAGGGAGCCGCTGGCGTTTATGTCCCCCGTAACGTCCAGGCTGTACCCCGGGATGATATTGCCTATGCCCGTCTTTTTGCCTGAACCTGTTGAAAGGTAAACGTCGCCCGACACTATCAGGTTGGAGAGCTTCACCGCAGCAGCCGAGCGCTGCAGCAGCTCGCCGTCAAAAGCTACGTTCCCGCCGACTACCAGGTCCTCCACCGCATCGCCGCCATAGGGGTTTACCGGCGTGCCCAGCACCAGGTCTCCGCCGCGCACGTGAAGCTTGTACGAGGGGTTGATCGTGCCTACGCCGACGTTGCCGCCCGATTTAAGCGTAAGACCGTCCACCGCGCCCGCGCGCAGTATCACGTCGCCGCCGGAAAACTGATCCAGGTCGGACTGCACAATAGCGTCGCCGTTATTTGAAATACCCCCTACCGTAAGCCCGGCGCCGCCGCTGACTATACTTGTTCCGTCCTGGAAGAATATTCCGTTGCCTACGCCGGAAAAGCGCATATTGCCGTCCACGGTAAGGCGCCAGTTGGGGTCGGACACTACCGTCCCGATGCCGACGATGCCCATAGAGGAGCTTACAAAGATAGACGGCGTGCCGGCATAGCCGGTGGAGATCCAGACCACGCTGTTCTGTATGCGGTAATAGGTGGAGTCGGTCAGCGTTTTGGTCTGGCTGTTAATGACCAGCGCCAGGTTAAGCCCGCTCTGGGTTTCAAAGCGCGCGGCCTCTGAGCCCCCGCGGTAGAAATTAAGCTTGGCGTTGGCGTTGCTGCCGCCCACCAGGTAGGCCAGGGCGTTGTCGTTGGCGAACTCCGGCTTATTGTCGCCCACCTGCAGGTATTTAGACCCGGCAAAGTCGAAGTCCCTTACCCCGGCGCCTATGCGGTTGAGCGTAAAAATGTCGCTTGAAACGCTGACCTGGTTGAGGAAGCTGCTCTGGCCCGTAAAGGTCTGCGTGGAAGCGAGGTAAGCGGGGACGCCCAAAGTGGAATTCATGCTGCCGGTGACCAGCAGAGAGCCGTAGATGACCGTTGAAGAGAGGTTTACGGTATTGCCGGCGCCTGAGTTGGCCGTGAAAGTCCCGTTCACCCTCACGTCGCCCGTAAAGGCCCCGGTGGCGGCGATCACGCCGTAGTCCGAGCGCACGCTGCCGCGCACGTGCAGCTTCTCGCGCGGCGTGTCGGTGCCGATGCCCACGTTGTAGGGATTTGTCTGCTGCAGCAGCAGGTGATAGTTGTTTTCGGCTTTGACCTCGTTCAGCAGGTTGGTCCAGGTGGAATAATTGCCTATCGAGACACGCCCCCCCCTGACCCCGGTGTTAGAGGCGATGTCCCCGGCCGCATGAAGCTGTACCGCCGGTCCGGCCAGGCCTATGCCCACGTTGCCGGAAGGATCTATCCAGACGCGCGCCGTATTGTTCGTGGCCGCTATGAGGGTATTGGCGGTTTCTCCCATGGAAATATAGTTGTTGCCGGTGCCCCTCACCAGGCCGCCTTCCACCACGAGGTCCTGTTTCACATTCAGCTCGCCGTCGTCCCGGTCATAGATACCCTCGGTGCCGACATACAGAGCGCCGTCCACGTCCAGCCTGCCCGAGGGTGGGGTGAGACCCGCATCCGTAGTAAAAACATTGCCGATGCCCACTTTCCCCGAATTAGTGATCCTTATGAATTCCTGGCTGGGCTTTTTTAAAAGCACGTCGCCATTGATGCCCCCGCCCGAAGCAGCCAGCACGATGGCGTCGCCGACGGAGGAGATATTGCCGGCCGAGCCCACGCCGGAGGCGCTCATGGAGGTGCTGTCCGGGAAAATTATACCGCCCGACGTAAGGCGCAGCCAGCCGTTCACCGTCACTTTATCGCCAGCCACAAAGTCTGCTTCGCTTATGCCTATGCCGACCCTGGTCCCGGCGGTGGTGGCCAGCAGCACCTGGTAAGCGGCGGTCAGCGTGGTCACTGAAACGCTGGCGCCATCCTCCAGCTTCTGGGCCACTATAGCGTAGGCCACGCTGTTAAGCGGCTCGCGGGGCGTCAGGATGTTGCTCTCAACCTGCACCTCAAGGTAGAGCTTCTGCCCGCCGGCAAACACCTCCATGGGCGGGGTAATATCGGCGCTGAAGATGCCCTGGGTGGCCTGCACGACAAGTTCAGCGCTCTCCCAAAGGCAGGGCTGCGCCACCGCCCCGCAGGCGCCGCCGGTAGCGGTGAGCGAGTTGTAAACGCGGAAGTAAAGGTGTATCAACCCGGTTATGGGCGCGTTATCCCGCTCCAGGCGCCCCTGGTAATTTATGTTGCCGGGTACGCTTCCCGGGGAGATTTCCCCGGCCGGGGCTGCCAGCGGCAGCCATAGGGCCGCCGCGGCTGAAAGTATAAACCTCTTCAAACATGGATAGACAGGATATACATGATTTTTTATTTTCCCATTTTTATCCTGTCTATCCTGTTCATCCATGTGAATTAAAAACTTTTTCATAAAAATCGCCTTTACCTGACTATCACTATTTTCCCGTTTTTGGTAGAACCCTCGCCCCTTATTACGTAAAGGTAGAGGCCGCTGACCACCCTTGAGCCGGACTCGTTGCGCAGGTCCCAGCCCACGCCGTCGTTATTGCTGTTCTTCTCTATGGACCGCACTTTTTCTCCGGAAATCGTGAAGATGTCTATGGTCGCGCGCAGGGTAAGGGAGGTGAAGGTTATTCCGTTGCAGCCCCTCGCAAAGGCGCAGGGGTTGGGGTAGACGTGCGCGGTGGTAAGGTCAAGCAGCGGCGGCCGCCAGGAATTCACTATGCCCCAGGTGACCTTGTAGCGCCCGCCGGAAAGCGAGCTGAAGCCCAGCTGCCCGGTGCTGCCGAAAAGGGAATATGCCCCCCCGAGCTTGGGCTCGGAATTGCCCACGGTAACCATCTCGATTATACGCACGCGGCAGACAAAGGGGGACAGGCAGGGGCGATTTTCTTCTGCCAGCGCCGAAGCGTAATTAAACACCCCCCCCGCGGCCAGGAAAGCGAAAAGGATTATGCCGCCCGTCTTTAGCCTCATATTATATAGATATATCAAAAACCGAGTCATGTCAAGGCTATTTATATTAATTAATTGTTACGTATTCAGCGGGAGAGCTTTTTCCTGTACTGCCGTGACAGCGTTCCCCTGGCGGCCGCGGAGCCTTATTTCATAAATGATATAATTTTTTACCGATGGTTGACACATTAAAGAACAACCCGAAGATACTGGTAATCAGGATGTCCTCGCTTGGCGACATCATCCTGACCGCCCCTGTTTTCCGCAATCTGAAGGCCAAATGGCCGGAAGCGCGCCTCGAGATACTGGTAAAGCCGCAGTTCCTTGAGGCGGTTTCAAAAAACGCCTTCATAGACAGGGTCCTGCCTTTTTCCGGCCTCGCCGCCGCGCTCCGCGGGATCAACGACGCGGCCTACGACATAATAATCGACCTGCACGATACGCCCCGCAGCCGCCTGCTCTGCCTGCTGGCCCGCGCCCCGGTTAAACTGCGCTACCGCAAGGCGGCGCTATCGCGCCGGCTTTTTGTCGGGCTGCGCATACCCAGCCCCGCGCTGGAAAAGCACACGCTGGACCGCTACCTGGAGCCGCTCGCCGCCCTTGGCGTGCCGGTGGTGCACCACGGGCCCGAGCTGGGCGACTGGGCCCCGGGCGGCAACAGGCCCGAGCTTAAACCCGGCCCTCTTAAAGTCTGCCTGCTGCAGACCGCCTTCCTGGGCGACTGCGTGCTTACGCTGCCGCTGCTGAATAAACTGCGCGAGCTGCTGCCGGAGGCTTCCGTTTCCGTGGTCACCCGGCCGGAGACGGCCGGGATCTTTTCCTCCTCCGGGCTTGCCGCCGAGATAATAGAGGACAGGAAAAAAACCGCCCCCTCCGGCCCGGCCGAGTTCAGCCGCCTTGTCCGGGAGCTGCGCGCGCGGAAATTTGACGCCGTGATAATACCGCACCGCTCGCTGCGCAGCGCGCTCCTGGCCTGGCGCGCCGGCATACCGGTCCGGGTGGGCTTTTCCTCAAGCGCCGGGAGCTTCCTGCTTACGCACAAGGTGCCTTTTTCCTGGCTGCTGCACGACGTAGAGCGCAACCTGGCCCTGCTTTCCCCCCTGGCTGAAGATCTTAAGGCGGCCTTCCCGGGCCTGAGCCGCGATGCCGTGACCCCGTACAAACCGGGGGACGGCGTGACGGCAGGCATAAACTCCGGCTCGGCCTGGCCCACAAAGCGCTGGCCGGCGCAGAAATGGGCCCGGCTTATCAGGAAATTAACTGCCGCGCGCGGCGGCAGGGTGCTGATGGTGGGAGGCCCCGGCGAAAGGGAATGGAACGCCGAGATAGAGCGCCTGGCGGGCCCGGAGAACTGCCTTAACCTTACCGGCAAAACCAGCATGCCGGAACTTATGGAAGCTATACGCCCGCTTAAAGTTTTCGTCTCCAACGATTCCGGCCCCATGCATATAGCCGCGGCCCTGGGCGTGCCCGCCGTCGGCGTCTTCGGGCCGACCACGCGCGAGCTGGGCTTTTTCCCCTACGGCCCCGGCAACACGGTGATAGAGACGCCGCTGGCCTGCAGGCCCTGCGCCCTGCACGGCTCGAAAAAATGCCCGCGCGGGCATTTCCTCTGCATGCGCCTGCTGACCGTCGAAGAAGTTTTTAAAGCGGCGCAAGAGAGAGCTGAAACTATTCACATTGATGAACAGGATAGACAGGATAAAAAAGGGAAATAAAAATCCTGTCCATCCTGTTTATCCATGTTCGATCTTTCATGCGGCGAACTGGTTTACAAATCAGGGAATCTTATGACTATGACCATATCTATAGCGGTGGTTCTGATATTTATTATTTTCGGGCTCAGCGCGCGCTGGACCTGGTGGCGCCGTTCCGCGCCCGGGCTCAAAGTGCTCTGCTACCACAAGGTCGGCGCCCCCCCCCGCGGCTCAAAGCTCAGCGAGCTCTGGATCAGCCCCAAAAAATTCCGCGCGCAGGTAAAATACCTGCTGGATAACGGCTACACGACGCTGCTTTTTTCGGACCTTAAGAAGATCCATGATTCCGGCTCCCAGCTGCCCGGGAAGGCCGTGCTTATAACTTTTGACGACGGGTATGAAAACAACTACCTGCACGCCTGGCCCGTCCTGAAGGAGCTGGGCGCGAAAGCCAACATCTTCGTAGTGTTCAATACCATCGGCAAAGTGAACCTCTGGCACGACCCGGCCTCGGAGCCGTGGGTGAACATGGCCACCGCGGAGCAGCTTAAAGAGATGCAGGACAGCGGCGTGATCGAATACGGTTCGCATACCATGAACCACCCCCGCCTTTCCGCCCTGAGGCCCGAGGACGCCGCGTGGGAAATTGCGGAATCAAAGCGCCAGCTCGAGGCGGCCTTCGGCGCGGTATGCGCCTTCGCCTATCCTTACGGCGACGGGGCTTACGCGCCCGCCATCAGGGAGAAAGCGCTGGAGGCCGGCTATACCTTTGACTTCAGCTTCAGGCAGGGCAAACCCCCCTGGCCCTGGGACCGGAAAAACTCCCCGCTCGACAGGCTCTTTATACGCGGCGGAGACAATAACTGGGACTTGGCCCTGCAGCTGACCCGCGGCGCGTCCCGGCTTTAATTTAAAGATCGAACATGGATTGACAGGATATACAGGATTTT
>JAUSCK010000267.1 GCA_030651035.1 Elusimicrobiota bacterium
TGTTTCATTGGCGGTGCCTCCCAGTATTTATTTACTGCATTCAACCTTGATTGTATCAAGGTCGGAGGCCCGCCTCAATTCTTTTCAACTATTCTCGGGAACCGCCCTCTTCTCCTTGGTCGTCCAGAAGCCCTCGAAGATGTAACCGACTTTAAAGCCCAGGGCCGGCTTGAGCGTCCCGGCGCCGCCGCCTACGTTGTCTATATCGATATCGCTAAGCCTGTAATAAATATCGAAGGTAAACCCCGTCGGAGTAGCGGAATATTCTTCGGTTGCGTAAAGCAGCCCTGCAGAAATAATTGGCGCTACAAAGAACGTGGTGTCTGATAAGCCCAGGTCGGCTACGGCGGAGGCTTTAAATCGCAAAGGCTTTCCCTGGACTTTCGGGGCTATGTATTCCATGCCGGCCAGAAGTTCCCAAAGATAGAAAGTGTTCCGGCCTGTGCTTGGGTTGTCTACCTTGATACTCTGGAACTGCAGGCCGCCGGTCTTGGCGAACGTTTCATGCCCTACCGCCCGGAAACCGAAACCCCAGGGTTTAACGCTCAGGGTGTCGCCGTTCCTTGGCAAATACAAATCCTGCCCGGTGGGCAGGATAAAATAATATTCGTTAGCGGAAACCCATTGATAAACGGGTTTGGCTTCTGCAGCGCGCGCCTGGGACAGCCCGGCCGACAGCAGGACAAACAACATCAATGCGTATCTATTCCCCATACCCCCCCAGCTGTCGTTTCCCATAGCGCTATTCTACAAAACAAAACCGCTAGGCTTACCCGGCGGTTTTGTGATCAGCAAATGTGGAAAGTTAGATATTCGGTTCTGTGCTGGGCCCAGGTTCAGCAACTTTTTCTTCTGCCACAGGAGTAATTTCACCTAGCTGAGGAATACCCTCAGCATCTTGAACTAGCGTAGTGTCAACGACTGGAGAATCATTTCCGCTTTTTTTAGCCATACGCCTTTTCCGGCTAATCTTAATACTATCCCCGTGCTGTGCAACAATTGTGGGGCTCAATAATTTCTGTATGCCCTCCAACAAGTCGTCTTCAGAAATCAATACACCAGATCTCCGCCTAATTTCTCTTCTTATCGTTGCAAGTGTATCCTCATGGAATAAAGCCTTAAGCATTGACGCGGGCTTTAAAGAGAGGCAAGTCTCCCAATACTTACCCAACTCGTTCTTTTTTATAGCCTCAAAAGAAAGATAGTAAAGTTTGGTAGCACTCTGCTCTAAATCCCCGCCAATTAAATCTATCTTTGCTATAAGTGTATGTTCAATGCCAGTTTTGTCAAAAGTTAAATGGTAGATTTGCCACTCACCGCCGTTAGTCAAAACGACCCAACTGACACCGCTTTGCGAAGCGTAGCTTTCTGCCTGGAAAATCTGTGATTCCTTGAGATTGGTATTGGCTGACTTAACCTCTATATAGAACTCAACCTTTGAATTCACGCGGATTGCGAGATCGACAAATCGTTCTTTTACCTGGAATTCCTTAGTCACATGAGACAACACATCATACCCCAAAACGTCTTCGAGGAATTTAACAATTCTAGTGACAACATCGGCCTCATTTAAATCCTTATCTTTTGCATCCTGCCAGATAGGTGCAAATTTCCGAAGTCCCTTTAAAATTGAATTTGCCATATATCCTCCTAACTTGCCATATTATATCAAAGTCATTAA
>JAUSCK010000269.1 GCA_030651035.1 Elusimicrobiota bacterium
CAGCCCGTTAAGCACTATCATATTGCGGGCCAGGTCCAGGATCTTCACCGGCTCGCCCATATTAAGCACAAAGATCTCGCCGCCCTCGCCCAGCGCGCAGGCGTTCAGCACCAGCGACACCGCCTCTTCCGTGGTCATAAAATAGCGTATCACGTCGCGGTGCGTCACCGTTAAAGGCCCGCCGGCCTGTATCTGCTCCTGGAAGATCTTAACCACGCTGCCGGAGCTCCCCAGCACATTGCCGAACCGCACCGACATGAACTTGGTAGAGCTATGCCCCGAAAGCGAGCGCAGCACCATCTCGCCCAGGCGCTTCGAAGCCCCCATAACGCTGGTGGGCCGCACAACTCCACATTGTAGGCCGCGGCGGTCTTCGCCAGGATATAGGTGCCGTCCTCCTCCATAAGCGCCACGTGCTTATGCGCGGCCGCGTGCAGCACCCAGGCCCCATTTCCCCACTTATGTCTTCATGGCGGACAGAATTTCCGTGGTCAGCGCAGCGCAGGAAGCGGCCGTGGTTGCCGCCGCTTCCAGGGGCGTCGCGGCACGGGCGGCCATCTGCGAGCCCTCCGAGCCGGGCGTTGCGAACAGCCGTTCCAGAAGGCCAACAGCCTCCAGGCTGACGGCGCCGGCGATTTTGTCTGAAATGAGTTTTGACCAGGTTTCGGCGACGGCTGCCGTCTCTGTGGTTCGGAGAAGCCGCAGGACGTCGAGGGCGTCTTTGTCGCTCAATCGTCCCTGATCTTCCCGCCGGTCGGCGATTTTGTGGAGCTTGGAAATAAGGAGGGCGGTCGGTCCGGCCACCGCGACGCGGAAGTTCCGGCTGTCGGCCGGATCGAGGGAGGCGATGAGCTTCTCACTTTTATCCACCAATGCGGCCTCAAGCCCTTTCACCTTCCGGGCGATCTTGTTGCCGTGAACGCCCAGCCGCGCGCCCCGGCGACCGGAGCCTCCTACGGCCTCCGGAACAAGAAGATCCACCAATACCTCCACGTCTTTCCCGCCAAGCGGTTTCCTGGTTACCCAGGAGCCGACATTTGTGCCGGCGGCACGGAAGCCGGCGGCCTGGATCGCCTCCGCCAGCTTCGGATCATTTGAGAGTAAATGTGGAGCCAGCGCAATATCCGCGTCGGTGGTGTGTTCGGCCACGGCAAGCCCGGCCGGACCCGTGTGCAGATAGATTGCCTGGGCTCCGACCAGAATGAGGGCGTCCTTGTGGGGACGCAGCGCCCCCAGCGCGTCCAGCAGGACGCGGCGGGCCAGGACGTAAAGGGGATCAACGACGCCAGGCTGGTTCATTGGCTTCCATCCAACCGAGCAGGGCCTGGGCTTCGGCGGGAGCCCGGCCCGGGCTTGTCAATAGATCTACGGCTGCCTGGCTCAGGGCAACGCAGGGCATTCCGCCGCGTTCTTCCATGCGCTCGAAAACTACGGCGTCATAAGGTTCGGCCAGGAGGACGTTGGCCCCGGATTCAGCAGGTATGAGCCCCAGGCGCCTGGCGGTATCTTCGGGAGATTCGACATAGGCCGCCAGGAGCCGGGCGGGTGCAACCGGGGCGATGGCGGAGACCGCATAGGAGCCGGTGACCGCTATGCGCCTGGCGGCGGCGGCCAGCCGGGGGGGAAAATCGGAAAGGCCGCGCGGTTCAAGGTAGGAAACCACCCGGTTGAACTCCATAAATGAGTAGTCGCGGGCCCAGCGCTCAATGAGTTTGCGCCAGCGGACTTCGATTACGGGGCCCCTGCGCTCCCGCCGGATGAGTTCTTCGTCGTCCAGGAAAGCCAGGATACGCGAGACATAGCCGGGATCTATGCCCGCGGCTTGCGCCAATTTGCGCACGGCGAAGGGCGGCTTGGCATCGCACAGGGCGCGCACGATTCGGCCGGCTTTAGCCCCTTTCAGGGATTGGGCCTGCCGCTGCTCCCGGTAGGGGTTTCGCTCCACGCCGCAGGTCTCGATAAAAAGGGCGGGGCGGGAGGCTATAACCCGGACATTGCCCGTGGTGTCGGCGTAAGAGATGCCCAGTTCCTTTAGGCGTTCGCGAGCGCTCACGCTGAGAAAAGGAGCTGCCACCAGCGGCATGGCTTCTTCGCCGAAGTTCCGGGCACACCTCCGTAGCTGCTCCGCCAGGGCTGCCGCGTTCTTCGGCTCCAGTTGATTTTTTATCTCCACCATGATTTTTATCCGCTCACCATTGGGTCCCGTTAAAGTGAGAATAAAATCCGGAGCCGGACGGAGTTTGGGCGGCGGAGGTTTTGCGGCCAGCTTCCACCCGGAGGGAAAGCGCTGCCGCAAGAGGTTAAGCACCTCCTGCTCAAGTCTGTTGCGTGAAAAGCTTCTGTTGTCCATGATGTGCAACATAGTATATCAGAGCAACACTGATTAGTCAAGGTAAAATAGAGGATACCCCCTATTTTCCCAATTGCCGAACCGCACCGACATTGAACCTGGTAGCGCTATGCCCGGAAAGCGAGCGCAGCACCATCTCGCCCAGGCGCTTCGAAGCCCCCATCACGCTGGTGGGCCGCACGGCCTTGTCCGTAGAGATGAACAGGAAGCGCTCCACATTGTAAGCCGCGGCGGTCTTCGCCAGTATATAGGTGCCCAGGGTATTGTTCTTAACGGCCTCCTGCGGGTTGTCCTCCATAAGCGCCACGTGCTTATGCGCGGCCGCGTGCAGCACCCAGGCCGGCTTATGCGTTTCAAAAAGATTCTTCAGCAGGCTTTCGTCCCGCACATCCCCGGGCACGGAAACAATATGCCCGGCGTATTCAATCAACTAAAATGTTACCGAAGCGGGTATCGTTAAATTATCCACGGCCAGTACCCGCCGCCTACGGATTAAGTAGCCATTCCCAGACCGGCACGCATTTTACCTGATGGCCGGCTATACGTTCTATCCCGCCGCGGTCAAGAGTGATCAGCGTCAGACCGCCCGCGGAAACGTCTTTAAACGCGTTTAGCGCGCTTTGCAGGCCTCTCAACTCGCGCTCCCTAACTTCCGCGCTATTGGTATCCAGGCAAACCTGTATAAGTTCCACTGCCCCACCGGCGCTTTGACGGCACACAAAATCCACCTCGTATTTGCGCTGTGGGTCGCTATAATATAAAACCTGTTTGTTTCTCCGCAGCAGTTCCAGATAGACCACGTTTTCAAGCAACCGGCCCTCATTTTTCTGCCCGGATACGGAAATCGAGCGCAGGAGGGCAGGATCGATGCCGTACATTTTCCTGGGCAGACGCACGCGCTCCCGCGCTTTATGCGAAAAAGCCTCTACAGCAAAAAAAAGATACGCCTCCTGCATATAAGCCAGGTAATTTTTGACCGTGTGTATGCTTCCCAGGGAGTAAGCGTCTTTAATATTCTGGTAAGAAAGTTTTGAAGCGTAATTGTTCGCGGTATAAAGCGCAATATCTTTAAGGGTTTTAATATGCCTTACGCCGTGCCGCAGGGCAATGTCCTGCGTAAGGATCTTATCGTACAGGTCGTGCAGGTAGGATTTCTTATCGACAATTCCCGGAAGCTCAGGGAACCCGCCGGCGGAGAAATAGCCGGAGAAGGCCGCGCTCATTTCCGCCCGGGAACGGGTGCTCAGGGCTTTGATGTCAGGCGCAGCAATACCGCGTGAACGCAGATATTCCGGGAAAGAAAAAGGGTAAATTTCAAAAACTTTATGCCGCCCGGTTAAATGGGTGGCCAGATCCCGGCTGAGCAGGTGGGCGTTGCTGCCGGTTATGAGCACTTTATAGCCGCCGCGCTGCAGCCGGGCCACAAAAAGTTCCCATTTATCTATATTCTGTATTTCGTCAAGCAGGATATATTTTAACCCCGGCTTGATCTCTAGAAGAGCCTCTAGAACAAGGTTCAGGTCGGCGGTCGTAAGGTCCGCTAGGCGTTCATCGTCGAAATTGGCGTAGCCATACGGGAGATATTTTAATACCCGGTGAGCCAAAACAGATTTGCCGCACCGGCGTACCCCGCTTATAACTTTAACAAGAGAGTCCTTAAGTGCGTCGTGAAGTTCCGGTT
This sequence comes from Elusimicrobiota bacterium, assembly GCA_030651035.1. Classification (GTDB taxonomy): domain Bacteria; phylum Elusimicrobiota; class Elusimicrobia; order Elusimicrobiales; family UBA9959; genus UBA9959. Next base: position 4,032 of record JAUSCK010000269.1, read on the forward strand.
CAATAAAGCGCTCAACGCGGCACTTATCCAAAATGCCGGGGATATCCCCCAGTTGGTCAAGCAAAACTTCTTTTATTCTGGATTTATCTGCCATAGCCATCTAAGTATATATTATAGTGCATTATACTGCAATAAGTCTTGATTTAATAACCAATTAAAGGCTCCGCTAAGGAGCCTTTTAATCCGCCGCCGGGGACAATTAAAGTAGCCTGTCCCCTTTACGCCCCCTCCCCCTCCAACTCCCCCTTCGTCTTCCGAGGCTCAGCCTCACTTCCCCGAGGCTTAGCCTCGTTCCCCTTCCCCTTCTGGTGCCGGGGCCACCCCGTATAAGCCGGAATGAGCTCTTTAATCTTCCCAAGCATCATCGCCATATCCGCTTCCGTAGAAAGATGCTTCAACCCCTGCAGCTGCTCCTCGCTAAGCGCGGAATCGGCCTCGCCGGGAACAGCCGCGAAAATATCGCTATGCCCCGTATCCTTGCGGATATCCCCATCCCTAAACAGCTCTTCATACATCTTCTCGCCCGGCTTAAGCCCGGTGA
>JAUSCK010000272.1 GCA_030651035.1 Elusimicrobiota bacterium
ATAATATATATATTATCGTAAGTTGCCCTTTCCCCGCCGTATTGCTTCGCCACTGCGCCCGCTCCGTTCCTGATATATTTTAAGGAGGCGGGCGGGCTTGGGTTAACATAACCCTGTTATGTTAACTTCCGGACCGCAAAAGAAACACACTTGCGAGTGGAGCTCCTTTATAAAGTGGAGTTCCTTACGCGGCCCCGCGCAGCCGCCGCCCAGCCCGCCCAAAAACCCGCCCGCCCCGCTTGCGGCTGTTCGCCCCACCGCCGCGCCCTGCGGTCGCGGCGCCCGCCCGCCAGAGGCGGGCCGGTTCGTGGGGCCGCCGGGCCGCAACAACCCTGCCCCACCCCTGCGCGGCCGCGCGCCCCCCTTGCCGCCGTTGGCGGCAAGGCCCGCGCCAACAACCGCGGCCTTGCCAGAAAGCGGTATACTGCATCTTATGCTCGCGGCGTCGCCCTTTGCCCGTCGCTAACGCGGCGGGCAAGCGCTCCGCTCGCTCGCCCCGAAAAAGAAGCAGAGCCAGTAATAGGGGAATTAACTACGGGGGAAGAAATTCTTCAACTTTGCGCGACACTGGGGGAGGGTAGGGCGGGGGAGTAAATAGAAATTAAACCTGTCCGCTGCCGGAAAATCCCATTATCCCCGGTCCGGCTTGCGGCTGTGGCGGCCGCGTGTCACGTTTAGTATTTCCACAAGGATGTTTTTATGCGTCTCCGGGGGCGAAGCTTTTGGGTTCTTCTAAACAACGCGTTCACTCCGGCTTTCAGTTCGTCCGGCTCAAAGGGTTTTGTCAGGTAATCATCGGCGCCTAGTTTAAGCCCCAACACTTTATCTTCGGTCTCGTCTTTGCAGGTCAGCATAAGCACGGGCAGGGAATGGAGTTCCGGGTCATTCCGGATCGCTTCACACAGCCGTATGCCGTCGCCGTCGGGGAGCAGCCGATCCAGTATTATCAAGTCCGGCAAGCTCTTTTTCATCTCTTCCCAGGCTTCTTTCAGGGAAACGGCGGTGGAGATTTCACCGTTAAAACAGGACTCCAGGAATTCCAGCGCAGCCGGGTCATCCTCTACGACAAGTATTTTATACGGCAGTTTACTCATGTTGTTTTCCAAAGCAAAAATATATGTATCCGCGTCGTCCTAAAGCGGACGCCACAATAACATTATATCAGACAGGCTTCTGGAAAAGCGCGGCCTTTATCCTGTAAATTACCTTCAGGCGTTTTTGGCCGTTTTCCGTTTTCCCCCGGCCACCTGAAAATCGCGCGGCTCGCAGGTAACCGCCCGACCGTCCCTGGCCCACGCTTTAACTACGGCCTGGTATCGCCCGCTTGTATAACCTGACCAGTCATACCACCAGTAGCCTGCCGAATGCCGGCAGGACTGCCAGGGCCCCTGCTCGATCGAGATTTCCACCCGCTCCGGATCGCCGGTCGCGCCGACACGGAACGTGTAGCACGGCGTGGTAATCTTCTCGCCCTGTTGTGGGTAATCCACTGCAACGCAGACCTCGCAGGTTTTTACCGCGCCCGCGTTCTCCGTCGCCGCGGTCTTCTTTTTTCTTTTCAGTCCTATCATCTCGCTTATTTCCATGTTCTTGTCCCTCCTGGTTATTACAGCAGTAAATTGTTACCGCCTTTCTATTTTCCCCTGCTTTCCCCTTTAACGGCCGGCCGCGTTTTAAGAAGATCGTGCAGGAGCGCGGCAAGGACCTCGGGCCTTACCAGCTTGTCCACGAAATCTTCCACGTTCGGCTCCCGCTTCAGCGTTTCCAAAGTGTCGCGGTCCAGGCGGCGGCCGCTTACTATCACTACGGGAATACCGGTGGTATCATCTTCCTGGAGTTTGCGCAGAATTTCAATGCCGCCGGATTTCGGCAGCATCGGGTCGAGAAGTATCAGCCCGGGGCGCAGGAGCCTGGCCTTATCAAGGGCCTCTTCCCCGTCGGCCGCCTGTTCAATTTTAAAACCCTCCTTGCTCACTATATAATAAAGCCAGTCCGATATTGTTTCGTCGGCGTCAACAATGAGTATCAGTTTATCCCCGGGGTTTCCGGGGCTGGGGCGGTCTTTTTCGTTATTTTCCATTGGTGGTTGTCGCCCTCGTGACTTTTATATCTATCTCTCTTGAATCGGTTTCGTCCTTAGATTGGGCCTTTATCGGTAATTCCATGCCGCCGTCGGGCAGCGCGAAACGCATGGAGAAGGTGCCGTCCGGGTTTAAAACGACTTTGCGCCCGGACACGGTTACGCGGGCGTCCGGTTCGGTGGCCCCGTAAAGGATAAGTTCGCAGTCGGCTATCAGCCAGAATTTCTTTTCAGCCGGCTTCGGCTGATGCAGGGCCTGCGAGGACATGGAGCTGACGCCCCAGGAAGAGGCGCGCGAGAACACGGCACGCAGCATCTCCCAGCGCTGCGCCAGCGACTTCGCCACTTCGCCGGAGCCTTTGCCTATGTATTCCACGCCGGAAAGCTGAAGCAGCTTGTCAAAATCGCCGGAGACGGACAGCCACTTTTCATCCGTGATCTCGGAAACCCTTCCGGCCGGATGGGTTACCACGTTGGTTTTGACTATCGCCGCGAAGCGGCCGTCCGGAAGAATCAGGCCTATCTCGCAACAGTGGCTTCCGCCCGGTTCCTGGACGTTGATGTACCAGTTCCTTGCGTCCAGCGTTATCGGCACGTCGAAATAGCGCGGCGGCTGCCCGGGCCCGGCCGCGCCGGCCATGTCGTGGACCCTTATGACCGGCTTGCTCTTTTCAAAAACATCCTGTCCATGTTCCTTGCGGAGCCTGTCTCTGGTATTGTCTGTTATTTCCCAGTAGGTGAACATCCAGTTCGGATCGCGCGCAAGCAGCGCGGCTTCCGTGCTGCCGTAGTTATCGGGCAGTCCCCGCCCGGGTTCTAAATCAGGCTGTGTTTTTTCCCTGTTGATATGGCTTGACGATGCCATACGATATCCCCCTTATTTTTTTGCGGCCACCCGCAGACAAAAACCGCCCGGGCGGGATTTAATGCGCCTTATAAACACCGCGCCATCACCCTTCTTTTGCTTCAGGTGCGTTCCGACGCGGCGGGCAGGTTTTTAAAATCTTATGAAGCAGGGCCGACAACACCGCCGGATTGACAGGCTTTTCCAGGTAATCCACAACATTGGATTCCCGCCTTATCATTTCGGACGTGGATCGATCCATAAAGCGGCCGGTGATCATAATTATGGGTATGGCCGAGGTCTCCCCTGTCTGCAGCTGGCGCAATATCTCAAAACCGCCGCAGCCCGGAAGCATGAGGTCCAGAAGCATAAGATCCGGCATCAGTTCCCGCGCCTTATTCAGCGCCTGATCACCGTCCGAAACTTTTTCAGCCCTGAAGCCTTCCTTCATTACCACAAATCCCAACAGATCCCTGACAGCGTCGTCGTCGTCCACTATCAGGACAAGCTTGTCTCCGGGGTCCGATGGATTTTTGTTTTCCGCCATTTCGCTGCCATGTCAAACCCGCAAAACTTCTTCCACTGTATAATCAAACAGCAGGCCCGGCCCCGCAAGTTCTTTTAATCGTTCTTCCATTGCGCCCTTTGCAAATTCGGATTTAAAATCAAGAATATAAACATGATTCTTTTGATCTTGAATGCTGAAAGTCCCCAACGTTTTAATGGCATCAAAAGCGCTCAACTGCGCGGTTACATTGGCCCTGTCAATAAACTTGACGGATATTACGTAATGAAACAGTCCCGATCCGGCATTGGAATCCGGACTCGCCGATAAGTTGCGGGTAATTGTCTTTTTCATCCCCCGTGTGTTTTTTGTCGCCCCTTTCCCCCAAAAAAGGGGGCGACAACCCAGTCCTATACGTTCGACCGAATAGGCGCTAAGCTGCCGCCCACAATGGCGGCAGCCTTATTCCTAGTCGAACGTACGAGGAGCCTTCTGGCTCCTTAGATAAGGCTGTTCAGGCTCAAACAACGAGCCTCAATATTTAATGATAGCAAAAAAACGGGATTTTTTCCTGGGCGCGCGGCTTTTCCGCCCCGGCGCCGGCCGGCCGCGCCAAAACCCAACGCCGGGCAAAAAGTCAAAATCCCGTTTTCACAGGGAAAATCCAGAAGAAACCGGCCGGCAATGGCACCAGGCGCGCGTTTCACAAACGCCCGCCTGTCTTTGCACCCCGCAAAACCCCGCATAATCAGCAGTCCCTAAAACCTTATATCTTCCGTCGAGCGGCGACTTCAAAAAAATAAAAAGAAAAGGGCAGAGAATAGTTCCCCGCCCTTTCCTTTTTATGATCTATACCGCCACAAGAGCCCGGCGCTTAAGCGTGGCGGATCTGGATTTCCAGTCTGCAATGAAGCGCCTTGGCGATCTTCCCAAGCATTCCAACAGTCATATTCTGCGCCCCGCGCTCGATACGCGATATGTTTGATTGCTTAGTATGAAGTGCTGTTGCAAGTTCTGCCTGGCTCAAACCCGCAGTTTCCCGCGCCTCTGCAATCTCAACAGCAAGACGAACCTCCGTGTCTACGGCGTCATACTCCTTGCGGAACTCCGCGTTTTTAAGCTGTTTTTCAAGGTATTCCCGAAAAAACACTTTTTTATTAATTCTTTTTTCTTTCATATTCTATTCCTCTTAAGCCAATCAATTGCATATCTTTCAGCTTTCTCAATTTCCGGCGGTGGTGTCTTCTGTGTCTTCTTTAAAAAACCATGTGTTACAATAATTGTTTTCCCGGTAAAAAAGTATAAAAAACGATAACCATGGTGTTGTATATCCACAACCAGCTCCCGGATTTTCCCGCGTAAGGTGTCAGCGTATGGTCGGGGCAGATTCGGGCCTTTCTCTTCAAGCAGTTCAAAAAACTTCAGTACCTTTGTCTTATGTTTCACCGGCATAACTTCCAGCATTTCTTTTACTGGGCATTCACCCGCTTCGGTTGTATAAAGTTCAATCACATAATCATGCCCTATTTCCATATAAAATAGTATATATCATATGCGATATATTGTCAAGACCCGGTTGCGCCCCGCCCCGTTCGCCTTCCCCCCATAAAAGCGAACTCCCCCCTTCAATCCTGTAACGCCTCCGTCGGGCTACCTTTTACACATTGCGTCCGTAGTTCGCATATTTGATAATATACGAACTATGGCTA
>JAUSCK010000283.1 GCA_030651035.1 Elusimicrobiota bacterium
TGAAGGCGGCGGTCTAAGATTCCCCAGTTTTCGGCGGTCTGGATTCCCCACTTGTTAAACCCGCCCATGCGCCAACTGCCCTGCTTTGACACGAATGTCCAGGAACCTACCGCTATCTTGAAAATTTACGACTGCGCCAGACCCTTGGTCTTCCGATCTTTTACCCGATAACTATCTCCTTCGATCTTAATCACGTCTGAATGATGGACGAGCCTGTCTATAATACCCTTGGCGCACACCGAATCCTCAAAGACCTTGCTCCAGTCACGGAAAACTCTATTCGTTGTAAGAATAGTTGAGCTCCGTTCATACCGGGCGTCTATGACGTTGAAGATGTGCTCGCCTTGTTTTTGGTCTATCGACAGCCTCCCCACCTCATCTATGATTAATAGTGCTGGTTTGGTGTAAAACCGCATTGCCTTCTCCGTGCTGTGGTCGGCCTGTGCCGCCGCCAGATGGTTTACCATTTCAATCGCCTTGGTAAAACAGGTCCGCACCCCGGCCAGTACCGCTCTGTATCCTATGGCGATTGCCAGATGCGTCTTTCCAAGGCCATGCTCGGACATAAAAACGAAGCCCTCCCGGTTGCTCAAAAAATTCAATTCTGCAGCGGCCAGGATCTTCGCCTTTGGAATCGCGGTCGGATGGTTCCAGTCATACTGCTCAAGGGTCTTTATGCACGGAAACTTCGCCTGCGCCAACCGGCAGTCAATCTGGCGCGAGAACTTGGACGACGCCTCCTGCGACAGCAATCGCTTCAGGAACTCCTCATGTGAAATATCATCCTTGGCGGCTTGTGCCAATGCACCCCGGTATCCCGCAAGACTTGCCTGAAGATTCAGATAGGAAAACATCCCATCCAAGGTGTTCGGCGCCTCTTTCAGCACTACAGGCTCATTACTTTGGCTGCTCATCGTCAGTGCCCTCCTCGTTTGTGTCGAGCTCGAATAGTTTGTCGTAAATAGACAGATCCGGCTCCTTGGTGCGCAATTCGTTCCATTCCGGTTTCTGCGGTATTGTCAGCGGCAATATCTCGCCCTGGTTTCTTGCCGTTCGTAGTTGGAACAAGATGCTCTGCACATAGGCGGCGCCAAATGCCTTGTATTTCAGCGCCTCACGCACCGCCGCCAGCACCTCCGGTTCGCCATATGTGGCCGCAAGGTCCATAATTTTGGCGATATGCCTGGCCGGGTGCACCTGGTTGGACAGCAGGCCCTCGTAGTATTCCTTCGCCTCCGGGCCAAAACCCAGGAAATGTTTCTCCTGGCGGGCCATAAACGCCCGCCGCTTAAGCGCCACTATCCCCGCCACATGCTTCGGGTCCTCTATCACCGCGTGGCGGTCATAGCTGCGCCGGTGCCGCGCTATCTCAAGACTGTCCAATAAAATCCATACCTCATGCTCATTGGCGCGAATCGCCACCGTCTTATACGCATACGCCGGCGGCACCGTATAGGTGTTGCCGTCAAACGACACCAGCGCCTGGTGCGTGCTCCGCCCTGCCCGCAGGATGGATGCGTCATATTCGCGGCACGGCAGCGCCTGCAGAAGCCCGCGCTCGCGCTCCCAGCGTTTAACGGGCTGCTCTTGCGTGGTCCGGTGCAACCGCACATTCGCAACTTCGTTCAGCCATTGCACCGCCTGGCGCTGCAGTTCGGCCCAGGATTTTATCTCACGCCCATGCAGGAAACTGTCCCGGATGTAATGGATGCCGTTTTCCACCTTTCCTTTTTCATTGCCTCGCGCCACATTGCACAGAACGGGCTCAAACCCGAAGATGCCGGAAAATTCAAGGAAGCGAGGATTTAACCGCACCTCGCTGCCCACCCGTGACAGCACCACCAGCTTAAGGTTATCGTAAAGTATCTTGCGGCATACCCCGGAAAAATACCGGAACGCGTTTATATGGCACCGGATAAAATCCTCTTGGCACTGTGACAGCGTGAACTCCAGGTACATCATCCGTGAATATGACAGCACTGCCACGAACGCTGATAACTTGCGCGTAGCCTGCCCCACTACGATGCTCCCGCAGTTCGCCCAGTCCACCTGCATCTGCTCACCCGGCGACGTTTCAATACGCAGGTATACTTCCTTCTGGTTCGGGCGAACTTCGGCTAAGTATTCGCGTAAGATTCTTATCTTGCCGGCGTAACCCTGCCGCAGCAGTTCGTCATAAATGACGGACCCGCATAAATGCGGATAGGCTTTAAGCCGCTCCGCGATGTACTTCTTGAACGGCTGCAGCTTGGACGGCTGCCGGGGTGTGCGTGTAACAACAGGAAGGTGCTCTGACGCAAGCACGCGGCGTACGGTTTTTCTGTCTACGCGTACGCGCCGCGCTATCTCGGATATCTTCAGCTTTTCCGCCTGCCCAAGTCTTTTTATCTCAGCCCACAGTTCTGGTTGCATGGCTATATTATGCCAGCCCGGGGCCTGGAGCGCTATGTGGATGTGCTTTGCGGACATCTCGTCGTAAACATGTTTTGAAACTCCGATTTTTACGACGGGGTATCTGGGTTTGCTTTGCGGACACTTTTTGCGCGCTGCCTTTTGTTCCTGCGCTTATTATCTTTACGGCGATACTTCGGCTGGATATTGCGGTAGTGCTGCCAGTAATTAGGGTACGCTTTCGCCCACTGCCGTAGCTTCAGGTTCTTCAGCCGCTTGTTGCGCAGCGCCCACCGGCGCCAGGCACGCCGCTTGCGCTTTTTCTGGCAGCGCTTACGAAAACAAACGCGCTGTTTCGGTTTGCGATAATCGGGTTCAAACCAACGCCGGCAAAACAGGCACCGCTTTTTTGATTTCACAATGGGCTGCCCTCCTGGTGCGCCTATGCGTCCAAGAGAAGATTACCCAACGCTGTGCCAGGAAGCAAAGCAAAACCGGAAGAATCTGTGGAAGATTGCGCCGCGACAGGGGTGGGGAACCTTACATCGCCGCTGCTGTGGGGATTCTATAACTGCCGGAATCTGGGGAACTTCTCGACGCCCCCTTCA
>JAUSCK010000288.1 GCA_030651035.1 Elusimicrobiota bacterium
AAGAGGCCGCCTTCCGCGCCCTGGTGAAAAAAGCTTTCTCGCACCGCCGCAAAACGCTGGTAAACTCGCTGGCGCTTTGCGGCGTGGACAAGGCCGCCGCCGCAGCTGCCGTTGAAAAGGCCGGATTCAAGGGTTCGGTAAGGGCGCAGGAAATCTCGCTGGAGGGCTTTGCCGGGCTCTCCGCCATATTGGGGAAAAAATGAAAAAGATAATAGTGCTGCCCGCCTACAACGCGGCCAAGACCCTGGGACAGACCGTGGCCTCCCTGCCCCCCGGCTCTTTCGACGAGGTGCTGCTGGTGGACGACTGCTCGTCCGACGGCACCTACGAACTGGCGCTTGAACTGGGGATAAAAGCCGTGAGGCATCCCCGCAACCGCGGCTACGGCGGCAACCAGAAGACCTGCTACGCGCTGGCGCTCGAGCGCGGGGCGGATATAGTGGTGATGCTCCACCCCGATTACCAGTACGACCCCCGGGTGATCCCTTTTCTGACCGGCATCATAGAGGGCGGCATCTGCGACGTGGTGCTCGGCAACCGGATACGCACCCGCGCCGAAGCCCTGTCCGGCGGCATGCCGGTGTACAAGTACCTGGCCAACAGGTTCCTGACGGTTCTCCAGAATGTGGCCGCCGGGCAGAACCTGGGCGAATGGCACAGCGGGCTGCGCGCCTACTCCAGGGCCGCGCTTGAAAAAGTCAACTGGGCGGATAACTCGGAAGGCTTCGCCTTCGACGCGCAGTACCTTTTTCAGGCGGCCTTCAAGGGGCTGCGCCTCGGTGATATCCCGGTGCCGGCTAAATATTTCAGCGAAGCCTCCTCTCTGGGCTTCCCCGGCGGGGTGCGCTACGGGCTTCAAACCCTGCTGGCCGCGGCGGAATTCCTGCTGAACAAAACCGGCCTGGCCCGCACCGCCCGCTATAAATAATACAAAAGTAGTATAATTATCAAATATTGCCGGCCCAGCCGGCAGATTCGCATTTACGGGGTGAACATGGACATACACGCCAAGCGCATCAAAGATCTGCAGTGCATGCTCAAGCAGCACGGCCTTGACGCCCTGGTCATGGGCCGCACGCTGGAGATAGGCTTCCTTACGGGTTTCCACCTGGACGACTGCGCCATGCTCGTAACGCGCTCCGGCGCCTGGGTTTTTATGCCGAAGATGTTCGTCGAGCAGTTCCGCTCAAAGATCGATTGTGCGGCCGCGGTCGACGCGGGCGGCCCGGCGGAAACCGCAGCGCTGGCGAAGGTAAAAGAGCTGAAGCTGAAGCGCGCAGCTTTTGAGCCCGAATCCGAAACATATGTCCGGGGCACCGCGTGGCGCAAGGCCGGACTGCAGGAAAAGGCCGGCCTTACCGGGGCGCTGCGGGCCGTGAAAGAGGGGGAGGAGATAGCGATCCTCCGCAAGTCCTGCCGCATAGCCGCCAGGGCCTTCGGCATCGTGAAGCCGCGCATAAAGACGGGCTGCACCGAGCTTTCCATTTACCGCGAACTCGAGGACACTATGCAGGCGATGGGCGCCAAGGGGCCCTCCTTCAACCTTATAGTGGGCTTCGGCCCCAACTCCGCCATGCCGCACCACGAGAGCTCCGAACGGAAGCTGAAGAACAACGAGGCCGTGCTGCTTGACTACGGCTGCGTTTACGACCATTACTGCTCGGATATCACGCGCAGCTATTTTCACGGCAAACCCACGGAGGAGTTCAGGAAAGTCTACTCGATAGTGGCGGCCTCGCAGAAAGCGGGTCTGGCCAGGGTGCGCGCCGGCGTAAAGGCGCGCGACGTGGACGCCGCCTGCCGCAATTACATCTCCGACGCGGGCTACGGCCAGTATTTCATACACGGCACGGGGCACGGCATAGGCCTTGAGATCCACGAATACCCCAGGCTTAACACCAAGTTCGAAGCCGTGCTGCGCGCGGGCATGGCGGTCACCGTCGAGCCCGGCATATACCTGCACGGCAGGTTCGGCGTGCGCATAGAAGATTCGGTGCTGGTCACAAAGACAGGCTGCGAGATACTTACCAGGACGGCGTAGGCCGCCCGGCGGCCCTGGATTACACAGGAGGAATAATGATTGCATTAGCGATTGTACTGCTGGTTCTGTGCGGGTGGCTGGTGATGATCTTCAACGGGCTGATCAAGCTGCGCAACCAGGTTGCCAATGCTTTCCGCCAGATAGACGTGCAGCTCAAAAGGCGCCACGACCTTATCCCCAACCTCGTCGAGTCGGTCAAGGGCGAGATGAAGTTCGAGAAAGAAACCCTCGAGCGGGTGATACAGGCCCGCGCCGCCGCGATCTCCGCCGGGCAGGGCGGCAACACGGGCGAGATGCTGGCCAAGGAAGGCATGCTCACCCAGGCCCTGGGCCGCCTGATAGCCATTTCCGAGAACTACCCCAACCTCAAGGCTAACGAATCGGTTAAGACGCTGATGGAGGAGCTGACCCACACCGAGAACCAGATCGGCTTTTCGCGCCAGTTCTACAACGACGTGGTGACCAAGTTCAATATCGACCAGCAGGTGTTCCCCACCAATATGTTCGCCTCGGTCCTGGGCTTCACTCCCTCCGCGCTGTGGGAGCTGCCGGCGGATTCTGTCGAAAGGGAAAACGTCAAGGTGAATTTGACGGTATAAGCAAATCGGGAATCGAGGATCGAGGATCGGGAATCAGGAAAATTATTTTCCTCTCCGGCTCTTGATTCTCGATTCCAGATTCCCGATTGTTTTGATGAATATCTTCGAACAGCAGGCTTCCAACCGGCGCATGACGGCTATGATAATAGCCGTGTTCGTAGCTTTTTTCCTGGTTATAGGCCTGGGGTTCGACTTTTTTTATCTTAACTTCAGCCCTGCCGGCGCCCCGCGGACGCGGCTGAACGCGGACGGCTATTATGAGGCGCAGCCGCGGAGCGCCGCCTCAAGAACGCCGTTCGGCACTATAATCGCGCTGCTGGTCGGCCTGGGTATGTCCGTCAACAGCCTGATCAACGGGCCGCGCATGGTCCTCCGCTCCACGATGGCACGCCTCGCCGTTCCATCCGGAGAAAAGGAGCGCCAGTTCCTGAACGTCGTGGCGGAAATGGCCACCGCTTCCGGCCTGCCCGCGCCGAAAGCCTATATAGTGCCGGACCCCGACCTGAACGCTTTTGCCACCGGCACCAACCCGTCGAATTCGGTCATAGCCGTAACCGAGGGCCTGCTGGCCACGCTTAACCGGGAGGAGCTGCAGGCCGTGGTGGCTCACGAGATGAGCCATATACGCAACTACGACATGCGCCTGATGACGGTCACGGCGGCGCTGATGGGCGCGATAGCCCTGCTGAGCGACTTCGCCGGGCGCAGCATGCGGTACGGCGGGCGGCGCTCCTCCAGCGGAGGATTCCCTGATAACTCAGGCGGCGGGTCCTCCTCGCGCAACCCGGACCGCAAAGGCGGCGGAGCGGCGATGCTGGTGGTTTTTGTCGTCTGGATAGTGCTGGTGATCCTGGCGCCGCTTATTTCGCGGCTGCTCGCCATGGCCATTTCGAGGCAGCGCGAATTCCTGGCCGACGCCAGCGGCGCGGAGCTGACTCGCAACCCGCTGGCCCTGGTCTCGGCGCTCGAAAAAATACGGCAGGCGGTGATGCCCACCAACGCCATAAACAACGGCGTCGCGCATATGTGCATCGCCGACCCGCGCGGCAGCCTGATAGAGGAAAAACTGGGCTTCACGGCGGACCTGCTGGCCACGCACCCGCCGATGGAAAAGCGCATACTGGCGCTGAAAGTCATGGCCTACCAGGCCGTGAACCCGCAAACCTGAGGGGCGGCGGGAAAATTTAAATTCGGGGTAATACTTTCGGACTTCAGACTAAGCAACAGGAGACACACATGATACTCGCCAGCCAGTTCAAAGAAGGGAACATGTTCATAAACGAGAACGGCCAGACCGTCGAGGTTATGAGCGTCCAGCATCACCGCAAATCCCAGGCCCGGGCCGTGGTGCGCGTGAAGCTCTGCAACGTGGAGACGGGCTCTATAATAGAGACCGCCTACCGCCCGGAAGACAAATTCAAGGACGTCTCTATCGAGAAGCGACCCAAAACCTACGTCTATACCGACGGCGGCATGGCCTACTTCATGGATAACGAGAACTATGAGCAGGCGGGCCTGCCGGTGGATAAGCTGAAGGCCAGCCTGCCGTTCATGACAGAGAACATGCAGGTACAGGGGCTTTACCTCAACGGTGTTTTCTTCAGCATTCAGCTGCCTGCGAACCTGATAATGGTAATAACGGAAACCGTGGACAGCGTCAGGGGCGACACGGTCTCCAACACGCTGAAAGCCGCCAAGGTCTCCACCGGGCTTGAGATAAAAGTGCCGATGTTCATTAAAGAGGGCGACCAGGTCCGCGTAGATACGCGCACGATGGCGTACGTGGAAAGATACACGGAACCGAAAAGATAGTCAAGAATCGAGAATCGAAAATCCGGGAGCGGGAAGAACAGGCCGCGCGTCAGCTCCCCGCTCGTTGATTTTCGACCCCGGATTTTCGATTTTCGACGTGAGTTATTAATTTATGATAAAAGCCGTTATTTTCGACATTGACAATACCCTGATGGACTTCATGCGCATGAAGCGCGCCGCCGTGGACGCGGCCGTGGACGCCATGATAGACTCCGGCCTGGCCATGGCGAAGGCCGAGATGGTGGAGAAGATCTTCAAGGTCTATTGGGCCGAAGGCATAGAAGACCAGAACATCTTCGACAAGGTCCTCACCAAGGAGTTCGGACAGATTGACTACAAGATACTGGCCGCCGGCATACTGGGCTATAAGCGGGCCAAGGAGGGCCACATGACCCTTTACCCGCACGTGCGCCTTACGCTTACGGACCTGCTTAAAAGGGGCGTGCGCATGGGCGTGGTCTCGGACGCCCCGCGCCTCAGCGTCTGGATGCGCATAGTGGGGCTGGGCCTGCACCATTACTTCGAGCACGTCGTGACCTTCGAAGATACCGGCGAAAAAAAGCCCTCCCCCAAGCCTTTCAGGAAGATCCTGGGCATGCTCGGCGTCGAGCCCGGCGAGTCCCTGATGGTCGGGGACTGGGCCGAGCGGGACATAAAGGGCGCTAAAGCTTTCGGCATGCGGACCGCCTGGGCCAAGTACGGCAACGAGTTCGACACCAAGGTTTCCGGCGCGGACTACGAATTGGACGACATCCACGATATCGTGGGCATAATCAGGGGGATAAATGAAAAAACTCATTAGCGTTCTGGCTCTCTGCCTGGCCGCGCAGTCCGCGGGCGCGCTGGAAATAACCGCGGTAAGCACGGCCGCCATAAAGGGCGCGGCCAGGGCCGACTTCACCTTCGGCGCTATCGCCGTCAGGTCTATCGCCTACGAAAAGGGCGGCGTGGTAATGCCCTTCACCGAGAACAAAGGCAGGACCTACACCGACATAAAGCTGCTGTCAAAATCGCTTTACGTGAAGATCGAGGGCTGCTTTAAGAACGGCTTTACAAAGCCCGCCAAGGCCCCGGCCGCGCCCGTAGTAAAGGTGGCTTCCCTCAAGCCGCTCAAGTCCCCGGCCCGCGTGGCTAACGCCGAGATAACTTTTGACGGCGACCTGCTGGTGGTGGCCGGAGTTATGGTTTCCAAAAAAGAGGAGGGGGCCTTCTGGGTGGCCTTCCCGCCGGACCTGGTATTTCCCGACGGGGCTTTCAAGAGCGCCGTTGAAACGGCCGTGATAGCGGCCTGGGCCAAGAAAAACAATAAATGAAGTTCCCGCACAGCGCGGCCGCCTGTCTGATCTTCCTGCTCGTTCTCATGCCGGCCGGCCGCGCCTTTGCGCTTAAGATCGAGCGCTTCGCCCATTTCTCGCCGGCCTCGGGCAAAACCTCCAGCCTCGAAGTCGCGGCCGGTTCCGCCATAGTCAGGTTTAAAACAGGCGTGTCTTCGGCCGCGGCGACCGCCTCGCTGGCGGCGGCCGGGTTTACCGTCGATAATTACCTCGAAAGTTTCGGCTGGGCCGCCGTGCGCTTGCCGGCGGGAATGAGCGTCGCCGGGGGAGTGGACCTGCTTAAGAATATCGCGGCGGTGGAATCGGCGGAGCCTAACAGGGTTTTCCGTCCCAGCCGGACCCCAAACGACCCGCTCCTTTCAAGCCAGTACGCCCTGGCCCAGGTGCAGGCCTTCGGCGCGTGGGAATATGAAACCGGCTTTTCCAGCCGGGTTACGGTGGCGATCATCGACACCGGCATAGACGGTTCGCATCCTGAGCTCTCAGTGAAATTGACCGGCACAAGCCGGGCCTTTGACCCTGTCAGCGGCGCCGCGTCCAACAACCAGCCGCCTACTCCGGCCTGCAACCACGCGACCCGGGCCGCCGGAGTGGCCGCGGCCGCCTCGGATAACTCTGCCGGCGTCGCGGGTATTTCCTGGGGCGCGAAATTGCTTTCGCTGAAAATCTTTTCAGACAGCGACTGCAACGACGACTGCTCTGATTCGGGCAGTTCCTGTGCGACGTCGGAGACGTCTATCGCGGCCGCCGTCAACGACGCTATCTCCCTCCACAACACCGCCGGGGCCGGAAAGGTGATAATAAACATGAGCCTGGGCGACACGGGCGGCTGTTCCGGGCCGCTGCAGACCGCCGTGGATGCCGCCACCGCCGCCGGTCTTATGCTGTTCGCCGCCTCCGGCAATGACGGCGCGCCGTTCATCGATTCCCCGGCCAACTGCGCCGGGGTTATCGCCGTAGGCGCCACCGACCTGCAGGACAACCTCGCCTCTTTTTCCAACAGAGACACTCTGATGGTCACGAAGGGCCTGACCGCGCCGGGCGTGTCGCTTTACACCACCACCATGGGCGGCGGCTACGCTTCGGCCAGCGGCACCTCCTTCTCCTCGCCGCTCGCCGCCGGCCTCGCGGCGCTGGTCTGGTCGGCCAAACCCGCTTTCACGGCGGTCCAGGTTCTTGACACAATGAAAAATTCCGCCGACGACCTCGGCTCGCCGGGGCCGGACCGGGATTTCGGCGGGGGGCGCATAAACGCGCTTAAGGCTATGCGCCTTGCGGTTAACGGCTCCGTGAATTTCGCCGGTACAAATAAAGCCGTGGCCTACCCTAACCCTTTCAGGCCTAAAACCCAGCGCCTGGTTTCATTCACTATACCCGAAGATATGACGGCCCCCAACGTGGAAGTCAAGGTTTACACCTCCGAGGGCGAGCTGGTAAAAAAACTGGAAGTGCTGGCCTGGGACGGCAAAAACGCGGCCGGCTCTGCGGTGGCCAGCGGGGTATATCTCTTCAGGGTCAGGACGGACAAGGACGCCGCCGTCGGCAAATTCGCCCTGATCCGCTAGGTGTTCCGCATGAAAGCATGAACATGGATATACAGGATGGACAAGATCTTTTTCTTTTTAATCCTGTCTATCTTGTTCATCGATGTGAATTGGTTTATGAAAGTTTTTAATGTAACTAAAAATTTAATGGTCAGCGGCACGGCCGCGCGGGCCGATACTTTCAGCACGCGGCTCTTCGGCCTTATCCCGCGGCGCTCCTTCGGCGCGGAAGAGGGCCTCTGGCTCGAGCCCTGCGCCATGATACACATGTGTTTCATGAGTTTCGCGATAGACGCTGTTTTTCTTGACCGGGGCATGAAGGCGCTGCGGGTGATCGGGAACCTGGAGCCCTGGAGGTTTTCACCCTGGGTTTACGGCGCGCGCGGCGTGCTTGAGCTGCCGGCCGGCCGCAGCGCCGGGCGCATTGCGGAAGGGGATGTGCTGGAGTTCCGCCAATAGCCGCCACCCCCCGGTCAATACCCCTCTCTGCCAGTGTCCGCCGCCGTATCGCGGGCTTCTCCAAATACACAGGTCTTGTATCGCTTAGCCAATATATTTATAATAATTAAGTATGCCCCCGGTTAAAGGACTTCAGCGCAAACGGAATTTGAGGGAAATCCTCATTGAGGATAAGCTCATACCTGAAGACCAGCTGAAAATCGCCGATGAAACCTGTAAAAAAGAAAATAAGCCTTTGCAGCAGGTCCTGATAGAGCTGAAGCTGATCCCCGAGCTGAACCTGCTGAAAGTGCTGGCAGACGAATGGGGTTTCAAGGCCGTAGACCTCTCCAAGATAGTCGTGCCGCCGGAAGTGGCGGAGCTGCTCGCCGAGCATATCGCGCGCAAGCAGCTTTGCGTGCCTTTCTCCCGCAAGGAAAACGTCCTCTTCCTCGCCATGTCCGACCCCAGGGACTTCCTGATCGTCGAGGACATAGGCCTGCGCACCGGGTTCGACGTCCAGCCGTACCTGGCGCTTCCCACCTGGATACTCAAGGTTCTGGATACCGTTTATGGCAAGCAGGACACCGCGCAGGTGGACCAACTGGTGGAATCCGTCGCGCAGTCCCAGTCCCTGCCGCCCGAAGAGGGAAGTTTTTCACTCGCGGCCGAGGCCGAAAAGAAAGACATCGGGGATGTCGACGCCAGCGCCCCCGAGGTGGAAAAGCTCGTCAACGCCATCATCCTCAGCGCCCTCAATATGAAGGCCTCCGACATACACATCGAGCCCTTTGAAGATCCCAACGGCAAAACTTCCAAGGTCGGAATTCGCTACCGCGTGGACGGCATGCTGCGCCCCGCCACCTTCAGCATCCCCTGGGCTTTCCGCCAGGCCATCACCGCCAAGATAAAGATCATGTCCAACTCCATGAACATCACGGAGCGGCGCATCCCGCAGAGCGGGCGCATCCAGATAATCGCCAAGGGCAACCCCATAGAATTCCGCGTGGAAATGGTGCCCACGGTGTTCGGCGAATCGTGCGTGATGCGTATCCTGGACCGCGCCTCGGTGCGCGTGGATATCAAAGTAATGGGCTTCCTGCCGGACACCGAGGCCAAGCTGCTGCAGCAGTTCCAGGGCATAGGCGGCAAGAAGAACTTCGGCCTGGTACTGGTCTGCGGCCCCACCGGCTCCGGCAAGTCGACAACTTTATACGCCTGCCTCAACCATGTCAACCGCCCCGACATCAAGATCATCACCGCCGAGAACCCCGTGGAATACAACATAGACGGCATAGTGCAGGTGCCGGTCAACCCCGACGTGAAACTCGGCGGCGACAAGAAATTCGACTTCGCCTCCGCGCTGCGCTCCTTCATGCGCCTCGACCCCGACGTCATCATGGTCGGCGAGATCCGCGACGAGGAGACCGCCCATATCGCCCTGGAGGCCGCCATGACCGGCCATTTGGTTTTTTCGACCATTCACACTAACGACGCCCCGTCGGCGCTGGAGCGTCTCACCCAGATGGGCCTGCCGCGCTTTGTTGTGGCCAACACCATGAAGGCCGTGCTTGCCCAGCGCCTGGCCCGCCGCCTTTGCAAGGACTGCAAGGTGGAGGCCGATCCCAGCCCCGAGGAGCTCGCGGTTTTTGAGGCCAACGGCGTCAAGGTGAAGCCCGGGGCCAAGTTGTGCAGGGCCAAGGGCTGCGAGGTCTGCAAGGACACCGGCTTCAAGGGCCGCTGCGGCATGCACGAACTGCTGATCCTGAACGATGAGATCCGGCTGCAGCTGCTGAAAGACCCTTCCGCCATCCCCGTGAAAGAGATCGCCATGCGGAACGGGATGCGCACCATCGCCCAGGACGGCCTGGAGAAGGTCCTTATGGGGCTCACTACGGTAAAGGAAGTGCTGGGCGGCGCCGCCGAGAAAGAGTAAGGGAAAATCAATGCTCAAGAAAACAATTTGTTTCGTCTTCGCCTCGCTGCTCGGGCTTTCCTGCGCCGCCGCGGCAGACTACGATAATTTCTACGATCTTACCCCCGTCTCCCTTAAACCTTTTGCCCGCGACCTCGGCAGCCTGCTCGGTTCCGGTTCGAACCAGACGGCCCGGCCCCTGGGATTCGCCGGTTTTGATATCGGCGTGCGCGGGGTGGCCCAGTTCAATCCCTCGCGCGGGAACACCGTCCTTAAAAAAAATAACCTGTTCGGGTTCGGCGTCGTCCAGGCGGAGATAGGCATGCCTTACCGCATAGACGGCTTTGTGCGCGGCGGGGCCTTCGAGGGCATTTCCGTCGCGGGAGGAGGACTGCGCTACGGGCTCTGGAACGTTTCGGACGAAAAATACAAGGTCAACGCCATGTGGGTCGGCATGGCCAACATGGCCACCCACCGGTATTTTTACGCCATACATTTCAACACGGGCGTGGTAATTTCCATTAACATTCCGGTGGTGGCGCCGTACCTCGGCATCGCCTATGATTTTACCAAGCTTGAGGCCCAGAACGTCGCCGACGGTACGCTTGTCGGCAAGCAGGTGCGCGTCTCCGAGCCGCGCTTTACGGCCGGCCTCCGCGTCAAGATGAAGCTGGGGTATCTGGCGGGCGGGCTTACCTATACCCACGACAGGTCCCTCGTGAACGCCAGCGCCGGGTTCCGTTTTTAGAACCGGCCCGGCCGCACCGATAAAAAAGGCCCCGGTCTAGCGGGGCCTTTTAACTTATCCGGGGCGGTCTATCCCTTGAATTTCTCTTTAAATTCCCTGCGCATCTCGCGGTCGATATCGCGTTTCTTTATTGATTCGTGCTTGTCCGCCGCTTTCTTGCCCTTGGCGAGCCCCAGCAGCACCTTGGCCCAGCCGTTCTTGAAGTAAAGCTCCAGGGCCACCAGGGTCATCCCTTTTATCGTCAGCGCCCCGGTGAGGCGCTTTATCTCTACCCGCTTCAGCAGCAGCTTGCGGGTGCGGATGGGGTCGATCTCCTCCGAAGTGTTAAAAGCATATGGCGCTATGTGCAGGCCGTACAGGTAAAGGCCGTCCTTCTCCGCCCGGGCGAAAGCGGAGGTCAGGGTCGCCTGCTTAAGCCGCAGCGACTTGACTTCCGGCCCCTGCAGGGACAGGCCCGCCTCGTAAGTGCCGGTTATATGGTAGTCGTGCCGCGCCTTGCGGTTGGTCGCCACCGGCTCAATCTTTTCCTTCTTTTCCTCTTTCGCCATTGTGTCATCTTATCAAATATCCTAAAATTATAACCCCGCCGTACAATTAGTCCCGGCGGTTGATCCGCCCCGCGAATGCGGGGTGCGACAGAGGGAGAGGTGGCCGAGCGGTTGAAGGCGCAGACCTGGAAAGTCTGTATACTCGCAAGGGTATCAAGGGTTCGAATCCCTTCCTCTCCGTATAATTTACGGAATAAGAATCCCCGGAAGGGGATTTTTAATTTGACATGCTTAATTATATTAAGGTATATTTAAACAAACCCCCAAGGTATTATCCATATATCATCCGTGGGGGGAGATTAAGTCAAGTTAAGGAGAACGTAAACAATGAAGAACATTAAAAAGGGCTTCACCCTGATAGAGCTCATGATCGTCGTCGCCATCATCGGTATTCTGGCTGCCATAGCCATACCGAAGTTCGCCGACCTCATCAACAAGTCAAAGGAAGGCGCGACCAAGGGCGCTCTCTCCGCAGTGCGCAGCGCCATACAGGTATACTACGGCGACAACGAAGGCTGGTTCCCGGCTGATACCCTGGACTGCCTCACCCTGAACGCCAAGTATATCGGCGAGATCCCCGTGGCGAAGCTGCCCGGGACCGGCCATCCCGACGTCAGGACGTTCGGAGTTATTTCCGCCGTCGGAACAGCCGTCGGCGATGTAGCTGGCTGGAACTACGCCAACAACACCACGATCGCCCAGACCTGGGGAAACTTCGTGGTCAGCTGTACGCACGAGGACATCAAGGGCCGCAGCACCACTGACATCCTCTCGCCCTGGTCAACGTTCTAATAGAACGGCTGACTCTAAAAACCCCGCGCTTAACGGCGCGGGGTTTTTTTATTGCTAGAATATCAATATGGTTACACTTATTACGGCTTTCGCGCTGGGCCTTCTGCTGGGCAGTTTTCTTAATGTCTGCATAGCCCGCCTGCCCAAGGACGAGTCTATAGTTTTCCCGGCCTCGCGCTGCCCTAAATGCCTGGCCCCGATAAAGTTTTACGATAATATCCCGGTGTTGAGCTTTGTTTTCCTGCGGGGGCGCTGCCGCTCCTGCAGGGAACCCATTTCGTTCAAATACCCCTTCATAGAACTGCTCACCGGCCTGGTGACGGCCCTGTTAACCTATAAATGGTGGGGAAGCCCGCTCTGGCTTGGCGTCAGCCTGCTGTCGGCCTATGTCCTTATAGTGGTAAGCGTGATAGATTTCGAGACGATGCTGATCTCGGACGCCTTCTCGCTGGCGCTTTTTATACTGGGTCTTGCGGGCAGCTTTGCCAACCCCTATTTCCAGGGCGGCTGGGGGGAGCGCCTGGCCTCTTCCGCCATCGGCGCGGCCTGCGGCGGCGGTTTTATCTGGGCACTGGCCCTGGTGGGCAAGAAAATTTACAAGAAGGACGCGGTGGGGGAGGGGGACATCTTCCTGATGGGCGGCATAGGCGCGCTTTGCGGCTGGCAGGGCGTTTTTACGGCCGTTATCATGGCCTCGTTCTTCGGCACTATCTACGGCGTAAGCCTGTTGCTGCTTAAGCGCGCCGGCCGCCTGTCCCATATGCCTTTCGGCCCGTTCCTGGCGCTAGGCGCGCTGATAAACCTTTATTCCCTTGTCAGGCCTGAAGATTTCTTTATTACCATACCGTTCTGACCCGGACCGGAGATACTGAATTAAAAAGGCTGTTCGTATAAATACGAACAGCCTGATTAAATTTAATGCGCGGGAAGGGAGTTGAACCCATAAGACCTTTCGGTCACACGGTTCTGAGCCGTGCGCGTCTGCCAGTTCCGCCACCCGCGCATATAAATATGCAGATGAGAAATGGTTGGGGAAGGATTCGAACCTTCGTAGGGCGTAGCCCGACGGTTTTACAGACCGTTACTTTTGACCGCTCAGTCACCCAACCATGATTTAAAGAACATAAACTTCAGAATGGCCGTCTGATGGCCATGGGCCCCGATAAGGCGCCAGTTCAAGTAATATGAATTATAGCAAAAAAATCCGTGCCGGCAGAACCGCCTGTTAGCCGGTTGCGGCAAATCCTCTCCGCGCCGGGCAAAATAGTATAATCCGGATAAGGAGATATTAGTGAGCCTAATATCGGCCAGGCCCCCTGCGGCAAAGGAAACTTTATGTGCCTCGCAGTTCCCGGAAAAATAACCTCCATCAAAGACAATAACGCCGAAGTGGACTTCAGCGGCGTCAAACGTTCCGTCTCTCTCGACCTGGTGCCCGCCGCCAAAAAAAACGATTATGTGCTGGTGCACGCGGGCTTCGCCATACAGCTGCTGGCGCCCGGCGAGGCGGCGGAAACGCTTAAGCTTTTCAAGGAGATCTTCGGCCAGGACCACGGGGACTCTTCCGGCCCCCGGGGAAATATAAAACCATGAAGGCCGCCGCCGCCGGGCGCTTTTCCTCTCCCCTCTGGCGCGACCGCGCCCTCGCCGCCTCCGCCTTTTCAGAGATGGGCGCGCTGGCCTCCGCCGCCGCCGCAAAAAAAGGCGGGCGGGTGAATTTTATGGAGGTCTGCGGCACCCATACCATGGCCATAGCGGCCAGCGGTATGCGCAGGCTTTTTCCCAGGGAACTGCGCATGCTTTCCGGCCCCGGCTGCCCCGTCTGCGTTACGTCGCAGGGCGATATAGACCGCGTCCTGGCGCTGGCCGGGATCCCGGGCGTGATGATCACCACCTTCGGCGATATGCTCAAGGTAAAAGGCTCTAAAGGACTGGACCTCGCTTCCGCGCGCGAGCGCGGCGCGGACGTACGCGTGGTCTATTCCCCTCTGGACGCGGTGGCGCTGGCCGCCGCCGAGCCTTCCCGCGAAGTGGTCTTTATCGGAGTGGGCTTCGAGACCACGGCCCCGGTGATAGGCGCGGCGGTAGCCCGCGCAAAAAAGATGGGCCTTAAGAATTTTTCCTCCACCGCGTTCTTCAAGCTTGTCCCGCCCGCGCTGGAGCTGCTGCTCTCGGACCCGGAACACAAGATACACGGCTTCCTGCTGCCCGGCCATGTCAGCGCCATAATAGGCACCGGCCCTTACCGGTTCGTCGCCGAAAAATACCGCGTCCCCTGCGTGGTGACCGGCTTTGAGCCGCTGGATATCCTGGCCGGCATAAACATGCTGTTTAAGCAGGTGATCTCGGGAGAGCCGCGCGTTGAGGACGAGTATTTCAGGGCCGTGCGCGCCGAAGGCAATCCCGCCGCGCAGAAACTCATGAGGGAGGTCTTCTCCGTCTCGGCGGCCACCTGGCGGGCTATCGGCCCGGTCAAGAACACCGGCCTTGAATTCTCGAAGGCCTACGCCGCTTTCGACGCGGTCAAGCGGTTCAAAATAAAATACGCGGAGGCCCCGGAGCCTGAAGGCTGCCTTTGCGGAACGATACTGCTCGGCAAAGCGCTGCCGCCGGACTGCCCGCTTTTCGGCAAGGGCTGCACCCCCTCGAACGCCGTCGGGCCGTGCATGGTCTCCTCCGAGGGGGCCTGCGCCGCCTGGTTCAAATACGGAGGATAATTAAATGGCTGCTATAAATAAAGTGGTCCTTGGTCACGGCAGCGGGGGCCGCCTCAGCCGCGAACTTGTGGAAAGCGTTTTCCTGAAAAGCTTTTCTAACCCTTCCCTGCTGCCGCTGGAGGATTCCGCCGAGGTGAAGATCCCGGGCGCCACCCTCGCCTTTACCACGGATTCCTACGTGGTTACGCCGGTGGAATTCCCCGGGGCGGACATAGGCCGCGTGGCCGTTTGCGGCACCGTTAACGACCTGGCCGTGAAAGGCGCCCGGCCGCTCGCGCTCTCGGCCGCCTTTATCCTGGAGGAAGGCTTCCCCGGCGGCCTGCTGGAGCGCATAACCGCCTCGATGCGCCGCGCCGCCGACGAAGCGGGCGTGTCTATAGTGACCGGCGACACCAAGGTGGTGGAAAGGGGCAAGGCCGACGGGATCTTTATAAACACTTCAGGGATAGGGCTTATTCCCCGGGGCAGGAGCCTCTCCTCCGCCGCCGTAAGGGCCGGCGACGTGATAATAGTCAGCGGCAGCCTGGCCGACCACGGCGTAGCCGTTATGAACGCGCGGGACAGGCTTGGCCTGGAAGGCGGGATAAAGAGCGACGCCGCTCCGCTGAACGGACTTATAGAGGCGGCGCTTAAAGTTCCCGGGACGCGCGCCATGCGCGATATAACCCGCGGGGGCCTGGCCACCGTGCTCAACGAGGTTTCCGGCGCCTGCGGGCTCACCGCCGAGGTGGACGAGGAAGCCGTACCCGTCTCCGCCGCCACCCGCAGCGCCTGCGCCCTGCTCGGGCTGGACCCCCTGTACGTAGCCAACGAGGGCAAGATCGTGATCTTTGCCGCGCCCGGCGCTGCCGCCGGGATCCTCCGCGCCCTGCGCTCCCACCGCTACGGGAAAAACGCCTCCGTTGCCGGCCGCATGCTGAAAGAGAAAAAACCGCAGGTGCGCATGCTCACCTCCATCGGCGGCTCGCGCATAATGCTTATGCTCGAAGGCGAGCAGCTGCCGAGGATATGTTAGAAGACCTCTGAACCCATGTCTCCCATCGTCAGAAAAAAAATATTGGTCAAAGGCGTGGTGCAGGGCGTCGGGTTCCGGCCCCATATCTACAAGCTTGCCGCCGCGCACGCCCTGGCCGGCTGGGTGAAGAACGACGCCGCCGGGGTAACCATAGAGGCGGAGGGCCTTCCCCTCGCCGTGGCAATCTTTATCGGGGAGATCACGCTGAAGAAACCCGCCGCGGCGCGGGTGGATTCCGTATCGGTATCCGCGGTCCGCGTCTCCGGAGTAAAAAACTTTACTATTACGAAAAGCGGCGGCAGGGCGCCGGCTTCCGCCATCATCCCCGCCGACCTCGCGCTTTGCGCTGACTGCCGCCGGGAGCTCCTGGATCCCTCGGACAGGCGCTACCTTTACCCCTTCACCAACTGCACTAATTGCGGCCCGCGGTTCACCATAGTTAAGACCGTGCCCTATGACCGCCCCTTGACCACCATGGCCGGCTTTAAAATGTGCCCCGACTGCCTGCGCGAATACGGCGACCCCCTCGACCGCCGCTTCCACGCCCAGCCCAACGCCTGCCCCGTCTGCGGGCCTTCCGTAAAGCTTGAGGCGGGCGGGAAGGTCTTCCGCGGCCCGGCCGCCCTTGAAAAGACCGCGGAGCTGCTTCTTTCCGGCAGGGTGGGCGCGCTGCAGAGCCTGGGCGGCTTCCACCTGGCCTGCCGCGCCGACGACGGCGGCGCCATGGCCGCGCTGCGCCGCGCCAAGCGCCGGCCGCACAAGCCTTTCGCCGTCATGCTCCCTTCTGCGGCCTCGGCCCGCGAATTCTGCCTGGTCTCAAAGCTGGAGGCGGCCGCCCTCGCCTCTCCGGCGGCGCCCGTGGTCATGCTGCGCCGCCGCTCCGGCGCCTTCGAGGCCGCGGCCCCCGGGCTTTCAAGGCTGGGTGTGATGCTGCCTTATACGCCGCTGCACGCGGCCCTTTTCTCCCTGCTCGGAAAAAAAGGTTTCAGCGGGCCGCTGGTCATGACCTCCGGCAATTTCCGCGACGAGCCTATCTGTAAGGACAGCCGCGAGGTGAAGGCCCGCCTGTCCGGCGCGGCCTCTTTCACGCTTTCCCACGACCGGCCTATACACAACAGGGCTGACGACAGCGTGGCTTTCGAGGCCGCCGGGGCGCTGCGCCTGGCGCGCCGGGCGCGCGGTTTCGTGCCTTCGGCCGTGAAGCTTGCCTCCGGCGGAAGACCAGTGCTGGCCTGCGGCGCCGACCTTAAAAACGTCTTCTGCCTGACCCGCGGGCCGGAGGCGTTCCTCTCCCAGCACATAGGTGACCTGGCCGAGCCGCGGAACCAGGACTATTTCCGTGAAACCCTCTCCAAGCTGCGCGGCTTGCTGAAAGTCCCGCCGGGGCTGGTGGCGCACGACCTGCACCCGGACTACGCCTCAACGGCCATAGCCCGGGCCCTGCCGGGCAAAAAGATCCCGGTGCAGCATCACGCGGCGCACGCGCTCAGCGTCGCGGCGGAATACGGCCTCAGCGGGCCTTTCCTGGGCGTTTCCTTTGACGGCACGGGGTACGGCTCCGACGGCAGGATCTGGGGTTCGGAATTCCTCGCGTTCGATGAAAATTCCTGGCGCCGCGCCGGGCATTTGAAATATTTTGCCCTGCCCGGCGGCGATATCGGCGCGCTCGAGATCTGGCGCCCGGCCCTCGCGCTGGTAAAGGCCGCCCTCGGCCCCGGCTGGCGCGAAACTTCCGCGCGGCTTTTCAGCGAAGTGCCCGCCTCAAAAGTTTTGACCGTGGAAAGGATGATAGAGGCCGGGCTCAACTGCCCGCAAACCTCCGGCATGGGCCGGCTTTTCGACGCTTTCAGCTTTATAGCCGGCGTCAGGGCCGGGGCCACCTACGAGGCGCAGGGCCCCATGGAAATGGAAAGCCTGCTGCGCGGCGCAAAGCCGCGCGGCGCTTACCGCTTCGACCTGAACAGCGTATCCGGCAGGGTCGAGATCGACCCGGCTCCGGCGGTAAAAGCCGCCGTGGCCGACAGGCTGGCGGGCCGGCCCGCCGCCTTTATCTCGGCGCGGCTGCACGCCGGCCTTGCCGCGGCCGCCGTGGAGACCGCGGCCCGCATAGCGGGGGCGGCCGGCCTGAAGACGGTGTGCCTTTCGGGCGGGGTTTTCCAGAACCGGACCCTGCTTGAGCTTGTGACGGGCGGTCTGGAGAAAAAGGGTTTAGCGGTCTATTCCAACAGGCTTGTCCCGGCGAACGACGGCGGTATAGCCCTGGGCCAGGCCTGGTACGCGCTGAAAGGTTATAAAGAAGCTGCGTAGGCTAGCGCGTGACGCGTAAAAAAGGCCCTTCTTCCGAAGGGCCTTCTTTTTACGCCGTTACGGTTTACAGAGCGGTGATCCACTTAGCGAAGTCGTCCCACTTTCCTTCCTTGGCCCAGGCGAGCTCGTCGTAGTCGGCCTCGTAGCTGTAGGTGGGCAGGTAGGCGGCCAGGCCGTAGGCTTTCTCGAACTTGTCGCCGGTGGCGCCGTTGTCTATGATCACCTTGTTGTAGAGGTGGTTCATCACGGTGACGGTCTTGGCTTTGAGGGCGCCGGACTTGGTCTTGCCGTGCACGTTCTCCATGAAGTGTATCAGGTCGCGGGAGCCGGCCCCGCCGAAGGCGGTGGCGGCGTTAAGCGCCTCTTTCACCATGGCCTTGTCTTCCTGCATCACAAGCTCGGCCCACTGGTCCAGCAGGGTCTTGAAGGCGTTCATGCCGGAGGTGCGCATCGCGGACTGCGTGGCGGCGGTGCCTTTCTCGCCGTAGAAGGCCTTGTAGCCCTGCACGGCCGCGGCCGCCATCACGTCGGGCGTGAGGTTGGCCTTGTTGGAATGCACGCGGGAGAGGAAGTAGTCGTAAGCCCAGCCGTCGCCGGGCTCGTTCTCTTCGGAGCCGACGGTTATCTTAGCCGCGTCCTTCAGCTCGTAGGCCACCTCGGCCATCTGCATCAGGCAGGCGTCGGAGGCGTAGATGTCCACGCCGCCCATCTCGCGCACGGCAAGCCCCAGGTTCACGGTGCTTATGCCGTTGCCGGTCTCGTCGTCGTAGGAGATGCCCTTGAGGACGGGCTGGCCGAAGCCCTTGTTCTTCCAGCCGTCGCCGTGGTTCCACACGATAAGCATGTATTTCCTGGCCGGGTAATTCAGCTTGGCCCACTTGCCGAATTCTACAAGCTGCCTGTAGTCGCCCATGTCGACGGTGCCCAGGTCGGCCAGCATCGTCGAGCTCAGCGCGGCGTTGTCGCCGTCGGCTGTGACCAGGTAGCGGCGCACGCCGGTCCAGTCGGTGGAAGCGTCGCGGGCGGCGTCCTTCATCATCATCGGCGGCATGTTCCAGTTAGGGTTGGGCCAGCCGGGATGCGGCACGGTGGGGCCGCCCCACGGGTAATCGTCATAGCCCCCGCCGCCGCCCGGATAGGAGGGCGCGGTATATTTCATGCGCGCGGCCTGGGTAACGATATTTATGTTCCCGGTGGGGCCGTACTTCTCCATCTCGTTCATGTCCTTGATGACATATTCGGAGAGATTGTTCTTCCCGTTCATGAACACCATTATCGTCCACTCTTTCGTGGTCCGGGCGTCCTGCGGAAGGGCCGGGAGGGGGGCTGAAACCTCTGCGGTCATAGCCTGGGCTACTATATCCTTTACCGAAGGCAGGCTGTCGAAGTCCTGCGCAACGGCGGGCGCGGCCAGGAAGGCCGAGGCCAGCAGCAGCTTGCTTATGTTGACTGTTTTCATCAATAGCTCTCCTGAATATTTAAGATAGCACGGCACTTGTAATAGTAGTCCATTATGAGCTTCCGTTTATGGGCGCATAGTCCCACCCTGCCGGAGTTATTCGGCCTATGCGCGCGTGGGACTTTGGTCCTACGGCTTTCCTCAACCCGCGATTTTACGCGTGCCCGATATGTGCTACAATTTGTCTAAAGGTAACACTATGACTGATAAGCTGGTCAGGTTCGGCGTCTCGCTGGAGGGGGAACTCCTCCGGAAGTTCGACGCCTTTATCGCGGCGGAGGGGTACTCCAACCGCTCCAAGGCCATAGCCGACCTGATCCGCAGGGATTTTGTCAACGATGCCTTCGCCAGGGGCGGGGCCGTGGCCGGCGCCGTAACCATAGTTTACGACCACCACAAACGCGAGGTCGTCAACAAACTCCTGGACATACAGCACGACCACGGGACTATCATTATTTCCGCCCAGCACGTGCACCTGGACCATGACAACTGTCTGGAGATAATCGCCGTAAAAGGTCCCGGCGCGAAAGTCAAAGCGCTCGCTGATTCCCTTAAATCGGTCAGAGGCGTCAAACACGCCACCCTCAGCGTGACCACAGCCGGTAAATAATTAAAATTCCCCGGTTTCGCTATCTTTGCCTGCGGGGCCGCCGTTAAAGCCGGGCTGTAAGCTCCATAAACCGATAAGATGGTCACCTCCCGCGAAAAACATCGCCGGGTCGCGGCGCTATTTTGGTAAAATATCTCCTCGACGCATGAGATATACATTGATTTTCACACTTCTTCTTTCTATTTTACCGGCCCCGGCGCGAGCGCAGGGGCTTGGCCCCGTTGCGCTTGAACCCATAGAGCTGAAGTCCTCCAACTTGCTTGAACAGCTGGCCTACATCCCGGACTATTCCGTGGAGAAGGACACCGCCCCGGTTACGGAAGAAGACGTGCGGGACCTGGAAGAAGGCGAGGACTCCGAGACCTACATCTTTATAAGCAGCGCCCTGGCGCAGGCCCCGGAGCCGGTAAACCTCGGCGGCAACGGCAGCCTCACCCTGACGCGGAACGATACGGGGGAGAAACTCACCGCCCGCTACCGCCTGGCAGACGGCTCCTACGACGGTGAGGAGCTGGCCAAAATAGACCATTTGATGCGCTGCCGCCTCACCGGCCGCGAGATCCGGATGTCCGTAAAGCTCATAGAGCTGCTGGACGCGGTGGAGGATAAATTCGGCAAAAAGGGCCTCACGCTTTTAAGCGGCTACCGCACGCCAAAGTTGAACGGGAAAGTCCCGGGCGCGGCGAAGCGCAGCCTGCATATGCTGGGCTGGGCCGCCGACATAAAGATCCCGGGCTACAGCTCCACCAAGGTGAAGAAAGCGGGCCAAAAACTCGCCGCCGGCGGGGTGGGCTATTACCCCTACAAAGGGTTTACCCACCTGGACGTCGGTAAAACCAGGTATTGGGTCGTGCGCCGTCCGCCCCACCGGCGCCGCGTCCGCCGCAGGGTAAACAATGCCGCCTTCCGAAGGGCGGCCCCCCGGAAAGCGCCCCCTGCCGCCAATAAAACCGTCTTCCGGAAGCCCGCTAAGATCAAATCCTGAAACCAGCTTAACTTGTTATTCTTATGGGTAAACAGTCCTTCGCGGTCGTCCTCTCCGTCGCGGCCGCCTTTTTTTTCGGGATCTCCACCCCGCTGAGCAAAGCGCTTATACGGGACCTTAACCCTTTCCTGCTGGCCGGCCTGCTCTATCTCGGCGCAGGCGCGGGCCTGTCGGTGCTGACCCTTTTCGGCGCGGGCAGGAAGGCCCCTGCCGCCGGAAAGCGCAACTATAAATACATAATCGGTATGGTCGTCTTCGGCGGCCTGCTCGGCCCTGTGCTGCTGATGGGCGCGATAAAAATAGCCCCCGCGGCTTCCGTTTCCATCTGGCTTAACATGGAGCTGGTAGCCACCGCTTTCCTCGGACATTTTATCTTCAGGGATTCCCTGGACAAGCGCGGCTGGCTCAGCGTGGCTTTAAGCCTGTCCGCCGGCGTCCTGCTCTCCTACAGCGGGGGGATAGCCGGGGTCACCGCGGGCTCCCTGGTGGCCCTGGCGTGTTTCTGCTGGGGATTCGACAACCATTTTACCGCCCTGATAGACGATCTGTCGCCGGTGCAGAGCACGATAATAAAAGGGCTGTGCGCCGGGACCACCAACCTGCTTATAGGGCTCGCGCTGGCGGGAGCCGCGCCCTCCCCGGCCGCGGCGGCAAAAGCGCTGCTGGTGGGCTTTTTGTGCTACGGCTTAAGCATCACTTTTTACATCTCCGCGGCGCAGAAGCTCGGCGCCGTCCGGAGCCAGCTGATATTTTCGATAGCGCCGCTTTTCGGCGTTCTCCTTTCGGTGCTAGCCCTGCGCGAGACCCTTTCCGGAGTACAGGCGGTTTCCGGCGCGCTCCTTTTCGCCGCTGTCTGGCTCATGCTCGCTGAAAAGCACGGCCACCTCCATTCGCATTCCGAAGCCGAGCATACGCACCAGCACGGCCACGGCGACCTGCACCACGACCATCACGGGGGGGCTGAGGAAAAGCCGCATACGCACTTCCACAGGCACGAGGAAAACGCCCACGACCACCCGCACTGGCCCGACCTGCACCACCGCCACACGCATTAGCCTTAATCCTGCAGGTTAAAGCGGCTCCCCCCGGCCGGTGTAACAAAGATCACACTTTGACGCTGTAAGCTCCTCACCCTTCATAGGGAAAAGTCCGGATATTTAGCGAAACCCGCAAAAACCCGGGAAAAGCCGGTATTGACATTAGTCAAGTTGTACATTAGACTCTATAATAAGCGAATAATGGTCGCATTTATACCTAAATGCGGGTTTTAATACGGCGAACTACAGTCCGTATGTAGAACGGGGCGGTGAAGTTTTTTGTTGTGTTCCGCGGCACAGCAGTGTAAGCTTATGTCTATTAATAGGAGATACATCTTCCAGACCGCCGCCGTCATCGCGCTTTTCTGCGCGGCACCGGCGTCCGCGCAATCAATCTCCTTATCCTCTGCGCCCCTTAATCCCCGGTTCATCGAATACCGCGACAAGCTTAAGAAAGTCCCGGCTAAGTCCACCACCGACAGCGGCCATTCCCTTGGCTTTATTCCGGCGCCGGTGGACCTTTCACATGATAAAGGGAAAAAAGCCCCGAAATCCTTCAGGGTAAAGGCTTATGACCCGGTATACGACCTTCGCCCCCTGGGCAAGGTTACCCCTATGAGAGACCAGGGAAGCTGCGGCAGTTGCTGGGTTTTTTCGGCTGTGGGGGCTGTGGAATCGCGCCTTAAGACCGGCGAGACCTGGGACTTTTCCGAAAATAACCTAAAGGATACCAGCGGCTTCGATTACGCTCCTTGCTTTGGCGGCCAGCATTTTATGGCTCTCGCCTACTTTTCAAGGTGGAGCGGTCTCTGGCCCGAGACCGCCGACCCGTATAGCGTGGTTCCGAATAAGCAGTCGGCTTCTTATCCTTCG
>JAUSCK010000038.1 GCA_030651035.1 Elusimicrobiota bacterium
TCATCTCGAAGGAGACGCTGCCCGAGCCTACTATTATGGCTGCCCTGAACTCTGTAACCGGGGGCCCGAAAGAGCGCAGGATCTCACCCACGCGGTGGCGCGAGGTAAGGTGCCTGGAAAGCTGTTCCCCCTCCCTGCCGAGCCCGCCGAGATAGATCACCCTGCCGCAGCCCGCCGCGGACGCGGCTTTGGCGAAATTCAAAGCCGAAACCTCCTCCATCTTTTCAAAGCCGGGAACTTTGGCCATGGAGTGCACCAGGTAATAGGCGGCGTCAGTCCCGGCCAGCGCCGCCTCCAGCCCCTCGTTCTTATAAACATCGCCCTTAATTATCCCAACGCTGCCGGCCCAGGGAAGCCCCTCAAGGCGCTCCGGGTGGCGCTCAAGGCAGCGCACCGCGTAGCCTTTACACTGCAGCCGCGGTATAAGCCGCCCGCCGATATAGCCGGTAGGCCCGGTGACAAGAATGGTTTTCATAAAAAATGAACTACTCGGCAATAAAACTCCGCAGATTTAAAGACTAAGCTCTTAAGTTGTTTAAGGCTTCAACCAATAAAAACACTGTCGTGGCAGGATTTTGCTTGGATGGCGTAACCCCAACATCGTAATCCTGTAGAAGTTTGCGGGCATTTCCGATCGCAATCTCCTGTTTACCTTTTAGGATTGCATAAATCTCGTCGCTGGTTTTTGAATATCCGCCGTAACTGGCAAGCAACTCATCAAGTTTTGCGCAATAAGCATCTCTTGTCGAGGCGCTTTGCCAATATTCAAAATGGAGAATAAACCATAGCTCAAAAGACTCATTGGAATACGCGCATTGTATTTTATTGGCATTTGCCAGATCCACTGCGCCATTAAAATCTGCATCGGAGAATAAATCTTTATCAAAAACGCACCAGACCTGCTCATATTCTTGTCTTAAGCTTTTCGCTTCCCGTATTAAACTAACAGTCTCTTTAACCAAAGACAGCGTGTTGTATCCAAGCCCTTCAATTTTTAAATAGTACTTATCCTTGTTGTATGTATCAAAAGCCTGGAAATAATACGGTTCAGTCTTTTCTCCTTCGCAAACTATCAGTATAGTCTTGCGAAAATCTCTCCCTGAACTGTGCCGCTGATAACGCTTTCGATAGTTCATATCTTCTTCTGCTGGCTTATCCTAAACTTCTTTATAACAGGAATCGCCCCATACTTTCCGAACATGTAATCTTTCGCAAAAGACGCATCATTCCGCACCTTGCTCCCGTATTCAGACAAAGAAAATAGCCTAGATGTTCCGTATTTATCTTTCTCAATAAACCAGATCTGGTCCCTCCGAAAATATTTTTTATCTAACACATTAACATCATGGGTGGTAAAAACAAGTTGCGCGCCGTTTTTATTGCCGGGACTATTAAATAAATTAAGAATCCATTCCACTATCATCGGGTGCAAACTGGACTCCAGTTCATCAATAACAATTGGCATCCCATCTGCCAAAGCATCATATAAATACCCAAACATGTTAAATATTTTTCCGGTACCTTTCGACTCCGAGTCAAAAGGAAGCGACTCAAAAGAAACAAAAGCATTTTCAGAATTATATTTTTTGTGCTTAGCGTATTTTTCAACAATCTTTTCCGGGCTACTCCTGATCAGCTTCCGAATTTCCTCCGGAAACTCTTTTGGCAAATCATCCGGGGTGAAATCCCGTTCTTTAACCTCAATATCATCAATTCCCAAATCAGCGGCTTTCAGAAAAAGCAGCAAACTTGCTTTAAGATTCTCCCTCATTACCTTGTCTACGCTTCTTTTGTCGCGGATATCCCCGGACAAAACAACAAAGCGCCTAAACCACTTGATTATTTTAGCGGCAATCTCACCATTAAACTGCGCGACGACAGACAAAAAAAGAGCATTTTCCCTGGTTTTATCTTTAACGTCTTTTCCCTCTTTAAAATGCGAAGTGGTTTCTATCTCTTTTTCACGCCTTTCAAACAGTTTAACCTCTTTCTTATTAATAACCGCAAAGAGCCATTCTTTATGAATCCTCGTAGCATCAACTTCAAAACCATATCGATAAATAACGCCTTCGATCAAAAAGTCCATTTCAAAAGTGGACGGGGTTTTCTCGGTATCGGTGCTGAATTTATAATTCGATACCCCGGAGATTCCATCCCCGATCTGTGTTCGCGCCGAATTTAAAATAAACTGCGAAAAAAAGGACATGGCTTGCACCAAATTACTTTTACCACTGGCATTGGGCCCATAAATGCACGCACTTTTCAGCAAATTCAGTTTATGATTCTCTATTAAGGAAATATTATCCGAATGCTCTTTAAACCGGGTAGCATTCATATTTAGAAAAATACGATCCTTTATAGATCTAAAGTTCTCAACAGAAAATTGAATTATCATAATTCCCTCCAAAGGAATTCTAACAAATTATCACACGATTGTGTCTATATTTGCGGATATATCACAAAAACAGCCACAATCTTATGCGATTATGGCTGTTTTACGCAATTACGAAGCGGGATAAAGGGATACTTCATTCCCCCCCCCATTTCCCAAGATATCCGGCCCAGGGACGCCCGAGAAGGCGCTCAGGGTGGCACGCCAGGCAGCGCACCGCGTAGCCCTTGGCCAGCAGCCGCGGTATAAGCCGACCGCCGATATACCCGGTAGGCTCGGTAACAAGAATGGTTTTCATAAAAAAGGAGGAGGGGTCAGGAGCCGCCTGTTATATGCGATGAATGTTTTTTAATGTGGCTGCTGAAGTCAAGCGCATACCTAATATAACGGATTGGTCCGCTGCGAAAATCCAGATTAGGAGCAATGCTCATCGGACGGCCGGAATTTTATAAGATCGAAATGCCGCAGCGAAGACGGCAGATGCGAGCCGATAGAGCCCACCGCCACGACCAGCAGCAGCAGAACGCGGCTATGCTCCCAGAACGCCGGAACAAGGCACAGAAGCGCGAGCTTTGCCAGCGTTAGCGCTCCGGCGAGCTGCCAGAGCCAGGCCAAGCCGGCCCGCAGCTCAAGGGCCATCAGGCCCGCGCCGGACAGAACGCTCCAGTGCAGCCAGGGCAGGAGTTCGGCCCGGGGAGTATTGAACCAGTGCCCGCCGAGCAATACGGCAAAGCTGATGATATGGAGGGTGCGCAGCGCGACGCGCAGCGCCCGGCCGCCTGTTAAGAGCCGCTTTTCAGCGGGGAAAACCGCGGCGGGGTCTTTCATTGTTGCCAATGCCGGCAGATATCAGATACGGAAGGAAACGCAATCTTTGACTATGCGCATGAAGGTTTCGGGGAGAAGCCCCATCAGGAGGGTGGCCGCCGAGGTAATGACGATCACGCCCGCCGTATACATGTCGGTTTCTACGGCGGAAGGATCCTTGCTTTCCGTGAAGAACATCCTGCGGGCGATGTTCATGTAATAGTAAACGGAGACGACGCTGTTCAATACGCCCAGAACGGCCAGCCACAGGAACTGGTGAGAATTGACCGCCGAGGCGAAAACATAGAACTTGGCCACGAACCCGACGAGGGGCGGTATGCCGGCAAGCGACAGAAGGAACATGACCATCACTATCGCCAGCCCCAGCGAGCGCTTGGCCAGCCCGTTGTAGGCGTCCAGCTCGTACGAGCCGGTCTTCCCGGCCACAACCATCGCCACGGCGAAAGCTCCCATGTTCGTCACCAGGTAGGCCAGCGCGTAGAAAAAAACGCTTTCTCTCCCGATAGGGTCGGCCACCACGAGGCCTATAAGCATATAGCCGGCCTGGGCTATGGAGGAATAAGCCAGCAGCCTTTTAATATTCGTCTGGAACAGCGCGGTCAGGTTGCCCAGCGTCATAGTAAGGGCGGCCAGCACCGCTATGAGCAAAGTGATGTTCAGGGCGTAGTGGGGTATTACGCCGGTGAATATCCGCATCATCGCGCCCAGGGCCGCCAGCTTGGAAGCCACCGACAGGTAGGCCGTCACGGGGGTGGGCGCCCCTTCGTAGGCGTCCGGCGCCCAGAAATGGAACGGCACCATGGAGATCTTGAACCCGAAGCCCACGAGGATGAAAAGCATGCCCATGACGTAGGCGGGGTCGCCGAAATGGAAGTCGACCGAGGAAGCGTAGTTAAGCAGGTTGGTCGTGCCGGTGGCGCCGTAGAACAGGGAGATGCCGTAGATCGTCACGGCCGTGGAAAGCCCGCCCATCAGGAAATACTTTATCGCCCCCTCGGCGGACCGGGGGTTCTTCTGCTCGAACCCGGTCAGGATAAAGCAGGAGATGCTTATGAGCTCCAGGGAGATAAGCAGGTAGATGAAATCCAGAGCGCCGGATAAAAGCATCATCCCGCAGCTGGCCCAGAGCAGCAGCGCGGTGTAGGTGCCTATGTGCCTGGGCTGTATGGCGGAATAGTTGACGGACAGCAGGAGCGTGAAGACGGTGGCCGCGAGGATCACGAATTTAAAAAGCTGGGCGCCGGGGTCAAGT
Source organism: Elusimicrobiota bacterium (assembly GCA_030651035.1). Taxonomy (GTDB): domain Bacteria; phylum Elusimicrobiota; class Elusimicrobia; order Elusimicrobiales; family UBA9959; genus UBA9959. The sequence continues at coordinate 4,473 of JAUSCK010000038.1, forward strand.
ACCCACATCGTTCCCATCCCGTAGGCGGACATGGCGGCCTGCGTTATTATCATCCCCAGCACCGCCGCCGCGCTGATCGTCCCCAGGTGGAAAAGGAGTTTTGCGCGGCTCTCGCCGATAAAGGCCCCGGCCAGCAGGATAAGCAGCCCCGCACAGGCCAGTATTATTTCAGGGTTCAGGAGGATAAGGTTTGACATAAGCGGACTGCTATTTAATGATCCCGACCAGGTAGGTGATAGTAGGATCTATCAGGTCCAGGCAGAACCTGGGCCAGATGCCGATAACGACGGTTAAAACCGCCAGCGGAACTATCGCGACCAGCTCCCGCAGGTTCATATCCTTCAGACCCGCCCATTTCTCGTTGAAAGGCCCGAGGAACACTTTTTCTATCATGCGCAGGAAGAAGGCGGCGGTCACAAGTATGCCGATGGTCGCCACCGCCACGTAGTACGGCCAGGCTTCGAAAGCGCCCAGGAAGCAGAGGAATTCGCCGACGAAGCCGGCGAGGCCCGGAAGCCCGAGGGAAGCCATCACCTGTATTATCATCAGGCCGGCATAGACCGGGAACCGGGCGGCCAGGCCGCCGAAAGCGTCGATATCGCGGGTGTGGGCCCGGTCGTAGATCACCCCGACGAGGAAGAACAAAGAGCCGGTGATGAGGCCGTGGGTGATCATCTGCAGCACCGCGCCGTTGAAGCCCGTGGCCGACATGGCCGCCATGCCCAGCATGCAGTAGCCCATATGGTTCACGGAGGAATAGGCGACCATTTTTTTAAGGTCTTTCTGCGCCATGGCGCAGAAGGCGCCGTAGACGATGTTTATCACGGCTATCACGATAAGAAAAGGAAGGAACCATTTCGTGGCCAGCGGCAGCGCGGGGAAAGAGACGCGCATGATGCCGTAGGTGCCCATCTTAAGGAGGACGCCGGCCAGGATCACGCTGACGCCGGTGGGCGCTTCGACGTGGGCCAGCGGCAGCCAGGTGTGGAACGGGAAGGCGGGGATCTTTATCGCGAAGCCCACGTACAGCGCCAGGAAGATCCAGATCTGCATGGTCAGCGGCAGCAGGCGGGCCTGGTTTATAAGCTCCAGCATGTCGAAGGTATGGGGAGTGGAATTGAAATAAAGCGCCAGGATACCCAGCAGCATCAGCAGGCTGCCGAACAGGGTATAGAGGAAGAATTTTATGGCGGCATATTCCTTCTTGGGACCGCCCCACACGCCGATAAGGAAGTACATCGGGACGAGGGTAAGTTCCCAGAAGACGTAGAACAGGAAGAAATCCAGCGCTACGAAGACGCCCAGCATGCCGACCTCGAGCAGGAGGAACCAGAAGAAGAATTCCTTGACCCTGAGCGTGATGTTGAAAGAGTAGATTATCGCGAGCACGGTAAGCAGGGCGGTAAGTATCACGAGGGCCACGGAAAGCCCGTCAACTCCGACGTAATAGTAAATATTGAAAGCCGGGATCCAGGAGACCTTCTGCACGAACTGCATCGCCGCGGTCGAGGTGTCGAAAAGGTGATAAAGCAGCCCGGAAAGGAGCAGGCAGACCGCGCTGAAAGCCAGGGCGACGCCTTGTATCAGTTTTATCCGGGTGCCGGGGATGGCGAGGATGACTAGCGCGCCGATCAGCGGAACGAGAACGATAAGGGACAATAGTGACATGTTTAATTTCTCCTAAACTTGCGTCGGCGCAGCCGGCCTTAAGGCCTAGCCCGCGAACGCGATCGCTGCAAAAACCGAAATGGCGACAGCTACAATAAGAAGATAGTTCTGGATGAGCCCCGTCTGCGCCAGGCGCGTTATCCTGCCCGCGGAAAGGGTGAGCGCTCCCGTGACGTCCACAGCCGCGTCCACGACATGGTCGTCGAGCCAGGCCTGGAGCCTGCTGAGCTTCAGCGTCAGCCACGCCCAGCCGTCTATGACGATCTGGTCCAGGAAGTTGAAATCGAAGCTGAACATGAACGCGCCCAGGTAATCGCCGATATCAACCAGCTTCAGGAAGAAGGCGTCCAGCCAGTAGCGCTTCTCCAGCATATTCACTACGGGCGAGAACGTTTCCCTTACCAGGGCGGGGATATCGGGTCTTTTTTTGTACAGCCAGAGGCCGAGCGCCATTGAGAGGGCGGCCACTATGGAGGAGAAGATCGCGACAGCGCTGTGCGAGACATGGTGCAGCTCGAACGGCAGGGCGCCTTCAAAATTCACAAGCTTCTCGAACATCTCGTGCCGGGTAAGGACCCAGCCTGAAACAACGGAGACGGCGGCCAGCAGGATAAGGGGGCCCGTCATTACCGCCGGGCTCTCGTGCGCGTGGTCGTATTTCTGCGCGTCCTTCGGCTTCCCGTGGAAAGTCATGACGAGGGCGCGGGCCATATAGAAAGCGGTCATCGCGGCGGCCATGGCGCCTATGGCGAAAAGATAAGGATTGCGGGCCAGCGCGGCTACAAGGACCTCGTCCTTGGAAAAGAAGCCGGCGAAAGGAGGGATGCCGGTCAGCGCCAGCGTGCCAAGCAGGAAGGTTATATAGGTAATGGGCATCTTGTGCCGGAGGCCGCCCATCTCGCGCATATCGTTAGTGTGAACGGCGTGGATCACCGAGCCGGCCGCGAGGAACAGCAGGGCTTTAAAGTAAGCGTGGGTGGTCAGGTGGAACATGCCGGCCGTGTACGCCCCCGCCCCGAGGGCCATCATCATATAGCCGAGCTGGGAGACCGTGGAAAAAGCGAGCACGCGCTTCAGGTCGAAGCAGGTAAGGGCCAGGGAGGCCGCCATGAACGCGGTGATGGCGCCCGTCCACGCCACCACGTCCATCGCCACGGGCGAGAGCGCGTAAACCGAGTAAAGCCTCGCGACCATGTACACGCCAGCCGCGACCATCGTGGCCGCGTGGATCAGGGCGGAGACGGGAGAAGGGCCTTCCATGGCGTCGGGGAGCCAGATGAAAAGAGGGAACTGGGCCGATTTACCGGCGGCGCCGAGGAACAGCAGGATCCCGGCGGCGCCGGCAGCCGCCGCCGGGATACCGCCGGCATGGGCGAGCTCGAGTATTTTGGAGATCTCAAAAGTCCCGGTAGCATAGAAAAGCACCATCAGCCCCACAAGGAAACCGAGGTCGCCGAGCTTGGTGGTGATGAACGCTTTCTTTCCGGCGTAAGCGGCGGACTGCTTTTCGAACCAGAAGCCGATAAGGAGGTAGGAGCAGACGCCGACCAGCTCCCAGCACATGAAGAACACCATCATGCTGTTGGTGAGGGTGACCCCGAGCATGGAAGCGGTAAAAAGCGAGAGGTAGGCGTAGAAGCGCTTGAAGCGGGGGTCGCCGTGCATATAGCCCGTTGAGTAGATCTGGACCAGGAGGCTCACGGCGGTCACCACGAGGAGCATGGCTATCGTCAGGCCGTCAATGTATACGCCCAGCGTCGCCTGGGTGGAGCCGAAGCTGAACCAGGGGATGGACATCTCATAAGGCAGAGTAATGGTTCCCTGTATAGCTTTCACAAAAAGCATAAACGCCTGCGAGAAACCCCAGGCGGCTACGGCTATGCCGGCGGAAGCTCCCTTCAGCGGGAGCCATTTACCGAAAGCAAGGATCAGCCCGGCGACGGCGAAGCTTAACAGCGGCAGTAGGAAAACGTATTCCAGCATTTAAAAGTCTCCGTAAAACAAACTGAATCACATACGAAACCCGCTTAGAAATAGACACCAATCGTCGGTTCAAGATGGAATTGGCTTAATACGCCGAATTTCCGGCCTACAACAGAAAAACGTTGCTTTTTGCCCAACTCATAAGTGATTGAAAGCCCGACAGCTATTCTTGATTGAGGCCGATACTCAAGCCTTTCGTGAAAAACCGGGACGGTCGCTGAATTCTTAGCAAGACGAACGCTTGACACAGTATTCTGATTACCTCCCCCGGGTCCCTGTGTTATTATGCCACTAGCAACATTTTCCAGCGTGTATACGGCAACCCCGAAGCCTGAATACGAATTTATCTTTTTACTGAATGGCAGTTTATAGGCCACTAAAAACCGGGAACCTTTAAGGCTAAGAGTAGAATCTAAATCTGTATCAATTCCGCTTATTGGAGCTTCAGCCTGCACACTCATCTTGTAATTTACAACGTAATAAATATAATCAAATTGTATTTTAGAAGAAAGGTCATATCTCGCTCCTACTGCATAAGATAGAGGTTCTAGCCTCAGATCGGTTCCCATAAGGGTCGATCCTAAACTGTCTATAGTGGGAATTGATTTTTGGAAGTCGCTAGATTTACGCAGATATCCCAGGTATATCCCTATTGCCTGTGTCTTGGGAACAGGCGCATCCACTAAATAATATTTAGCTTCCTCGTCAAAGAGGCTGGCGGGAACGGTTTTAAAGGCTGTAGCCACAATATCGCCTGTCTCTGTTTGGACCATTCTGGCATTTATATTATATTTTGAGCCGATTTTTTCCATGCTGCCCAGAACCTGTAAGCTTGCTCCGCTGAGCTTCCCTATTTTTAAAGCTTCGTCCTGATCCACTGCGCCTGACATATTTAATTTAAGTTCGGAAAAGATTTTATTGAGGTCCACCCTTTCCACCAGAGCGAAATTAGGATATTTTCTGAAACTATGAGTTAAAAGCTCGGCCAAGGCGTTACCTGTTTTTCTTTTAGCCAGCTCCTCGCTGGTATTAAACGGCAGTATCGCCATTGTGGTTTTCTGCTTTTTCGGGTTAGCGGTTTGATAGGCGGAAACCAATTCCTTCGCCATTTTGTCAAGGCTTTTGGACACTTCAGAGTCCGAAGCGGCAAAGCTTGCGGGACATAGAACAGAAATCATTAAAACCGACCAGAGTATTATTTTCATTAATTTCCTTACCCCCCGGCTTTCTTTTACCCCTTAAGAATATTGTAGTCCTCAACATATATGCTCTTGAGGTTCTTGTAGATGGCCATCACGAGGGCCAGGCCGACCACTACTTCGGCGGCGGCGAGGGTAATGACAAAGATAACGGTAGTGTGGCCCAGGTACTGGCCGGGATAAAGGAAGCGGTTGAAGGCGACGAAATTTATATTCGCGGCGTTGAGCATGAGCTCTATGGACATGAGGATGCCGATGATGTTGCGCCGGGTAAGCACCCCGAAAAGCCCGATGGCAAAAAGAATTCCTGACAGCGCCAGGTAGTGGGAGAGCGTCATTGGGCCTTTCTCCTTCCGAATAGCACGGCTCCCGTCATCGAAGCCAGCAGCACTATTGAAATAAGCTCAAAAGGGACAGCGTAGTCGCCCAGCAGCAGGGCCGCGATCGCTTTTACGGTAGGAGCCGCGGCGGACTTCGCGGTTATACCGGCGAAGTAAGCGGTTATCCTCAGGAAAGACCAGATAAACGCCGCGCAGATCAGGAGCGAAGGCAGCCAGGCCTCGTTTATCTGGCGGGTGACCTTGTCGGAAGCGCTGCCGGCGAGCAGGACCACGAAAAGTATCAGCACCGCGATGCCGCCCACGTAGACCAGGATCTGGGCGGCGAAAATAAAGTCCGAGCCGAGGGAGGCGAAGATCCCGGCCACGCCGGCGAGGCACAGGCCAAGGCAGAGGGCGCTGTGCATGAGGCCGGGCAACAGCACAACGCCCAGGGCTGAAAGGAGGATGACCGACGCCAGCATGTAAAATACGATTTGTTCTATCATTTCCTCACCGGTACGCTCTGTATGTGTATCTGGTCGGTGACCGGGACCAGTTGCCCTTCGGCGGTATTGCGGGCCGTTCCCCAGAGATCGTCCCCCCGCTTCCAACTGCGCACCATCTCCGCCCTCGTGCTGAAGACGGCCTCGTAGTCCAGCGAATGCCAGAGGGCTTTTTTGGGTTTGGTGGGGCAGGACTCTTCGCAGAGCCCGCAGAAATTGCAGCGGCCGTAATCCAGGGTATACCACGCTATTTTGGGTTTGGCCGCGGGGGCGGCAGGCTGGCCTTCCACCGGGACCGGGGCGGGGGCCGGCGCGGCCTTGGCGAGGGCGATGCACTTGGAGGGGCAGGCCCTCACGCACATCCCACAGACGATGCAGGCCTCGGCGTCATAGGCCAGCATCCCGCGGAAGCGCGGGTACGGGACTATTTTCTCGGTCGGATACTGCACCGTGATAGCGGGCAGGAACAAAACCTTGAGCGTGACCCAAAGCCCTTTGAGCGTGTTCCAGAAAGCGTCGGCCGCGAAGTCGATATAATTCTTCATGATAAAAGCCAGATCAGGATACCGCCGGCCGCGATATTCAGCAGGCTGACGGGGAGCAGGAATTTCCAGTTGAAGTCCATCAGCCGGTCCACGCGGAACCGAGGGAAAGTCCACCTGAACCAGAGGAAGCAGAACATCAGGATAAGCACCTTGGAGAGGAACCAGGCCCAGCTGGGCAGGAATTCCAGGAAAGGCAGCGGGGCCGCCCCGCCGCCGAAGAAGACGGCGGCCATCAGCAGGCAGGAAAGCAGGACGTAGGCGAACTCGCTCAGGAAGAAAAGGGCGAATTTCATGCCGGAGTATTCAGTATTGAAGCCGGCCACCAGCTCTGATTCCGCTTCTGGAATGTCGAACGGGACGCGGTTCGTCTCGGCGACGGAAGCTATGAGGAAAACTATGAAAGCCACCTGACCCACGACCGGGTAGAAAATGAACCAGCGGGGGATTATGCCGCCCCAGTAGCCGGCCTGGAAGCCGGCGATCTCGGCGATATTCAGCGTGCCGGCCAGCATCACCACGGGAAGCACGGCGAAGGTGCGAGGCAGTTCATAGGAGACCAGCTGCGCCGCGGAGCGTAGACCGCCCAGCAGCGAGAATTTATTGCCGCTGGACCAGCCGGCCATTATTATCCCCATCACGGAGACGCCGCCCACCGCGAAAACATAGACGGTGCCGATATCAATATCGGCGAAAACGAGTTCGTTGCCGAAAGGGACCGGGGCGAAAACCAGGATCGCGGGGATCACTACCACCACGGGGGCCAGCCAATGCACTATTTTATCGGCGCAGTCGGGAACTATGTCCTCTTTGAGAAAAAGCTTGATGCCGTCAGCGACGGTCTGCAGGACGCCGTGCCACCAGCCCACGTACATCGGGCCCATCCGGGACTGGATATGCGCCGAGATCTTCCGCTCCCACCAGACCGCGAAGAGCGCGTTCACCAGGGGCGCGAGCAGAAGTATGCCGCCTTTAATGAAGGTCCAGAATATCTGGATGAGAACAGCCGGCACGCCGTAAGCCAGCGCATAAGCTTCAATAAAGGAGTAAACGGGAGCGAGCCTCGGGCCTATTTCCCCCAGGAACCAGGCCGCCGCCGCCCCGCCGGTGATCAGCCCGGCCAGCACCGCGGCGCCGCGCCTGTAGGTAGGCAGGCTCCACGGGCTTTTCCACATGTCGGTGGGCCAGTAGCGGGTTTCCGGCATGAGCAGCCTGCCGTTGGCGTGGTTGAAAACCGGTCCGGAAATATCGGGCTGTAAAATTTCTTCAGTCATGGCTTTGCGCTTACCTGTCCACTTCGCCGAGGACTATATCCAGCGACCCCAGTATGGCCACCACGTCGGCTATCTTGCAGCCGACCAGTATTTCCTGCAGTATGGCCACATTGATGAAAGAGGGACCGCGCACGTGCATGCGGTAAGGGTTCAGGCCGCCGTCGGAGACGGCGAAGAAACCGAGGTCTCCGCGGGAAGCTTCCATGTGGGCGTAGGCCTGGCCGGCCGGGGCTTTTAACATCTTGGAGACGCCCTTGGCCATTACTTCTCCGGGGGTGAGTTCGGCGCCGGCGAGCGCGTCGAGGCACTGGAAAGCTATCTCCACGGACTGGCCCATCTCCAGCATCCTGCAGTAATACCGGTCAAAGCAATCGCCGTTCTTACCGAGGGGCACCGTAAAATTCATTTTAGCGTACACACAGTAGGGGTCGGCCTTGCGCACGTCGTAGTTCACGCCGCTGGCGCGCAGGACAGGCCCGGAAAGGCCCCACGAGACGGCCCGGTCCGCGCTGATGACGCCCACGCCCCCGGTTCTGCTCCTGAAGATCGGGTTGCCGCTCAGCAGGGTATCGTAATCCTTGAGCATGGGCTTGAAGAACTTGAGGAACTCGCGGCATTTCTCCGTCCAGCCCGCGGGCAGGTCGGCGCTTACGCCGCCCACGCGCACATAGGAATGCAGCAGGCGGCCGCCGCAGAGCATCTCGAAAAGGTCCATTATCATTTCCCTTTCGCGGAACGCGTAAAGGAAGGGGGTAAAGGCGCCCATGTCCACGGCGAAGGTGCCGAAGAAAACGAGGTGGCTGGCTATCCGGTTCAACTCGGAGGCGAGCACCCTGATGTACTGGGCCCTCAGCGGCGCCTGAATGCCGGCCAGCTTCTCCACGGCCAGGCAATAGCCGAGGTTATTGTGCGTGGCAGAAATATAGTCGAGCCTGTCGGTGAGTATGAGCCCCTGGGAATAAGTCCTGGCCTCAAAAAGCTTTTCCATGCCCCTGTGGAGGAAACCTACGTCGGGGTCGCCCTTAATGACTACTTCGCCTTCAACGGTAAGGGCTATCCTGAGCACGCCGTGCGTGCTCGGGTGCTGGGGCCCGAAGTTGATGAACATTTGATCGGCCTTTATAGCCGTGGGGGTTTCCTTGGTCATTTTAATCGAATTTATCGGGAAGATGCTCGTAATCTTTCCTTAAAGGATAGCCCTGCTGCGTCTCCATGGTCAGTATCCTTTTCAGGTTAGGGTGCCCTTCAAAATGTATGCCGAACATGTCGTAAACTTCCCTCTCCTGCCAGTCAGCCGCCATGAAGATGCCGTAAAGGCTGGGGACCGAGGCCCCCTCTTTCCTGGGTATCTCGCAGCGCAGGCAGAGCCGCATCCCGGTAGAAAGAGCGGTAACGAGGTAGACCACTTCAAAAATGTCTTTGGCTGTCGCCGAAGGGGCGGCCGCCGCGCCGGCGGCGACGGCGGGCGACTGCGGGTAGCCTTTGGGATTAATGGGTCCTGACCAATCCGTGGCGGTCACCACGTCGAGGTAGTCGAAGGAAAATTTGGAGCGGAGCCGCTCGAATACAACGCGCACAGATTCAGCCGGGACCGTCCAGGTGGGGTATTCCTTCACCGGCGCTTCGGATTTCACAAGGCCGGGGAAAGAGGCCTGGAGCTTGGCGAGAATTTCGTCCGCTGTCATCAGATTAATTTCCTTGAGCCCGCTGCCTGGAGAGGGGTCGCGCCCAAGCCGCCCTTTACCGTCATCTTCCGCATCTTCTCCTGGAGCTTTATTACGGCGTACATGAGGGCTTCAGGCCTCGGGGGGCAGCCGGGAAGGTAAACATCCACCGGTATTATCCTGTCCACACCCTTTACCACGGCGTAAGAATCGTAAAAAGGCCCGCCGCAATTGGCGCAGCCGCCCATGGCGATGACGAACTTGGGCTCCGGCATCTGTTTATATATCCTTATGATGGGATCCGCCATCTTTTTAGACACGGTCCCGGCCACGAACATCACGTCGGCCTGCCGGGGGGTGGGCCTGGGGAAAACGCCCATCCTTTCGAAATCGAAGCGCGAGGCGTAGGCGGCCATCATCTCTATGGCGCAGCAGGCCAGGCCGAAAGTCAGGGGCCAGACCGAGGAGGTCCGCGCCCAGTTGATAAGGGAATCGGAAGTGGCGAGGGCTAGGCCGCCGCCGGGCAGGCTCTCTATTTTGGAAAGATTATCGAGTACTATTCCCATTGCAGCGCACCCATTTTCCAGGCGTAGGCCAGGCCCGCCGCCAGGATACCGAGGAAGATAGCCATCTCCACCAGGGCTATAGCGCCCATGGAGCGCACTACGACGGCCCAGGGGAAGAGGTAAAGGGCTTCCACGTCGAAGATCACGAAAAGCAGCGCGTAGGTATAGAACCTGATATTGGTCTGAACGGTGGTCGTGCCGACGGCTTCCATGCCGCATTCATAGGCGGTATGCTTGAACGTGTCCCTGACCCTCGGATTGACCAGGAAAGAGGCGAACAATGAACCGCCGGCAAAAAGGGTGGCTATGACGAGGAGGGCGAGGATGGAGGCGTAGGCTAGGAGCATAAGGTTGCTGCGCTTAGGGTGCCTTTAAATTACCTGCTTCCGACTACATGACGGAATTAATTATATTTAATTATTTTTTCTTTGTCAAAACCGCTCACCCGGTGCTATTCCTACACCAGCAGTATGCTCCTCTCCCTGGCCCAATTGCGCAGAAAATCCACGGCCTCGGCTTTTATAACGGAAAGCGGGCGGGTAAGTTTGAGCTGCTCCAGCACGTGCTTCGAGGAAATTATTTCGTTCGAGCCGGAGGCGCTGTAAAGGGCGGAGATAACGGCCTGCTCTATCTCAGCGCCGCTGAAGCCTTCCGAATTCAAAGCCAGGCCGGGCAGATCGTACAGCTTGGGGTCCAGGCCGCGCTTTTCAAGGTGGATTTTTATTATGCCTTCGCGCGCGGCTGCGTCGGGCAGGTCGGCAAAGAATATCTCGTCGAAGCGGCCCTTCCGCAGCAGCTCGGGGGGCAGGTTGTTGATATCGTTGGAGGTGGCGGCGATGAACGAGCGGTCCTTGCGCTCCTGCATCCAGGTAAGCATGGTGCCCAGCACGCGTTTAGACACGCCGCCGTCTATCTCGCCGGAGGAGGAGGCGAAGATCTTCTCTATCTCGTCTATCCACAGGCAGACCGGGGCCAGGCGCTCGACGGTGGCCAGCGCCTTCCGCAGGTTCTCCTCGGTTTCGCCTATGTACTTGGAATAAAGCCGGTTCAGGTCCAGGCGGTAAAGCGGTATGCCCAGCTCGCCGGCGATGACCTTGGCCGCCAGCGATTTTCCGCAGCCTTGGACGCCCAGCAGCAGCAGGCCCTTGGGCGGCGGCAGCGGACTGTCGCTGAAAAGAGATTTTTTGCGGTCGCTTACCCAGCGCTTGAGGTTGCCGAAGCCGGCGATGGAATCCACCTGCTCGGAGCCGAAATATTCCAACACGCCGTCCTGGTCAAAGGCCTCTTTCTTGAACTTCTCTATCGTGGAGATATCGCTGGCGTCGAAACAACTGTCCTTGAGCAGGCAGAGGTTGACGGCGTTCCTGACCTGCTGCAGGGAAAGGCCTTTGAGGGTCTTGACCACGCGCCGCAGCGCCTCCGGCGGCATGTCCACGACCAGGTGCTCCGCGGTCAGCCTGTACTCGGCTATCACCTTGTTCACCTCGGCCATTATCTGCATCTCGTCCGGGTACCCGCCCGAGATGCGCGCGGCCAGCGGGGCCATATCAGGCGGCAGCTTGACCTCGCTGCCCAGCAGCACGACCGTGGTGGGGGTGCCCTTTATGTGGTTGAGCAGATCCTTGAAAAGCCTGGCCGCCGCGGCGTCGGTCATGAAGCGGTCGAAGTCGGAGAAAGCGAAAATGGCGCTGTGCGGGTCTTTTATCAGGTCGTTGGCCACGCGCAGCATGGCCACGGGATCGCCGGTCTTATAGAAGGAATTCTCGTTCTTGCCTATACGCAGGCCCTTGGTGAGCGACCAGGAATAAAAAGTCAGACCCTGTTCCTGCGCCACGTTGTAAAGCTGCCCCAGGATGTAATTCTCATCTATGGCGTCGACCAGCACCAGCGCATAGCGGGATTTGATCAGGAGTGATATTTCTTCTTCGAAGTTCATTCGGGGATTGCTGGCATGCTAGTAACCTTGCGCCCGGCAGGTGAGGACCGGCTTTAGAGCACAGCATAATTATGCTGTGCGTCCGGTCCGAAAGGCGCAGGCAATTTCTTATGCAGCGAAATTGCCGAGCCGGGGTCGCGGAAAACCGCTATGCGGTTTATCCGTGACTCGAACCGCGGGATACAGAGCGTTCGATTCCTGCCCGACAACAGTATCAGAAAGCTATATGCGCCCGGCAGGAATCGAACCTGCACTAGAAGCTTCGGAGGCTCCTGTGATATCCATTTCACCACGGGCGCGTTAAAGAGAGCGGGAACAAAGCGTTAAAACATCAAAAAACCGTAACTTACATTATACTCTTTAGGCGTCAGCAACCTAAACATGCTTCTTGGCGATCTCCACAACGTTCTTTTCAAAAGCCGGGAGGTCGGCGGGGATCTCCCCCCCGCCCTGGGCGAAGTCTTTGCGGCCGCCGCCCGAGCCGTTTATCACGCCGGCCACGCTCTTGGCTATGGCCGAGGCGTCGGCCTTCACGTCCCCCGTATGGGTAATGATGAAAGAGAATTTCCCCTCGCACCTGGAGTAAATGAACAGCAGCGTGGACTTCAGGTCTTTTTTGATCTCGTCCGACAGCTCGCGCAGGTCCTTCATCCCCAGCGCGCCGGCGTCGCAGATCAGGAAGCTGGAGCCGGAACCGTCTATCCCCTCTACCAGGTGGCGGCGGCCTTCTTTCAACGAAGCCGCCGGGGCGGCCTTCGATTTTCCGGCCTTCAGCTCCTTGATGTTCTCGAGCAGCTGGTCCACGCGCGAGGGCAGGTCCTGCGGAGGAATAGAAAGTTTGGAAGCCGCGGTTTCCGCGAACCCGGCCAGTTTCGTGAGGTGAGCCACGGCGGCCGGACCGGCCACGCCCTCTATGCGCCGCACGCCCCGCGAAACGGAGGAATCCTTGAGTATCTTGACGAACACCAGCTCGCCGAGAGAATCTATATGCGTGCCGCCGCAGAGCTCAAGGCTGTAATGGTCGCCGGCCGAGTCCCAGCCGCCTTTATTTATCAGCACGAAGCGCGCCGGGTCCTGGTATTTCTCGCCGAGCAGGGTGGTGGCGCCAAAGCTGGCGGCGTCCTTGAGCGGGCGCTCCATTTTCAGGACCTTGTATTTGCGGCCTACTGCCTCGTTCGCTATCCTCTCTACCTCGGCCATCTCCTCTTTGGAAGGGGTCTTGGTGATGGTATAGTCGAAGCGGAACCTGTGCGGGTCCACTTCGGAGCCGGCCTGCCGGGTGTTTTCTCCGAAAACTTTTTTAAGCGCCGCGTTCACCACGTGGATGGCGGTATGATTGCAGGCGGTATTATGGCGCAGGGTGGAAACTTCCGCGCGAACCTTCATGCCGGCCTTCAGGGCGGCTACGGGCTTCACATAGTGGAAATACACCTTAGCCACAGGTTTTTGTGTGTTGGCGACCCCGGCGACCTTGACCCCGCCCAAAAGCAAATCACCGGTATCGCCTACCTGTCCCCCTGATTCGGCGTAGAAAGGCGTGACATCCAGGACAGCGTGACCGTCAGAACCGGCAGGAAGCGAGTCGACCATATTCCCCTTCAGGTCCAGCAAGCCGAGAATAACGGAGTCGGTTCCTGTTGTGTCATAGCCCTTGAAAACGGTGGCGGGGAATTTCTCCTCGGCCGTCTGAAAAATAAATCCGTCCTTCTCGCCGGAATCCTTCCAGTTCGCCCGTGCGGTTTCCTGGGCGGCCTTGCGGGCAACCTCGAAGCCTTTCTCGTCCAGCGGGATGTTCTTTTTCAGCGCCAGCTCGCGCGTCAGCTCTATGGGGAACCCGTAGGTTTCGTAAAGCTTGAAGGCCTCGTCGCCGGGAACGCCGCGCGGGTATCTTTCCAGCAGGTCGGCCAGGAATTTTTCCCCGGTCTCCAGGGTTTCGATAAAGCCCTGCTCCTCGAATTTAAGCGCGGCGGAGATCTGTTTCTCGGCGGAGATCACTTCGGGATAAACGTCCCTGAATATCTCATGGACGGAAGGGACCAGTTTGTGCAGGAAGGGGTCCTTGGCGCCGAGTACGCGCCCGTAGCGGGCGGCGCGGCGGATCAGGCGGCGCAGCACATAGCCCCGTCCCTCGTTGGAGGGCAGTATGCCCTCGGCGATCAGGAAAGAGGACGCCCTCAGATGTTCGCTGATAATGCGCAAAGCCGAGGTTGTCTCTACGGAAGAGCCGGGCTCAGCCTTCAGCAGCCGCGAGGCGGCATGCATTATGGGCTGAAAAAGAGAAGTCTCGAACGGGGATTCCTTGCCCTCCACCACGAAAGTCAGGCGCTCGAGGCCCATCCCGGTGTCGATGTTCTTGCGCGGCAGCGGCTTGAAAGTGCCGTCGGACTGCTTGTCGAACTGCGTGAAGACGTGGTTCCAGATCTCTACGTAGCGGTCGCAATCGCAGGCGCCCGGGCCGGCGCAGCCTTTATGGTCGTATTTCTCGCCGCGGTCCCAATAAACCTCGGAGCAGGGGCCCGACGGGCCGGTATCGCCCATCGCCCAGAAATTATCCTTGTCCCCCAGCTCCAATATGTGGGAATGCAGGTTCTTGGGGAGTATGTTTTCCCAGATGGCGCGGGCTTCCTCGTCGCGGGGAGCCACGCCGCCCCTATAGATGGATGGGTAGAACCTTTCCGCGGGCAGGCCCATTTCCTTCGTGAGGAATTCCCAGCCCCAGAGGAGGGATTCCTTCTTGAAGTAATCGCCGAAGGAGAAGTTCCCGAGCATCTCGAAGAAGGTCACGTGGCGTACGGTCCTTCCCACATTGTCTATGTCGGTGGTGCGGAAGCTCTTCTGGCAGGAGGCCGCGCGCTTCATGTCGGTCTTCAGGCCGAGGTAATACGGCTTGAACTGCACCATGCCGGCCGAGGTAAAGAGCAGCGTGGGATCGCCTTCGGGAATGAGCGGGCTGGACTTGACCACGGGGTGGCCCTGCTTGGCGAAAAAATCCAGAAAACTTTTGCGTATCTGTTGGCTTTGCATGGAGTAACGCTTCCTTTGCCTGTCTTGAAATCAATTAAATTATACAAAACCTGCGTTCGCGGACGGACCGGCAATGCCGCCCGGGGGAGGTTAAGGGGCGCGCGGGCCGCGCTTTTTCCGCGAAACGCCGGCCCACAAAAGAAGCGCGGCGGCCAGGCCCGAGATGAGGAGGCCGGCCATAAAAGAGAGCGGCACGTAATGCAGCTCCACCGTATGACGGCCGGGCTGGAGAGGCACGGAAAGGAAAAAATCCTCAAAGATCCCCGGCGGGGAATTTTTGCCGTCCACTTTCAGCCGCCAGCCGGGGTACGCGGCCTGCGAAAGGACGAACACCGCCGGCGCGGCCAGTTCGACGCCGGCTTTAAGGCGGCCGGGGCGTTTTTCCTCTATTTCTATTTTCCCGCCGGGCGGCTCCAGGAAACAGAACGGCTTGGCGTCCGGGTTCGTGAGAACAGCGGGCTCCGGGATGACCTTTCCGGAAAGGTCCGTCTTCAGGGTAATGACCGCGCCTATGGACGCATAGTCCAGCAGCGGGGAGCCCGGGCCGGCCGCCTCTACCCGGGCGGCATATGCCCGGGCCCTCCTGGAGGTCAGGACCTGGTAGCTTCCCAGCTCGCCGAAGCCGAAGGCCGTCGCGTAGGAAGGATACGCCGTCTCCCTCAGCAGAAGGGCGTCCCCCGCGTTGCCCAGCTGAAAACCTTTTTCCATTTTTTCCCTGAGCGCGGGCGAATGGAAGATCCCCTTCCCGGCGGGACAGCCGGCCAGGACGGCGGGCCTGTCCGAAAAAAAAGCCGGCTCCACCCACAGCTTATGCCGGAACTGCGCGTAGACCAGAAGTTCCAGCGCGACGACGAGCGCCAGAGATCTTTTCCAAACCGGGCTTTTAACGGCGCTGAAGCCGGCCGCGGCGGCCAGCGGCGCGAAAAGGGCCGCCAGCGCCAGCCAGTTAGCCGGATAGCGGAACACTTTCAGCAGAGGGAAGGCGTACAGCGGGTTTTTCCCGCCCAGGCACAAAGTGAACGCGAAGGCGAGGACCGCGAGGACGTACAGCCGGGCTTTCTCCCTTTTCCTGAAGAATATCAGGAGAGCGGCGGCCGGGACGGCTAAGCCGAAATAAAAATTCACCATCGCCGGGTCGCCCTCGCTCAGCGGGAAAAAACCGTACCAGAACGGGACGAACAGCTCTTTCAGCAGTTCGTCCGGCGGGATGGAGTAGGCGAAAGCGGCAGCGGAATCCACCAGCAGCCCCCTGGAGGAGCCTTTAAGCATCTCAAGGAAGGGCAGGAGCTGGACTGCGGCAAGGCAGAAAAAAATGAGGTAAGCCTTGCCCAGGCGGAGGGCGCTTTCCGCCGGCTTCTCCGTCAAAGGCAGCAGCATGACCAGCGCCGCTAAAGTAATCAGGGAAAAAGGCGGGTAACCCGCGAACCACTGCGCGGTCAGGCTTAAAGCCAGGAGGACCGTCCTGCCGGAAATAAAGAGATAAGCGGCGGCCGGCAGCCACGAAAGCGCAGCGAAATGGCCGGGAATGGACGACCGGGCTATCATCATTCCGTTAAAGGCGGCCAGCATTCCGGCCGTAAAAGCCGCCTCCCTGTCGCCAAAAAGCCGCTTGGCCAGCAGGTAGGCCGAAACTCCCGCCAGAAGCGTGTGCGCCGCGGTCCAGACCTTGAAGTAAGCGGACCAGCCGCCGAGGAAGGTGAGCCAGGTCAGGGGATAAAGAATGGCGGTCTGCGGATCGGCCAGGAACGGCTCGCCCAGATTCCTGAACGGGTTCCACAGCGGCGGCAGAGCGCCGCTGAAAAAGTTTTTGCCGAGGCGCCAGTCCGGATAGACGCTAAGCAGCGTGTTGCCGTCGGCCGGCATGAGGCCGGAAAAGAACATTTTCTTCCAGAAAAAAA
>JAUSCK010000291.1 GCA_030651035.1 Elusimicrobiota bacterium
TGGGCGAGGATGCCGCCCGAGCCGATCACGTAGTCCAGCCGCATCACGTTGATGAGGCTCTGCCCGGAGGAAGTCTGGTCGAAGGCGTCGGAGATGGAGCGCTCCTGCTGCACGCCCTTCAGCCCCACGGCCAGCGCCTTGTGCTGGTCGAAAGCCAGGCGCAGCGCCTCGCGGGCGACGGCGTGCTCTATCTGCAGGTCTTCCACCGTCTGGGGGATGGTGGTGGGCCTTATCATCTTGTTCTTCAGGCGGTTGCGCAGGTCCTGCTCGTCCATGTCGAAGGGCAGCCAGCGCAGGATGTTCGCCAGGCCCGCCTCCGCCATCACGTTGGAGATGGAGTAGCTCATTCCCAGGTTCGCGCTGACGGTGCGGTTAAAAACGCCGGAGAACACCGAGAACACGTCGGTGGTGGCCCCGCCTATATCCACGGCCAGGACGTTGAATTTATTGGCCTTCGCGAATTTCTCCGTCATGGTGCCTACGGCGGCCGGCGTGGGCATGATGGGGGCGCCCACCATCTTCATGAGGCGCGGGTAGCCCGGGGCCTGCTGCATCACGTGCTCCAGGAAAATATCGTGTATCTTGTGGCGGGCCGGCATCAGGTTCTCTTTTTCCAGCGTCGGGCGCAGGTTCTCGGTGATTATCAGGGCGGTGCGGTCGCCGAGTATTTCTTTTATCTGGGCGTGGGCCTTGTTGTTGCCGGCGAAGATCACCGGCAGCTTGTAGGAGGCCCCCAGGCGCGGCTTGGGGTCGGCGGCCTTCAGGAACTGGGCGAGCTCCACCACGTGGGTGATGGTGCCGCCGTCGGTGCCGCCGGAAAGCAGCAGCATGTCCGGGCGCAGCTGGCGTATGCGCTCTATTTTTTCGTGGTCGGCGCGTCCGTCGTTGGAAGCCAGCACGTCCATCACTATGGCGCCGGCGCCCAGTGCGCAGCGCTGCGCGGATTCGCCGGTCATGGCTTTCACCGCCCCGGCGACCATCATCTGCAGGCCGCCCCCGGCCGAGGAGGTGGAAACGTAAATATCGGCGCCGGTGTTGCCGCTGTTCGGCGTTATTATCCTTTCGCCGTCCAGGATCCTGCGGCCGGACAGCTCCTCGACCTCGGTAATGGAGTTGAGCACGCCCTTGGTGACGTCCTCGAAAGGGGCCTCGACGGTGGTAGGGGCTTCGCCGCGGAAAGTCTGGCGGTAGGTGTCGCCTTTCTTTTCTATCAGGATGGCTTTTGTGGTGGTGCTGCCGCAGTCTGTGGCTATAATAACTTCAAGGTCATTTTTTGACATCGGGGTCTTCCTTTTCTTCTGGTTCGGAGTTCAGCCTGTTCACCAAATATTTCACGGCCTTGCTGTTCTCCAGCAGGGCCCTGTACTTTTCCACGTCTTCTTTCTTAAAGAGCATAGTAAGCGCGGGCTCTATAAAAGTGATACCCTGCGCACCCAGGTTGTGCAGCGGACTGGTGCTTTCAACCGTGAAGGCGGCAACCTCGCCGAGCCCCCGCCGCCTGACCTTTTCCGCCAGGACATCCAGCAGTTTTTTTTCCTCAGGAGTGGGTTCCGGCGGCTCCGTGATCTTAAAAGCGTTGTTCCAGATGCCCATATCAGCAATTATCTTACAATAAAAAGAAATACTTGTGTTTGAAACCGCGGGCATATTAGTAGTAAACTCATAAACCGAGAGTGTAAACCTTATGAGCTCCTATAACCGGACAAAAATCGCAGGCGGCTTCAGCCCGGCGATCCTGCTCCTGCTGTGCGCCTTGCTGACAGCCGCGATCATACTGGGCATAAAATTCCTGATCAAGGAAGACTCCGACTCCCTGCCGCAATCTTCCGGACAGGGCGATATTTTCAAAAGCGAAAAGGGCGCCGCCGCCGCCGGCCGCAGCCTTGGGCCCAGGTCGGGAAACCCGGGCGGGGATTCACTGGATATGTTCAAGAAGGCCAACCCGGTGTACGAGGCGGACGGATCCTCGGCCACGGCCGCGGCAGAACCGGCCATGCTGGAAACCGTTCAAAAAACCCCGCCGGCGGTCACGGGCAAAAGGCGGGGTTCAAAAAAACTTCAGCAGCGCACGGCGATACCCCGCATGCAGGGGATAAAGGCCTTCGGCACCGCGGCTCCGGCTAAGCAGGGGCTGCCCAAAGGCGGCGCCGGGATGCCGGACATAGCCGAAATGATGAAGCAGGCCCAGCAGAAACAGGGAGACTAATTTAACCGCAAAGGGCGCAAAGGGTTTACGCTAAGAACGCAAAGAATTTTAAACATGGATAGACAGGATATACAGGATTTTATGTTTTCTTTTTTTTATCCTGTCCATCCTGTTCATCCATGTGAATAATTTGTTTTCCGTCATCTTCGTCAGATTTTCTTCGCGTCCTTTGCGTTTACTTTGCGTTCTTTGCGGTTAAAGGAAATTTTTATTTTTGAGCCGCGCTTGACCCGGTGGGCGCGGGCGGACCCGGAGGGAAGCTCAAGCACGCAGGCGGCCGGCGCTGAAACCCGCGCTACCTCGCTTTCAGGCTGGCCGGGCCTTGACCGCGGCACCCGGTGAAAAACCCTGGTCACTTTCAGGTCGGCGTCAAGAAAGACCATGTCCAGTTCGATAAAAGTGTTCTTCATCCAGAAGGACCTGACCTCCATCCCTGCGAACACGAAAAGCATGCCCCTGTCCCGGGGCAGCTCATCGCGGAACATAAGCCCTTTCGATTGGGCTTCCGGCGTGAGCGCAAGCTCGGTCTGCACGGTGAAACCGTCCGGGAGGGTCAGCTCCGCCCGGGAAGCGCCCTGCGGCACGCGCAGGGCCAGGGCAGGGCCGCAGAGCAGCAGCGCGGCCAGAGCGGCGGAGGCGAGGGGGCTATTTTTTTTCATCTGCGGAGAGGGCGGCTGTGCTCGAAACCCGGACGCCGGGAGCCGCCGGGGCCGTAGATACTGAAAGAAAAAGCGGCAGCCGGAGGTCGGCGGCGGCCTTCAGGCTGCCGGCCGCCTCAAAGAGCCCCATGGCGTCGGCTTTGTGTTTTTTGGCAAGGCCCCTGAACCCGCCGGCCTTGGGCAGTTCCTCCGCAAGTTTTTTGAAAGGGACCGAAGTTTTCTCGGACAGCAGCAGCAGGGCGGCAAGCTCCTGCCTGTAGACCCCGCCCCGCAGGTAGTTAAACATTTCCCTCTCGGGCGTGGTGGATTCGAAAACGGCGTAAAGGGTGGAGCTGCTTACTTCGGAGCTGAGCGCCCAGGCGAAGGCGTCCTCGCCGGCCGTGTCTATTTTGGCCGAATCCGATTTCATAAAAGCGTCGGGCCCCACTTCCGCTCCGAGAAACAGCTGGGCCGAAGCCGGGGAAGCGGCCAAAGCCAGAAGAAGACAGGTAATTATTGACCTAAACATATATGGGACGCAGAGCGGATGTTATTTTCACCGCAGAGGCGCAGAGGTCGCAGAGTGGAGCGAAGCGACACAGCAGTGTTCAGATGAAAAAATATTAATTCGTATTCCTAATCAGTCCTACTCACTCTTTTCTCTGCGACCTCTGCGCCTCCGCGGTGAAATGCAGTAAGTTTTTACAGTTACATTTTTATATCGACGTGGTGACCAGCGTTTCGGTGGAGAGCACGCCCGGGATAGAGCGGATCTGCTGCACGACTATATTGGAAAGCGCCGGAAGGTCGTCCGTCTCCATATCAAGCACAAGGTCCCAGCGGCCGAACACGGCCGACATGTGAACCACGTTCGGGATCCCCTTCAGCTTGCCGAGAGTCTGCTTTTCCTTGCCCGGCAGGAGTTTTACAAGTACAAGTCCAGTTACCATAGTTATTTCCTTTTTGCTTAGCGCCCATACTTTATTATACTACCGGAGAGCCGGATGATTCAATAGCGGCAGGCGGATAAATTATTTATAATAAATAGCTGCCCGGGATTAAACGCAAAGAACGCGAAGGATTTTAAACATGGATAGACAGGATATACAGGATTTTATGTTTCCTTTTTTTATCCTGTCCATCCTGTTCATCCATGTGAATAATTCGTTTTCCGTTATCTTCGTCAGATTTTCTTCGCGTTCTTTGCGGTTAAAATCATGTTCGGCAAGCTGAGTAGTTACAAATTGCTTCGAGAATGAAACTTTTAATAAAACTTTCCTGCGCCGCCCTGGCCGCGGCTTTCGCGGCGGGGTGCATAAACCCGGCCATGTTCAAGAAGGGCGCCTACGCCGTTGACGACTGGGATACCTGGACAGGCTGGAACGACGAATACGGCGCCAGCGAGGTCAAGCACGACGGACTTTACTACCGTCTTGCCGCCCGGCAGGACGACACCCGCGACGAGCCCTCGGACGGCTACTCCCCGGGCCTGATCCTTTCGCGCGAGCTTTCGGGCCGGCAATGGCAGGCCGACCTTGAGGCGGATTTTAAAATTCCCCCGGGCCAGATGAAGCGCTTCTCCTACGGCATCTGGCTGGGCGGGGAAGCCGCCAGGCCTTCCCTGGGCAGCGCCGCGGCCTCACTTAAAGTGCTGGTGCAGCGCCAGAACGGCCCCAGGCCCCAGGACGACAGCCTGGCGCTTTTTTACCTGCCGGGGGGGAACCTTTTCGCGCTGCCGAAAAAGCTCAAGGTGCTCCGCTTCGAGCGCGACGGAAATTATTTCACCGTTTCCTACACCATGAACAGGAAGGAGTTCATCCCGGTCTTCCGCCTGGACGCCGCCGTCGCCGACGCCGCCCCGGCGCAGAAATTTTTCATAGGCGGCTTCGCGGGCGGTGACCCGCAGGGCGCCTTCGCCAGGTTCAAAAGCCTTAAAATAAACGGGGCCGAGACCTTAAGATGACGGAAAAAACCGCGCCGCTGCTCGACGTCAGGGACCTCTCGGTGTCCGTCTCCCGCGACGGCGAGACCGCCAGGATACTGCGGGGGGTAAGCTACCGGATCTACCCCGGTGAAACGCTGGCCATCGTGGGGGAATCCGGCTCGGGCAAGACCATAGGCGCCCTCTCCGTGGTGCGGCTGCTGCCGCCCGGCGCGAAGATAGACTCCGGCAGCGTGCTCTACGGCGGCAAAGACCTGGCGGCCGCTACGGAAGAGGAGCTGCGCGGCGTGCGCGGGGCGGGGATCTCCATGGTTTTCCAGGAGCCCATGACCTCGCTCAACCCCGTGCTGACCATAGGCCTGCAGCTGGCGGAACCGCTGATGGAGCACAAAGGGCTTTCTTACGCCCAGGCCCTGCCGGCCTGCGAAAAGCTGCTGGAAAAAGTGGGGATAGCCGACGCTAAGAACCGCCTTGGCCAGTACCCTCATAATTTTTCGGGCGGCATGCGCCAGCGCGTCATGATAGCCATGGCGCTGGCCTGCGGCCCGGACCTGGTCATAGCCGACGAGCCCACCACCGCCCTCGACGTCACCGTGCAGGCGCAGATACTGGACCTGATAGACTCCCTGAAGAAAGAGAGCGGCATGGCGCTGGCCCTGATAACGCATAACCTCGGCATAGTGGCGCAGCGCGCGGACTACGTGCTGGTTTTTTACGCCGGGCGCGTGATGGAGAGGGGGCCGGCGGAGGATTTTTTCAGGAGCCCCGCGCACCCCTACAGCCGCGCCCTGCTTAACTCGCTGCCTAAAATGAGCGACAGGCCGGGCGAGCCGCTCAAGACGATCGAAGGTCTGCCCCCGAGTTTCGACGACGACCTGCCGGGCTGCCCTTTCGCGCCGAGGTGCCCCGAGGTTCTGGAGAAATGCCGCTCGCAGGAGCCGCCTGAATTCAGGACGGGCGAAAGGCGCGGCTCAAAATGCTGGCGCAGCGGGCCCGGGTTGAGTTGGAGAAATTAATTATTCACATCGATGAACAAGATAGACAGGATAAAAAAAGGAGATAAAAATCCTGTTCATCCTGTTTATCCATGTTCAATCTTTGCGGCCACTCCTCCTCAGCCCGGATGATGAAATTTCTGCTATTATTAATTTATGCCTGTCATCCTTAATATAGAAAACGTGACCAAGCGCTACCGCAAAGAGGGGGGGCTCTTCAGCTCCGGCGGCGGGCTCTTCACCGCGGTGGACGGGGTTTCGCTGGCGCTGGAAAAAAATACGACGCTGGGCATAGTAGGGGAATCCGGCTCCGGCAAGA